>DAOLRO010000092.1:2720-11253 GCA_035418665.1 Phycicoccus sp.
GGCTGTCTGGTGGTGCAGGCATGGCTGCGCCATTGGGCAGGGTCTGCGACCGGGTTCGCTGAGGCTGTCTGGTGGTGCAGGCATGGCTGCGCCATTGGGCAGGGTCTGCGACCGGGTGGGCAAGCGGACGGCATACGGGCAATGGTTGCCAGCCCACCCGGCAAGGCGTGCAATGGTGGGGAGACCCCTTCGCGAAAGGTCACCGATGACTGCCACGCAACTCGACCCCACGATGTCGCATGCGGCGGGGGAGACCACGCCGCCGCTGCTCGACGAGACGATCGGGGCGAACCTCGACGCGACGATTGCTCGCTTCCCTGATCGGGAGGCGCTCGTGGATCGCGCCCAAGGGATCAGATGGACATACGCCGAGTTCGGAGCCGAAGTGGACCGGCTCGCTCGCGCACTGCTCGCCGTCGGGCTCGCCAAGGGCGACCGGATCGGGATCTGGGCTCCGAACTGCGCCGAGTGGACGCTGACCCAATATGCGACCGCCAAGCTCGGCGCGATCCTGGTCAACATCAACCCGAGCTATCGCACGCATGAACTCACTTATGTGCTGGGGCAGTCGGGGATCCGGATGCTCGTGACCGCCGCGAGCTTCAAGACGAGCAACTACGTCGCGATGGTCGAGTCAGCCCAGCGGGAGTGCCCGGGGCTGGAAGAGGTCTTCGTCATCGGGCAGGAGTCGTGGACCGGGCTGCTGGCCCGGGACGGCGAGTTCACCGATGCTGACGTGGCGGCGGTCGGCGCGGGGCTGTCTCCCGACGACGCGATCAATATCCAATACACCTCGGGGACAACGGGATTCCCCAAGGGTGCGACCCTGTCGCACCGCAACATCCTGAACAACGGCTATCTCGTGGGCGAGGTCTGCCGCTACACCGAAGAGGACCGGATCTGCATCCCGGTGCCCTTCTATCACTGCTTCGGGATGGTCATGGGCAATCTCGCGGCGACCTCGCACGGGGCGTGCATGGTCATCCCCGCGCCCGGCTTCGACCCTGTGCTGACGCTCGAGGCCGTCGATGCCGAGAAGTGCACGTCCCTCTACGGCGTGCCGACGATGTTCATCGCGGAGTGGGCGCTGCCCAACCTGTCCGACTTCGACGTGAGCAGTGTGCGGACCGGCATCATGGCCGGATCCCCTTGTCCCGCAAGCATGATGACCAAGCTCATCGACGCCGGGATCGACGAGATGACGATCTGCTATGGCATGACCGAGACGTCGCCCGTGTCGACCCAGAACCGCACCGATGACTCCTTCGACCACAAGGTCAACACGGTCGGTCGCGTCGCGCCACACCTCGAGATCCGGATCGTCGACCCGCTCACCCTGGAGACGGTGCCACGAGGCGAGCCAGGGGAGTTCTGGACACGCGGCTACTCGGTGATGCTCGGCTATTGGGAGCAGCCCGACAAGACCGACGAGGCCATCGTCGACGGCTGGATGCGCACGGGTGATCTCGGTGTGATGGATCCCGACGGTTATGTCCGCATCACCGGCCGGATCAAGGACATGGTCATCCGCGGCGGGGAGAACGTCTATCCGCGCGAGATCGAGGAGTTCCTCTACACCCATCCCGACGTGCTCGATGCTCAGGTCATCGGGGTGCCGGACGCGAAGTATGGCGAGGAACTCTGCGCCTGGATACGGATGAAGGACGGCGCGGAGCCGCTCACGGCCGAGTCGGTGCGGGCCTTTGCGACCGGCCAGTTGGCGCACTACAAGATTCCCCGTTACGTCAAGATCGTCGACGAGTTCCCCATGACCGTCACGGGCAAGGTCCGCAAGATCGAGATGCGAGAGTTGTCGACGGAGGAACTCGGCCTCGGCTGATCCGTCCGGATCGAGATGCGTCGCGGCTCACGGCGCTGCCCTGAGTCGTGGATGCGCTCCTACCAGTAGGTTGGGTCGTGGACCGGCGTGACCGACGCCGCACGACTTCGGAGTTGGCCCGATGAAGCTCACCTACGCCCTGCCGCTCATTCTCCTGGTGCTCCTCGCCCTCGTCCTGTGGTGGTGGTTCTCCTCCCGGAGCGGCGGTGGGGCGCATGCCGCCTCCGGTGGGGCAAACGACCGCGACGGTCGCGCGGAGGACGCCCTGGCTGCTCGTGCGGAGAACGTCCGTCTGGGCGAGACCGACCTGTGGGCCGACCCGGCCAGCGGTGCGCCTGCTGCTGCTCCCTTCGTCGCGGACTCAGCAGTGCCGGCTGTGCCGGCCACGGGCGAGGTGGACCCGATGCCGGCCGAGCCCGCCGAGCCCGCGGTGTCACCGACGGAATCCTTCGGCGCCCCGTTTGCCCCTCCCGCTCCCGCCGCACCTCCCGCTCCGGCTGCCCCTCCCGCTCCGGCTGCGCCGAGCCCGTATGCCGGGCCGTTGCCGTCCAGTGAAGAGCTCGCTCGCGAATTCGAGGACTCCGAGGAGGAGTACGTCGAGGCAACCACCGAGCAGGTGGTCAGCGATGACGGTGAGGTCGTGATGGTCGACGAGGGTTCCGTCGAGGACGCGGTCGACGATGACGGTGAGGTCGAGGTGACCGACGAAGAGGCCTCGGTGGTGGCCCCGGAGGGGGCCCTCGCCGATGTCGCCGACGCCGAAGTCGCCGCAGCCGATGACGACGAGATGATCGTCGAGGATGCTGGGACGGTCGTCGAGGCGGATGCCTCCGAGGCCCTGGCCATGGGTGCCGGTTACGGCGACGAGGTGACGGAGGAGGACGTTGCAGTCGCAGAGGTCCAGAACGTCGACGACTCGGTCGTGGCCGAGCCGACGAGTGAGGACACCTGGACCGAGCCCGAGGAGGAGGCGATCGCTGAGCCGGTTGCCAATGCCGAGTTCGCTGATACTTCTGAGTCCACCGTGGGTGACGCGGGCCTGAACGCAGGTTGGGCTGCCGAGTCGGCCGCCGGCGCTGCCGCGGTGGCCGCGACGATCAGCCACGATCGGGCGGTCGAGTCCGTCGAGGCGGTCGAGACCGACGACTGGCAGCACGACGAGGCGATGTTCGGCGAGGAAGCTGCGGATGACCTTGTCGACGCTGGCGCCGACCAGACCGTTTCGGAGGTCATGCCCTCCGACGCTCCCGAAACCGCAGCGTGGGGCCGTCGGATCTCGGACCTCGAGGAGGTGTCCGATGGTGGCTTCGGCATGGGTTCGGCCGCACCGATCGCCGATGGCGCCCAGCCCCTCGGCCACGCGGTGCAGGCCTACCGCGACACGATGACCTTCCGGGTGCCCGAGGCCCCGGGCTATGACTCGCGTGAGCCGGACGTCTGGTTCTTCGACGAGGACTCCGCTCGCCGCGCGGGCTTCACTCCGTCCCAGACCGCCTGACCCCTGGGGTCTATCTCGACTGAGGGCGCGAGACCTCGTCAGGTGCGGCTGGGTGGAGTCACCGTGAGCAGGAAGACGCCGTCCTCGAGGCAGTCCACCGCGTGCCGCTCCTCGGGGATGGCCACCAGCTCACCGGGGCCGCACTCCCAACCCAGCTCACCGGCATACAGGCGAAAGCGACCGGACAACACGTGCAGGCTGGCCGCCGGCGGGGACGAGTGCTCGCCAAGTCCGGCACCCGCGGTCAGGGCGACGAGCATGGCGCGCTGCCGTTCGCCCTTGAGGACGGGTGCGCTGGCCTTGCCCCGTGCGTCCGCCCGGGCCTGGGTCAACAGTCGTTCGGCGTATGCCGTGAGGTCGACCACCGAGGGCGCGCCCGGTTCGCTGGGAAGGCCTTCCCACGGGGCAGGCGCCTCGGGGGGAGTTGCGGGATCGGTCGTGTCGGGTCGTCCACCGATCGAAATGCCTTCGGCCATGACGGGCTCCTTCCGGCGTCGGGCTCACCTGATGACGTCAGGGAGCGCTCCCGCCATCCTCGCCGATCTCAGGGCGAGGTGCGACCGTGGATCGTCGACTCGAGGGTGGCCCGCAGTTCGGTGATCCGGTCCGGGCCCGCGCCAGCACCGACAGCCAGGCCCAGGATGTAGGCGCCGACGGGAGCCATCGGACGCTCGTATTCGTGGGCGATGCGCTTGGTCAGGCCGTGGATGGCCTTGACGTCGACGAGATCGGGGTCGACGTCCAAGGCCGCGCAGGCCTCGACGATCCAGTCGTGCCAGGTGGCCTCGGCGGCGACCAGGTCAGTCATGACGGGCTCCAATGGTGCGTGGGAAACGTGGTTCTGCGCAGGAACGGTCCCCACGCAGAACCACTGTTCCCGCTCTGAGCGGGAAACGAGGGATGGCTACTTGCGGGCGTCGTCGAGGTTCGAGGCCTCCCAGCCGCGCTTGGGAGCGTGGTTGCCGGTGCCGCGGCCGGAGCGCTCGTCCTTGCTCCGGTAGACGATGTAGGGCCGGGTGAAGTAGCCGACCGGCGCCGAGAAGACGTGCACCAAGCGGGTGAAGGGCCACAGCGCGAAGAGCGCGAAGGCGAGCAGAGCATGCGCCTGGAAGCCCAGGGGCACCCCGGTCATGAGGGATGCGTCGGGCTGCAGGTAGAAGATCTGACGGAACCACGGCGAGACACTCTCGCGGTAGTTGAAGTGGGTCTTGAAGATCACCGAGGCGACGGTGTTCCAGCAGCCCAGCAGGATGACGCCGCCGAGGAAGAGATACATGACCTTGTCCATCGGCGTCGTCGCCTTGAAGACCGGACGCACGGTGCGGCGTCGGTAGACGAGCATGACGAGCCCGACGAAGGTCATGGCTCCCGCGATGAGCCCGCCGCCCAGAGCGAACGTGTGATAGGTCGACTCGGAGATGCCGATCGCGTCGGTCCACCCCTTGGGGAGAAGGAGACCGATGATGTGGCCGCCGACGACCCCGAGCATGCCGAAGTGGAAGAGCGGGCTGCCCCACTTGAGCAAGTTGTCCTCGTAGAGCTGGCTGCTGCGGGTGGTCCACCCGAACTTGTCGTACTTGTAGCGCCACCAGTGCCCCACAACGAAACTCGCGAGGCAGAGGTAGGGGAAGATGACCCAGAGAAAGGTGCTCATCGGGGGGCTCCAACGGGGATCGAGTGACCGAGTGACTGCGGACTTGAGGGGGCGGGGCGCGACGACGGGGGACCGTCGTAACCGGGCGCCATGACGTAGGGATCCTGGGCGCTCTCGATACCGACGTCCTCACTCGGAGGGCCGGCGGCGATGAGCTTGGCCAGCGCCTCCTCGTCGGTGCCGTCGAGCACGGGCAGCGTCGCACGCAGGGCGTCCACCACGGGGAGCCAGCGAGAATCCTTGTGCTGCAACGCTCGATGGAGCAATTCGATCGAGACACGGTGGTCGGTCAGCAGCCGCCAGCCGACCTCGCGATCGGTGAGCGCGGCGAACTCGAGCACCACGGGCAGGTAGTCGGGCAACTCGGCGTCCTCGTCGGACAGGACCACGCCGCTGGCCCGGAAGGCCTGCTTGAACTGCACGAGCGCGACCCCACGGCGGCGGGTGTCCCCGGTCGTCGCGTAGGTCAGGTGCAACGCGCACTTGCGGGTGATGTCGAAGGTCTCGACGTAATCCCGTTGCAGCACACCGAGATCCGTGGTCGCCATTCCATCGAGGTATGCCGTGAGGCCCCCTCCCAGCGCGGCTGGGAGGCCGGCGGCCACCGAGCGGAGGTCAGTCACACGGCATACGAGGTCCTCGGTGGGGTAATCGAGAAGGAGGGAACACAACTGCCACGTCGCGGCCACCTCGTCGGAGGACCAGGTGGGCTCGGTGCGGCGGTGGCGTTTCCAGACGCGATCGATGAGGGCCGTCATGACTTCTCGCTCGGTCCTGCCGCGTCGGGGAGTTGCCCCGGGACATAGTCCGCGTGCTGGTCGCCCTTCATGCGCGCCGTGCGGACCATGAGGTCCTCGACGGCGATGCGCACCTGCGGGCCGGAACCGACGCCGAAGGGCTGCTCCTCGCCGGCGTGGTCGTAGGCGCTGACCGCACAGTCGGTCGCGATCTCCTCGAGGGAGTGCGCCGACTCCGCGTGGGCGGTCGGGATGACGTAGCGGTCTTCGTACTTGGCGATGGCGAGGAGGCGGAACATGTCATACATCTCCTCCTCCTCCATCCCGACCGCGGCCGGGATCTCTGCGCGCGGGTCGCGACCGAGGTTGATGTCGCGCATGTAGGACCGCATCGCCGCGAGCTTCTTGAGGGTCTCGTTGACCGGGCCGACATCGCCGGCGGTGAAGAGGCCCGCGAGGTATTCGACGGGGATGCGCAGGGTGTCGATGGCCGCGAAGAGGTTGTCCTGGTCCTCGGCGTCGTGGCCGGTGTCCTTGATGACGTCGACGACGGGGGAGAGCGGCGGGATGTACCACACCATCGGCATGGTGCGGTATTCCGGGTGCAACGGCAGAGCGACCTTGTAGTCCATGATCAGGCGGCGCACGGGCGACTTGACCGCGGCGTCCATCCAGTCGGCCGGGATGCCCTGCTGCTCGGCGGCCCGACGGACCTCCGGGTCGTTGGGGTCGAGGAAGCACCCGAGCTGGGCCTCGTAGAGGTCCTTGTCGTTCTCGACCGAGGCGGCCTCGAGCACCTTGTCCGGGTCATAGAGGACGATGCCGATGTAGCGCAGGCGACCGACGCAGGTCTCCGCACAGACGGTCGGCAGGCCGACCTCGATGCGGGGGTAGCAGAAGGTGCACTTCTCGGCCTTGCCGGTCTTGTGGTTGAAGTAGACCTTCTTGTAGGGGCAGCCACTGATGCACATGCGCCAGCCGCGGCACTTGTCCTGGTCGACCAGGACGATGCCGTCCTCCTCGCGCTTGTAGATCGCGCCACTGGGGCAGGAGGCGGCGCACGCGGGGTTGAGGCAGTGCTCGCAGATGCGCGGCAGATAGAACATGAAGGTCTGCTCGAACTCGAACTTCACCTTGTCCTCGATGCCCTTGAGCATCGGGTCCTTGGGTGCGTATTCCTGTGCGCCACCGAGGTCGTCGTCCCAGTTGGCCGACCAGCGGACGTTCATCTTCTTGCCGGTGATGAGCGAGTGCGGTTGTGCCACAGGGAAATTCTTCTGCAGCGGGGCGTTGAGCAGGGTCTCGTAGTCGTAGGTCCACGGCTCGTAGTAGTCGTCCAGCTGCGGCATCTTCGGGTTGCTGAAGATGCTGAGCAGCTTCTGGAAGCGACTGCCCGACTTGAGGGTGAGGCGACCGTTCTTGAGGGTCCAGCCGCCCTTCCACTCCTCCTGGTCCTGCCAGCGCCGCGGATAACCCAGACCAGGCCGCGTCTCGACGTTGTTGAACCAGACGTATTCCATGCCGGTGCGGTTGGTCCACGCCTGCTTGCAGGTGACCGAGCAGGTGTGACACCCGATGCACTTGTCGAGGTTCATCACCATTGCCATCTGTGCCATGACGCGCATGTCAGTACTCCACCTTCGCGGTCCGCTTGCGGATCATCGTGACTTCGTCCCGGTTGTTGCCGGTCGGCCCGATGTAGTTGAAGAAGTAGGCGTGCTGGGCGTAGCCGCCGATGATGTGGCTCGGCTTGACGAGGATCCGCGTCAGCGAGTTGTGGATGCCGCCGCGCATGCCGTCGGTCTCCGTGAGCGGCACGTCGATCAGACGGTCCTGCGCGTGGTGCATGAAGACCGTGCCCTCGGGCATCCGGTAGGACACCACCGCCCGACAGGCGACGACACCGTTGCGGTTGACGACCTCGATCCAGTCGTTGTCCTTGACGTCGATCTTGTCCGCGTCCTTGACCGACATCCAGATCGTCTGCCCACCGCGCGAGAGCGAGAGCATGAAGAGGTTGTCCTGGTATTCGGAGTGGATCGACCACTTGTTGTGCGGCGTCAGGTAGCGCACCGAGACACCGAGTTCGTTCTGCGTGCCGACGGGCGCCTCGCCGAAGAGCTTGGTCATGTTGAGCGGCGGCCGGTAGGTCGGCATTGCCTCACCCATCCCGAGCATCCAGTCGTGGTCGAGATAGAACTGCTGGCGACCGGTCAAGGTGTGGAAGGGCTTGGAGCGCTCGATGTTGATCGTGAACGGGCTGTAGCGACGACCACCGGTCTCGGACCCACTCCATTCGGGCGAGGTGATGACCGGGACGGGTGCGGCCTGGGTGTCCTTGAAGGTGATCTGCTTGCCGGCGCTCTCGGAGGCCAGATCGCTCAACTGGTGACCTGTGCGCTTCTCGAGGAACTCGAAGCCGTGGGTCGAGAGGTGACCGTTGCAGGTGCCCGACAGGTGCATGATCGCGTCGGCGACCTGGATGTCGGTCTCCATCTTCGGCTGTCCTGCGGCCGGGCCGGAGCGCACGACTCCGTTGCGGTCACGCAGGATGCCGATCTCGCGCTCGACCTTGTAGGCCACGCCCTTGGTGAGCATGCCGACCTTCTCCATGAGCGGGCCGATCGCCACGAACTTGTCGTAGATCGCGCCGTAGTCGCGCTCGACCTCGACGATGACCGGCATCGTCTTGCCCGGGATGGGCTCGACCTCGCCGGTCTTCCAGTCGAGGACGCGACCGTGGACGGTGGCCATCGCCTCGGGGGTGTCGTGCCAGAGCGGCTTGGCGACGACGTCCTTGCGGA
>DAOLRO010000093.1:0-11043 GCA_035418665.1 Phycicoccus sp.
GATGGTGAAGACCAGGACGAGGACGAAAACGAGGTCGAAGAGCCAGTCCAGCCCTGGCGCCCCCATGGCTGTCGGCACGGTGGCGAGGACGACGGGCACGGCCCCGCGCAAACCTGCCCAGGAGAGGAAGAGCTGATGTCGCCATGGCACCCGGAAGGGTGTGCAGGAGAGGAAGACCGAGATGGGGCGAGCGACAAGCAGCAGGATCACGCCGAGAACGAGCGCGGGGATGACCTGGGCGCCGAACTCGAAGGGATTGGCGAGGAGTCCGAGCAGGACGAAGAGTCCGATCTGAGCGAGCCAGCCGAGGGCCGTGGCGAAGCCGGTCACTGATGGGCGATGCGGCAAACCGAGGTTGCCCAAGAGGAGCGAGGCGACAAAACAGGCCGCGAAGCCAGACGTGTGGACCAGGTCCGCGGCCCCGTAGGCCCCCACAGAGACGGAAATGACGCCGATGGCGAAGAGCGTCGAGGAGCCCACGACCAGACGACCAAGGATCTTGGCTCCCAGATAGCCGACGAGCAGGCCGATCGCGACGCCGCCGACGAGCTCCATGATCGCGGTCAGCCCGATCAGCCACCACGGGTCTCCGCTGCCCAGCCCGGCCGCCTGCGCCGCGAAGACCGTGACGAGGATGACGACCGGCGGGTCGTTGAGTCCGGACTCCATCTCGAGGATTCCGGCGACCTTCCTCGGCAGCGGGATGTTGCGCAGCACCGAGAAGACGGCGGCCGCATCGGTCGAGGTGAGCACGGCGCCGACGATGAGGGAGACCTGCCACGACAGCCCCAGCACGAGGTGAGCAGCAGCGGCCACGACCCCGACCGAGGCAAGCACAGCGACCGTGGCCAGGCTCAGGGCCGGACCCGCCGAGCGGCGCACTGCGCGCCAGTCCGTGGTGATGCCGCCCTCGGTGAGGATCAGCACCAGGGCCGCATAGCCGAGCACTTCGGTGAGCAACAGGTTGTCGAACGAGATCCCGATTCCGCCGTTGCCCAGGGCGAGGCCGATCCCGAGATAAAGGACCAAGGAGGGCATTCCGGAGCGCGCGGAGAAGCGCACGGCGACCAGCCCCAGCAGGATGACCAGGGCGCCAGCCAGGAGCCAGAGCGCCAAGGCATCGAGGGGCCCGGGGACGCCCAAGGCCCGGGACATCTCATGCATGTCCGAGCCCTCGCTTCCCTGTCGACCCCGAATGCTGGCCGTAGTCTCTCAGGGTGACTCGACCAAGGGCCATCCGCCGAGTGCTAGTCGGTGTGGGTGTCGTCCTGCTCGTCGTCATCCTGTCCCTCGCAGGGATCATGGTGTCCTTCGTCCAGCGCGCCCTGCCCGAGACCGACGGAGTCCAGACCCTGCCGGGACTCGGGGCCGAGGTGGTGGTGCGCCGCGATGCCTCGGGCATCCCGCACATCTCGGCCACCTCGATGGCCGACCTGGCTCGTGCCCAGGGCTATGTGCAGGCGCAGGACCGCTTCTTCGACATGGACCTCAAGCGGCACATCGGCTCGGGGCGACTCGCCGAGCTCGTCGGTTCGCCCGGTGTGGAGGCCGACAGGGTGATCCGCACGCTGGGGTGGCGGCAGACTGCCGAGGCCTCGCTGCCCCTGCTCGCACCGGAGACCCGGCGCTTCCTCCAGGCCTACGCCGACGGGGTCAACGCCTACCTGCGCAAACGTTCGACCACCCAGATGGGGTTGGAATACGCGGTCCTCGGCCTCCAGAACTCAGACCTGCGGATCGCCGACTGGACGTCGGTGGACTCGCTCACCTTCCTGACCCTCATGGCATGGGACCTCAAGGGCAACTACGCCGACGAACTCGCCCGGGCCCGGCTCGCGGGACTCCTCGAGCCGCAACGGATCCGCGAACTCTATCCCCCGCCAGACCTCGAGGCGCGCCAGCCGATCCTCTCTGCTGAGGAGTGGACCCCGGTGAGTGAGCCGGTCAACTCCACCCTCCCCACGGCATACCGAGCCGTCCCCGACGATGTGTATGCCGTGGTGAGCCGAGCCATGGAAGCCGTGCCCTCCACCATGGGCCGGGGTGAGGGGGTCGGATCGAATTCGTGGGTCGTCTCGGGCGCACACACCAAGACCGGAAAACCGTTGCTGGCCAACGATCCTCACCTCGGGGTGGGCATCCCGAGCATCTTCCAGCAGATCTCCCTGTCCTGCGTCGAGGTCACTCCCGACTGCCCGCTCAGGGTCAGTGGGTTCTCCCTGCCCGGCGTCCCGGGCGTCATCATCGGACACAACGAGCGCATCGCATGGGGCTTCACCAACCTCGGGCCCGACGTGAGCGACTTCTATCTGGAGCGTCTCGACGGTGCCGGCCGCGTGCAACGTGGTGAGGAGTGGGTCGAGACGACCTCACGCGTGGAGACGATCAAGGTGGCCGGTGAGGAGTCGGTCTCCCTCACCGTCCGATCGACGGTCCATGGACCGATCCTCTCGGACGTGCTCCCGACGGTCGCCGCTGCGGGCACGACGGCACCCACGGCGAACCGATCCGATCAGGGTGCCTATTACGCACTGTCGCTCGCGTGGACCGGGTTGCAGCCCTCCACCACCGCCGATGCGGTGATGGGTCTCAATCTCGCCCGTGGCTGGGATGACTTCCGGGCGGCGTTGACGCACTTTGCGGCACCCTCGCAGAACGTCGTCTATGCCGATGTCGACGGCCACATCGGCTATCAGGCACCGGGGGCGATCCCGACGCGCCGGAGCGCGATCCCGGGAGCGCCACCCGGCTTCTGGCCGGCCCCGGGTTGGGACCCGGCCTACGACTGGACCGGGATGGTGCCCTTCGAGCAGATGCCGTTCGTCCTCGATCCTGCCGATGGCCTGATCGTGGCGGCCAACCAGAGTGTGATGGCCGGGAACTCGCCCTTCCTCACGACCGAGTTCGACCCCGGCTATCGGGCCGAGCGCATCCGCAGACTGTTGGCAGCGCGGCTTCTGGACGGCGGGAAGGTCGACCTCGCGGACATGAGTGCCATTCAGCTCGACTCGCACGACGACCTGGCGCCGGCTGTCGTCAAGCAACTGCTCATGGTGCCACTGGAGGACGATGCCTTCACGCGCGAGGCGCGAGAGTTGTTGCGCGACTGGGATTTCACGACGCCCGCACAGGGCCGCCAGTCGGCCGCGGCCACCTACTACAACGCGGTGTGGCGACGTCTGGTCGAGTTCACCTTCGACGACGAGTTGCCGGACGACCTGGGCAGCAATGGTGGCGCGCGGTGGCGTGCCGTGATGGAACGGCTGCTGCAGGCTCCACAGGACCCCTGGTGGGACGACGTCGAAACCTTGGGTGTGACCGAGGGACGAGCCGAGATCCTGCGTCAGGCGATGGTGCAGGCACGACTCGACCTGACCCGCGAACTCGGCAAGGACCCGACGGCATGGACTTGGGGCGCCGTGCACACGCTGACGCCGACCCATCCGGTGCTCGGTGGTGAGGATGTGCCGGGTCCGGTGCGCTGGGTCTTCAACGAGAAGGCGACAGGCCTGCCCGGTGGCTCGTCGATCGTCAATGCCAACGGCTGGGATGCGAGGAATGGGTATGCCGTGAACTGGGCTCCGACCTTCCGCATGGTCATCGACCTCGATGATTTCGACCGGTCCGTCTGGGTCGACCAGACGGGCGCCAGCGGGCATGCCTTCTCGCCCCACCGCATGGATCAATTCGAGGACTGGGCCCAAGGGCGCACTCGGCTGTGGCCGTTCGAGTCGGCGACGGTGGCCGCAGCGACCAAGGAGACGCTGCGGCTCACGCCCGATGGCGGGCAGTGATCTGGGTGGCACCGTCGGCGGTGAGGACCGCATCGACCAGGACGTCGTGGTCCTCACGGGGCAGGAGCGCCGCCGTGAACTCTTCGGGATGGAGAATGACGATGACTCGCCGGCCCGGGGCTCGTCGCGGGAGTGCCTTGTCATAGCAGCCACCTCCCTGCCCCAGGCGGGTGCCTGACGCATCGACCGCCAGACCCGGGATGAGCACGAGATCGGCACCGTGGATACCATCCAGGCCGAGCGGTGCCCGGGACTCGTCGGCGAGATCGGCCCAGTCGAGATCGAGGTCAGGGAGGGTCAGCGGGACCAGCACCCGGACGCCGCGCTCCTGCAACACCTCGGCCATGCCCGCGGTGGGGGGCTCCTCGGGCAGAGCCTCGTAGAGAGTGGCCGTCGCGCCGGCCCCGATGCCCATCCGGTCGCAGAGCGTGGCCACCTGACCCGCCAGGGCGCGGTCATCGGCCTCCCGATCTCGTCGAGCCGCAACAGCGCGTCGCTGAGCCCGGAGCTCGGCACGCACGGCGCGTTTCTCGGACCGCAGTGATCCCGACGGACGCGGGACGTTCGACGGGTCTCGTCGTGCGGACTGCTCGCTCGAGTCGCCCGAATCGCTCACACCAGACATCGTAGGGTGAGCGCATGTCCTCGTCAGGGTTGGCAGCGGCGACCGAGCGTATGCGGGAGGCGGGCGTCAGCGACCTCGCCATCGCCGTCTTCGCCGACGCGTATCGCGCACTGGAGAACAACGAGACCGGGTTGATCCCAGAGGGGTCGATCGAGCCCTTGGACGAAGTCACGCATTTGTCCGAGTTGGAGTCGGACGACATTGCCGAGGCAGCGGTGCTGAAACGCACCGTCATCATCAAGCCCAACGGTGGGCTCGGGACCTCGATGGGCATTTCCGGCCCGAAGACGGCCCTGGAGGTACGCGATGGCCTGTCGTTCCTCGACATCACGGCCCGGCAGATCCTTGCCCTCCGCGCGCGGCACGGGGTTGAGCTCCCCCTGATCCTCATGGACTCCTTCCGGACGCGAGAGCAGACTCTGGCGCGACTCGCCGCCCATCCGGAGCTGGCGGTCGACGGACTGCCTCTGGACTTCCTGCAGAGCGCCGAGCCCAAGCTCCGGGCGGACGATCTCACTCCGGTGTCGTGGCCCGATGACCCGGACCTCGAATGGTGCCCACCGGGCCACGGCGACCTCTACGTCGCCCTCCAGTCGACGGGGCTGCTCGACGCCCTCCGCGAGCGCGGCTTCCGCTACGCCTTCCTGGCCAATGCCGACAATCTCGGGGCGACCTGCGACCCGCGGATCCCTGCGTGGATGGCCCACGAGCGCATCCCCTATGTCGCAGAGGTCTGCGATCGAACTCCCAATGACCGCAAGGGTGGTCACTTGGGCATCCGCCGCTCCGATGGCCAACTCATCCTCCGGGACAACGCGCAGGTCGCTCCTGAGGACATGGACGCCTATCAGGACATCGAGCGCCACCGCTTCTTCCACACCAACAACCTGTGGGTCGACTTGGACGCTCTCGCCGCGGCGCTCGACGATCGGGGAGGGCGCTTGGGCCTGCCTCTCATCGTCAACCGCAAGACCGTCGATCCGAAGCGCAAGGACTCCACTCCGGTCATCCAGATCGAGTCGGCGATGGGCTCGGCGATCGGCGTGATCCCCGGTGCGCGAGCCCTTGCGGTGCCACGCGACCGCTTCCGCCCCGTCAAGACGACCAACGAACTCCTGCTTCTGCGCTCCGACCTGTACACCCTCACCCCGGACTTCTTCATCAGCGCGACCACCGATGGGCCCGAGCCGAGGATCGACCTCGGCGCTGCCTACGCCATGGTCGGCGATTTCGAGAACAGGTTCCCGAAGGGTCCGCCCTCGCTCCGGAAAGCCAGCTCGTTGACCATCCGGGGTGACCTCGAGTTCGGCTCGGATGTGGCCGTGATCGACGACGTGTTGATCACGGCCGACGGACCGCGTCGCGTCCCCGACGGCACGCGCCTCACGGCATCCACCGATGGCGCCGCGCTTCCCGCACGGGAAAGTGCTCGCGTCTGATGTCGGGCCTTCGGAGCGTCGAAGAGCACGTCGCTGCACTCCTTTTCGGCCTGGCCCCACTCCCCGCCGTTTCGCGGGCGACGCCGCATGCGCTCGGTCTGGTCCTGGCCGAGGCTGCAGTGGCTCGATTGGACCTCCCCGGCTTCGACAACTCGGCCATGGACGGGTATGCCGTCCGTGCGGCCGAGTGCGCCGCCGCGGCTGGGGCAGACGCCAGCGAATCGGGGGGCTTCCGTCTGCCCGTCTGTGCCGACATCGCAGCGGGTGACACGCGTCGCCACGTCCTCGCGCCCGGATCGGCCGCTCGGATCATGACCGGTGCACCCATGCCGGAGGGTGCGGATGCCGTTGTCCCTGTGGAGGATTCGGACGGTGGGGTCGATGAAGTCACCCTGCGTCGAGTGCCGGAGGTGGGTCGGCACGTCCGGCCACGAGGCGAGGACGTGCGCTCCGGGCAACAACTCCTCGAGGCAGGGCTGCTGCTCACGCCCGGGCGAATCGCCTTGTTGGCGGCGGGCAATGTGGACCACGTGCTGGTGCACCCACGACCTCGCGTCACCGTCCTCTCGACCGGGGACGAACTCATCCCGCTGGGTGACCAGCCCACGCACGGCCAGATCATCGACTCGAACCAACTCATGCTTGCCGCCCTCGTCGACGCTGCCGGCGGTGCCCTGGCCCACTCCGGTCGGCTTCCGGACGAGCCCGGCGCCGTGCGGGCCGCCTTCCTCGACCCTCCGGGTGAGCCCGACCTCGTCCTCACAAGCGGCGGTGTCTCCATGGGCGCGCACGACACGGTCAAGGAGGTCCTTCGGGAAGCCGGGGGCGTGGACTTCGTCAAGGTGGCCATGCGCCCCGGGATGCCCCAAGGGGGCGGGCGCATCGGGCGGGACCGCACCATCCCGATCGTGACCCTGCCCGGCAACCCGGTGAGTTCGTTCGTCTCCTTCCATGTCTTCGTCCTGCCGGTGCTCAGGCGCCTCGCGGGTCGGGAAGGCGACCCGGCGGGTGGGCTCAACCTCGAGGAGGCCGTGGCTGGCGCGTCGTGGCGCGGAGTCGAGGGCCGGGTCGAGTTCACCCGGGTGCACGTGCGCGACGGGATCGCGCATCCTGAGCGCGGCCAGGGTTCGCACATGGTGGGGGCACTGGCGGCAGCCAATGCCCTCGCCGTTCTGCCGGCGCCGACCTTCGCCGTCACGGAAGGCGATCGCCTGCGCATCATCCCGTTCGTGGGGGAGGCCTGAGGTGGCAGGACGCGAGGCCGCCAAGGGACTCACGCACGTGCGTGCTGACGGGTCGGCCCACATGGTCGATGTGTCCGCCAAGGCCATCACGGCTCGTGCGGCCACCGCAGCAGGTCGTGTGTTGCTCTCGCCGTCAGCGGTGGCCGCCCTTCGGGGGGGAGAAGTGCCGAAGGGCGATGCCCTGGCCGTTGCTCGGATCGCTGGGATCCAAGCCGTCAAGCGCACTCCTGAACTCATCCCACTCGCTCATCCGATCGCCGTGCACGGCGTCGAGGTCGACCTGGCGATGGCCGATGACGGCGTCGACATCTGTGCCACGGTCCGGACGGCCGATCGGACCGGGATCGAGATGGAGGCACTGACCGCCGTGGCTGTCGCCGCTCTTGCCCTCATCGACATGGTCAAGGCGGTCGACAAGCACGCGCGGATCACCGACGTGCGCGTGACCGCGAAGTCAGGCGGCCGATCCGGGGACTGGCGCGAATGAGGGAACCCACATCCTCCGGACTCACCGGTCGCAGCGCGCGGATCGTCACGGCGTCATCGCGGGCTGCCGCTGGGGTCTACCCCGATCGCGGGGGCGCCCTCATTGCCGAGATCCTCCGGTCGTGGGGCATGGACGTGCCGGACCCGGTCGTCGTGCCCGACGGCCCGCAGGTGTCCGCAGCGCTCTCGGCGGCACTGGCCGAGGGCCCCGATCTCCTCCTGACCACTGGGGGCACCGGCCTGACGCCCACGGACGGCACACCCGAAGCCACAGCACCCCTGCTCGATCGGCAGGTCCCGGGCATTCCTGAGGCGATCCGTGCGTACGGTGCGGCGCACGGCATACCCACCTCCGTGCTCTCCCGAGGACTGGCCGGCATTGCCGGGCGAACCCTCGTCGTCAATCTCCCGGGGTCCATCGGTGGGGTGCGCGACGCCTTGGCCGTCCTCGAGCCCCTTCTGGGCCACGCGCTCTCCCAGATCGCCGGCGGGGACCACTGATGTGGCCCTGGTCGCGGCGCGTGGACGTGGTCCAGTCCTGGCCCGGGGAGTGGCCCCTCCGCCTCACCGGACGCACCCCGTCCGGAGTGGCGGTGATCCTCCGACCGCTCCGTCTTGACGATGAAGCGGCCTACCTCGCCGTGCGCCGCGACAATGTCGACTGGCTCGGGCCTTGGGATGCGACCGCTCCCCGCCCCACCCCTACGACCCGCTCCTTCGGTGACCTTGTCGCCCACCACGAGGCCGAGGCCGCGCAGGGGAGGAGTCTTCCGTTCGTGGTCGAGGTCGACGGCGAGTTCGTCGGCCAACTCAATGTGAGCAACATCGTGCGCGGGTCCTTCTGGTCCTGTGCGATGGGCTATTGGGTGGCGCGGGCCTGGGCTGGCCAGGGAATCACCCCCACGGCCGTGGCGATGGCGGGTGACCATTGCTTCGGGGTCCTCGGGTTGCATCGGATCGAGATCAACATCAGGCCCGAGAATGTCGCCAGCCTGGCCGTGGTCCGCAAACTGGGTCTGCGCGACGAGGGCCTGCGGCCGCGTTATCTGCACATCGATGGGGACTGGCGCGACCATCGTTCCTTTGCCGTGACGGCCGACGAGCTGGGCGGCTCGACCCTCAGGGAACGCCTGACCCAGTCGTCACAACAGTCACTTCTGCGACACACCGACCCTGCTCCGCAGGGCTGAGCACGAACCAACATAACTTGGGTGCGTGCAACCCTCCTCCCTGATCTTCGTGGTCATCGTGGGGATCTGGGCTGCCTTCTTCATCCAGTACTGGGTCCGCCGTCGCGAGCACATCGCCACTGCGCGCTCTGTCGATGCCTTCACCTCGACCATGCGTGTGCTCGAGGTGCGCGACCCGTTGCCCCAGGTCGAGGTGAGCGACCGACCGCGTTCGTATGCCGTGAGTCCGGTCCGCCCAGCCCGCCCTCAGGTGACGGTCAAGCGGGCCGAGGCCATGTTGTCCGTCCGTGACCTCCAGGGCCGGGCGCAGCAGGCGGCGTCCACGGAGTGGGCAGGTGGACGCGGCGCGACCGCACCACGTGCCGAGCAGGGTGAGCGAGTCGCGCCACGGCCGAGCAGCGGACGGAGCCTGCCGACATGGAGCGGCATCCTCTTCTGGCGCCCGTCGCGCGCGGCCTTCGGGATGGCCCTCGCCATCGGTTTCGTCGCCACGCTTTCGTATGCCGTGTTGGCCGTCACCGGAGTCCTGGTCGCGTGGTCGCCAGCGATCCCCGCGGCCCTGACCGTGATCGGATTCCTCGGGGTGCGCGCGGACGTCCGCGCGGGACTGGACTCCCGCCTGCACCCTGCCGATGTCGGTGGGTCAGCAGGCGTTGGTGTCGCGCTCGCGGGCGGCGCCCGACCCCGCGGCCGAGCCACTGTCGACGAGGCCAGAGGTGTCATCGGCCTTGGCTCAGCGACGGTGAATGAAGAGGTCGTCGTCCCTGAGGCGCGACTCGATCCGCGTGAGCAGGTCTTCGACGTCTCCGCAGCGACGGCGTCGATGACGCCGGATGCTCCTGCCCCTGCTGGGACATCGCCGGCCGCGGCAGCTGGTCGTCGGGCTGCGCTCGTCGACGACGACGACATGCCGCTGACCTGGGACCCGGTGCCGGTGCCGCGCCCGACCTACACGATGAAGGCAAAGGCCACCCGCGTGCCGCCCCAGATGCCGGTGGTCGAGGTTGCGGCTGTTCAGCGTCCCGCGGTTCCGGCAGCACGACAGCCAGTGGCGGGTCTGAGCCCGGTCGCCTCGGACTGGGATGACGACGTGCCCGAGGCGTTCCCGGCGCGCCGCGTCGCCGCTGGCTGACCGGCATACCGGCTACCCCGCCCGCCACAGCGGCACCGGGGCTGACGACGCAACGGGCAACCCGGCATACGCAATCGGGCCAATCGGACCCGTCGGGGCCCGGGTTGCCCTGAGAACTCAGCCTTCGGAGAAGGGCGCCTGCGCTGGCTTGTCGGTGCAGTGTTCGGCGTCGTTGATCGCTTGCTCGGCATCGCGGGTGTCCGAGTCGTCGAGGAGGTGGTGCCCCACGGCGTTGAGGACTGCCACCAGCGGCACCGCGATGAGGGCACCGACGATCCCGGCGACCACCACGCCGCCCGCGATGGCCAGGATGACCGAGAGCGGATGCACTTTGACGGCGCGACCCAGCAGGAGCGGCTGCAGGAGGTGGGACTCGATCTGCTGGACCGCCACCACGCCGGCCAACATGATCAGCGCCTTCACCGGGCCGAGGGCCACGAGGGCCAGAAGGACCGGAACGGCCCCCGAGATCGCGGCACCGATCACCGGGATGAAGGCGCCGAAGAAGACGAGGATCGCGACGCCGGAGGCGAACGGAACGCCGAGGACTGCGGCCACCGCACCGATGCCGATCGCATCCACGGCGGCGACCATGATGGTCGCGCGGGTGAAGGCCGAGAGCTGACCCCAGGCGATGACCCCACTGGAGGCGACCTTGTCGCGGGCCGCCTTGGGAAAGAGGCTGACCACCCAGCCCCAGATCGTGCGCCCATCGTGGAGGAAGAAGAAGAGGGTGAACATGGCCACGAAGAAGCCGGCGATGGCATGCCCGGCCGTTGCGCCTGCAGCGGCGGCCTGGGGGCCGATGTCCTGGAAGGACTTCGTCGCCTGCGCGCGGCCTGACTCGATCCAGTCGTCGAGCTTGGTCGAGTTCACTCCGAAGGTGTCCATGATCCAGGCCCGGATCTGGTCATAGCCCTGCCCAACCTGGCTGCGGATGTCGTCGAACTGGTCGATGAACTGGGAGGTGACGAAGGTCAGGGCCCCGATGATGAGCGCCAGGGTGCCGAGGACGGTGATCGTCGAGGCCAGACTGCTCGGCATGACGCGCTTGAGCCGCATGTGGATGGGAGTGAGGAGAGCCGCCAGGAGCAGCGCCACGATCACGGGGATGACGATCTCGGAGATCTGGG
>DAOLRO010000094.1:0-2175 GCA_035418665.1 Phycicoccus sp.
GCCCTCGGCTACGCCCTCGTCTATCCGGTCGCCATGGTCACCAAGATCGTCGTCGCCCAGATCCTCACCATCATCGGCTGACCCCTCCCAGCAAGCCTCACCCCCAATTCATGACCCCAGGTACATAGGGGCGAGCCCTCCCAGCAAGCCTCACCCCCAATTCATGACCCCAGGTACGTATGCAGTGCGCCCCCTCCGCCGGTGCTACTCATTTGTTTCGCATCCGTGACGTGGTCGATGCCGAGATCGGCGAGAGTGTGACCCATGGATCGACGGGCACTCCGAGTCGCCGCCGCAGCGGCGGTCATCTTGAGCATCCTGGCGGCAGTCGTGCTGATCATCGTCAGACCTTGGTCCAGCAGCGGCGACACCACCGCGACTCCGGCCATCAGCACTGCACCCACCAAGAGCGCCAGCCCATCCGCCAGCGCCACGCCCACACCGTCACCGAGCGAGACACCAACCCCCAGCTCGAGCCCATCACCCACCGAGGCAGCGCCTGCGCCACCGCCTCCCGCCCCTGAGCCCGCTGCTCCCGCAGTCACCGACTGCCAGATCCCCGGCTGGATGGTCGGGCGAGACCTCGAGACCATCTCCGACCAGCGCGTCATGGCCCTCACCTTCGACGCCGGCAGCGCCAACGGTGGCGTCGACAAGGTGCTCCAGACCCTCCAGTCGACCGGCACCCCGGCCACCTTCTTCCTGACGGGCGCCTTCGCCCAGAAATACCCAGCGGACGCGCAAAGGATCGCCACGGCATACCCGATCGGAAACCACAGCCAGACGCACCCCGACTTCACGACGCTCTCCGACGATGCGGTGCGCGGAGAGATCCAGACCGCGCGGGCCAACATCATGGCGGCCACGGGCGTGGATCCACGGCCCTACTTCCGCTTCCCCTTCGGCGCGGTGGACGCACGGGTGATCGGGCTGGTCAATGAGCAGTGCATGGTGCCCTTCCGCTGGACGACGGACAGTCTCGGATGGAAGGGCACGTCCGGCGGCATGAACGTCGACTCGGTGCGGGCTCGCGTGGTCAACGGGGCGCGACCTGGCGGCGTGGTGCTCTTCCATGTCGGCGCCAACCCCAACGACGGTTCGACCCTGGATGCCGATGCCCTGCCCGGCATCATCGCGGACCTCTCGGCACAGGGCTATCGCTTCGTCACCCTCGAGCACGTCCTGAGCGCGGCGCCCTGAGCACGACCCGCTCGGACGGGGTAGAAATGCCCCCATGACCGACACCAGCACTGGTTCCGCAGCCCACCTCCTCGGCCGGTTGCGGCTCCCCGTCGTCGCCGCGCCGATGTTCTTGGTGTCCGGTCCGGATCTCGTGGTTGCCGCATCGCGCGCCGGGATCCTCGGCGCCTTCCCCACCCCGAACTGTCGAACCCTCGACGAGCTCGACACGTGGATGGGCACGATCACCGACCAGTTGGGCGAGGCAACCCCAGCAGAGCCCGACGCCCGAGCCCCGTGGGCGGTCAATCTCGTCACCCACCGCAGCAACAGCCGTCTCGCCGATGACCTGGCCCTGGTCGCCCAATACCAGCCCGACGTCGTCATCACCGCCCTCGGCTCACCCCTACCGGTCATGGAGGTGGTCAAGTCCTACGGCGGCCTCGTCATCGCCGACGTCGTCAACCTCGCCCTCGCGCGCAAGGCCGTCGCGGCGGGCGTCGACGGACTGGCCTGTGTCTCCGCTGGCGCCGGTGGGCACACAGGACATCTGTCCCCCTTTGCCTTCTGCTCTGCCGTGCGCGACTTCTTCGACGGCATCGTGACGATCGGCGGCGGGATCAGCGACGGCGCGGGAGTGGCCGGCGCAATCGCCGCAGGCGCCGACCTCGTCTACATGGGGACGCGCTTCCTCGCAACCAGCGAGAGCATGGCGCAGCAGGAGTTCAAGCAGATGGTCGTCGACCACGGTCCCGATGATCTGATCATCTCGGCCGGGATCACGGGGACCCCAGCGTCATGGCTGCGGCCGAGTCTGGTCGCCAACGGCCTCGACCTCGACGCCCTCGCCACCCCTGCGCCCCGCAGCTATGACAGTGGTGGCACCGAGGACGTCGCGAAGCGCTGGAAGGACCTCTGGGCTGCGGGTCAGGGATTGCAGACGATCACAAGCATCCAGCCGGTTGCCCAGGTGGTCGACGAGCTCGAGCGCGGCTA
>DAOLRO010000094.1:2275-7597 GCA_035418665.1 Phycicoccus sp.
GGCTGACGCCGCTGACTCCTCGGTCCGCCACTTCCGGAGCTCCGATCCGGCAGCCCACGTCGAGTGCGTCCCGCTCGAAATCCGTTGCGGCAGTTTGAGTTTGCACACCGGACCATCAGAGACCCGAGCCAAGTCGAACACGAGGCAGTGGGATGCGTCGGCGTTCATGTCGGTCGTGAGGGTGATGACATAGGCATCCTCCTCACCGACTGCTCCCACCTTCGGAGCCACCGCGGTCTCGCTCCCGTGGACCCCATCGCCATACCCAAACCGCTCCTCAGCCCCGCTCACGACGTCGTGCCTGACGAACCCGTCGAAGAGGAACCAGCCGGGCCGCCCGGTGGAGGCCACGGCATACCGATAATCACGGCCGGTGAAGTCTCCATTCATCATTCCGAACTCAGTGACCGACTCGCTGAGCCTCTCCTCTTTGACCAGGCCGGTGGCGAGGTTGAGTCGCCAGCGGTGGAGGTGCGCACCCATCGCGTCGAGCGCCAAATAGCGGAAGAGCCGCTCCCACTTGGTGCCGGTGAGCACGTCCTCAGGGACGGGATGGTCCTGGAAGAACCCGTCGAGGACGATCTCGTCGCCTTCCTCATAGGCGTTGACGAAGTGGAGCGCGTAGGTGGGTTCGGCCTCGAACCAGCGGATCTGCGAGGTGTCCCCATGCCGTGGGATCACGGCAAACCGTGACGGCAGGTCCTCGCGGAATCGCGCCGCGTGCACGCCGTGCGCCAGGGCCTGGGGGTCCCAGAAGAGCGGAAAGTCATTGAGGATCGTGTAGTTGTCGGTGAACGCCATGTCGTGCGGCAACCGCGGCCCCGGCAGTGGCACGTCGACGTGATGGACGAGGTCGTTGTCGCTGTTGACCACGCCGTAGGTCATGTAGGGCGCCTGCTTGCTGTAGTTGAAGAAGAGCAACTCCCCTGTCCGTCCGTCGACCTTGGGGTGTGCCGACACGCCCCAGTCGTAGGGGAAGTGTCCTTTCCAACTCTCCTTGCCCAGGGTCTGCGCGGTGAAGGGGTCGACCCGATAGAGATCCCCGCACTGATAGAAGCTGGTCAACGCCACACCGCGGTGCACGGTGACATCGGTGCTCGACGAGTCCTTGAGCCGCCCGCGCGCTCCCCACCCGTCGGGGCGCCGGGCAAGCGAGGGTGGCTCGGCCAGACCAGCCCAGAGTGACTCCCCCGCCTCCTGCTCCGCCAAGAGTCCCTCGGTGCGGATGAACCTGTTGCGGTAGAACGCTTTTCCGTCTCTGAAGCCGACCACGTGGATCATCCCGTCACCGTCGAAAGGGTGATAGGCTTTGATCGGCGGGTGAAGCGGGTTTTCGGTGTTGCGCAGATAGACGCCGTCGAGATCGGCCGGGATGGCACCCTCGATCACCTCGAGGTCGTCGGCCACCCACTCCTCCGTCTGCGGCCGCCAGGGCCCACTGCGATAGGGGTGTTCGTCGTCCTCGGGCAGCGTGGAGATCAGGCGGCCGACCAGTTCGACGTCCATGACTTTCCTTTCGTATGCCGTGAGCTGGCTTCGCAGTGACGCGGGCTTTTCGTTGGTGGAGAACGCTGTTGGGGCGGCGGTGTCGTCGGGGCGGCGATGCCGTCAGATCGCGCTGACGACGAAGCTGACCGTCGTGGCGGTGCTGCCCCCGATGTTGAGGGTGCCGACGGTGCGTGCTCCGTTGACCTGATAGTCGCCGGCGGTGCCACTGACCTGCTTGGTGGCGTCGAGGAGCATCCGGACCCCGGTGGTCCCGACCGGATGCCCACCGCCGATGAGCCCGCCGCTGGGGTTGATCGGGAGGCGACCACCGATCTCGATGTCGCCGTCCTCGATGGCCTGCCACGATTTCCCCGGTGCGGTGAGGCCGATGTGGTCGATCGCCAGATACTCGCTCGGGGTGAAGCAGTCGTGGGTCTCGAGGGCGTCGAGTCCATCGAGCGTGATGTGTGCCCGATCAAAGGCGTCGTGGACCGCAGCCCGGACATGCGGCATGACGTAGCGGTCTTCCTGCGAACGATCGAGTTTCTGCTGCAGCCCCAGACCCACGGTCCGATGTCCCCAGCCGGCGATCCGGGCAGCAGGGCGCAGGTGCGGGTGGCGCTCGAGGAAGGCGTCGCTGACGAGGACGACGCCGGCTCCACCATCAGTGACCTGGCTGCAGTCGAAGCGCCGGATCCGACCATCGATCGGAGGATTGAGGCTGGGGTCCCCGTCCGGACCGAGGTCAGGAATCTTCCACTCGCGGGTCTGGGCGTTGGGGTTCATGCGGGCGTTGGCGAGATTGATCGCGGCGATCCGGCTCAGGTGGGCGTCGTCGAGGCCATAGCGGCGGTCGTATTCGTCACCGATCAGGCTGAACATGTGCGGCCACATGAAGGTGGCGTCCTCGCCCTCGTGCCCCGCCCAGGCCGCAGCGCCCAGATGATGGGCGGCTTGGTCCCCCGAGACCGTCTTCTCGAGTTCGATGCCAACGACGAGCGCGCAGTCGTAGTTGCCGGCGCGCAGGTCAGCCATGGCCGAGAGGATCGCGATGGATCCGGAGGCGCACGCGGCCTCGTGTCGCGAGGCCGGGACGCCCCACAGCCCGGGGTGCACCGTGGCCGGCATTGCGCCGAGGTGGCCCTGACCGGTGAAGAGTTGCCCGAAGGCATTGCCCACGTGCACGACGCCGACCTGCTCGGGATCGATGCCTGCCGACCCCAAGGTGCCCTCCATGACCTCCGCGGTCAGGTCGGCGAAGTCCAGTCCTTCACGGGTGAGGTTGCGCGCGAAGTCGCTCTGGTAGCCGCCCAGGACCCAGACCCCTGACTGTTTTGCCATCACAACCTCACTCGCTGACTCAGGCTCGTCACCATGCGGCCCGTCGCTGCACGGCCTGCTCGTCGCTTCATTCCAACCCTTCCACCACGACCGCGCTCGCCAGACCGAGCGCAGCGGGGATGACCAGGAGGGCGTAGCCGCCACCTTGCCGCCGCAACAGGTCCAGTGCATTGGCCAAGAGAATGCCGCCGCTGGCCCCGAGCGGATGACCGACCGATACGGCACCACCTTGGATGTTGACGCGCTCGGAGTCCATGCCCAGTTCGCGGGTGAGCAGGAGGGGCGTCACGGAGAAGGACTCGTTGAACTCCGCGACCGTCACGTCAGCCACCGCGATACCGGCGCGCTGCAGGGCGAGACGGGCTGCCTCGATCGTGGCGTCCAGACCCGGCGACCGCACCGCGGTGTGCGCCCAGCCCGCAATCCGCCCCCGGGGTGCCAGACCCATCGCCTGGCCAGCAGCCGCCGATCCGACGACGCTGGCCGATGCGCCATCACACAGCTGGGGAGCCGTCGCCACGGTGTGCAGGCCGGCACCGGGACGGGTGAAACCGGGGAATCGGGCCTCGATGCGCTCCCAGAGAGGGTCGTCACCGAAAATCGCCGGCATCGCGGCCAACGCCTCCATGGTCACGTCGGCCCGAGCCCCCTCATCGCCGGCGAGCACCACGCCCGCTGCGCCACCCACCGGCACCACGCTGTCCCAGGTGGCAGCCGCCGATCGCTGGTGGGAGCGCATGGCCCACGCGTCGAGCTCTTCCCGCGAGAAGCCGTGCACTGCTGCCGTGTAGTCCGCCGAGACCCCGATGGTCACGAAGCCGGTGGCTGCGCCAAGCTCGGCATCCACCGCAAACGCCGGCCGATCCCCCAGCATCGGCACTCGCGACATCGACTCGACCCCGCCCGCAAGCACGACATCGACCTGCCCGGACGCGACCTGCGCCGCTGCACTCGCCAAGGCGTCAAGCCCAGAGCAGCAGAACCTCGACACGGTGCCCGCCGGGATCGAGTCCGGCCAACCCGCAGCCATCAGGGCCACCCGCGCGACGTCCCCGGCCTGCTCACCGTGGGTCGTGCTGACTCCGATGACGACATCGTCGACCGAATCGGCCCGCACGCCCCGATCGGCCAGTTCCCGCAGCAGTCCGGCGAGCAAGTCATGAGCGGGCACTCCGGCCAAGGTCCCACCGTCGCGACGCACCCGTCCACGCGGCGTGCGCAGGGCCTCGTAGACGTATGCCGTGCTCATCCCCGAACGCTAACCCCCGACCAACCCCACCTCAACCATCCGGCCACGCGTTGAGAGTGCATGACTTGCCGGTGTCAGGCGATCTGGCCCGGAGTGTCGTGCACTCTCAACGGTCAGAAGTTCATGTCCGTGTTGGCGAAGATCACCACGCCGATCAGGAAGCACAAGAAGACCACGAGCAACGGCAGTCCGACGATCCACGAGAAGGCTCGGTCGTAGTTCTTCAGCTGCCACGCAGGCACGCCCTTGACCAGGCCCACCACGATGGCAAGGAGCACGGCGATGCCGAAGAGCGAGAAGAGCATGACCGAATCCTGCCCCCTGCGCGGTCAGGCGCCGACGGTGCGGTCGAGGAAGGCGATGATGTCGGCCGTGACCTCGTCGCGGTTGGTCTCGTTCAGGATCTCGTGCCGCGCCTCCGGATAGAGGATCACCTCCACCTCGTGCACCCCCGCTGCCCGATAACGGGTCTCGAGCAGCCGGATGAGCTCTCCCCCAGCGGCCAGCGGGTCCTGATTGCCGGAGACGATGAGGATCGGCAGGTCCGAGCGCACATTGGTCAGCCGATCGGCGTCACCGGTGAGCATGGCGCCCTCGATCATCCCGCGCGTGCCAGCCGGATTGAGGCCGAAGCCACACGCCGGGTCGGCGACGTACTTGTCGACCTCGGCCTCGTCGCGGCTCAGCCATTCATATCCGGTGCGGTGCTCGAAGGGCGCGTTGAAGGCACTCAGATCGGTTTCGGCGTCCGGATCCAGTTGTGCCGCAACGATGTCCACCGCTGTCGAGCCCGACAACACCACCGCATCCACGTCTCCTGAGTGGTCGAGGAGGAGTTGCTGGGTCGCGAACGAACCCATGCTGTGACCGATCAGCGCGTGCTTCTTGCCAGGGTGCGCGGCGCGAGCGCGGGCTCCGAGCTCGCGCACGTCATCGACGAGCGCCGCCCAGCCGCCCTCGCCGAGGTCGCCGTGGCGGCTCGCGTCCCCGGCAGTGCGCCCGTGGCCGCGATGGTCGGCGGCGTAGACGGCATGCCCGGCATTGGTGAGGGCTTCGGCGAAGCGGGCATAGCGGTCGGAGTGCTCCCCCATCCCGTGCGCGAGCTGCACGATGGCTCGGGGCTCGGGGTCCCCTGTCCAGATGCGGGCCTGGATCGTCAGACCGTCGGTTGGGGACTCGTAGGTGAAGGTCGTCTCGTCCATGCATTTCATCAAAGCAGGCGTATGCCGTCCGCGCACCCCTTG
>DAOLRO010000094.1:7697-8927 GCA_035418665.1 Phycicoccus sp.
TCGGCCCGAAGACCTCTCCGCGCGCCTCATCGGTCAGGTGCTCCTGCATGAAGGCCAGCGCCGCACCCGCGACTTCGTCGTCGAGCGGGGTGGGGTCGCCAAGCGACTGAGCGAGATCCCAGGCGTGCACGGCGAACTCGGGGATCGCGGGCCCTGCCAGCCCAGCAGCCCCGTCGGTGTCGGCGAGATGCTGCTGCAAGGCCGTCGCGCCCGCGCGGAAGTCGGCGGCGGGGTCGTCGCCGAGGGCCGGCGGGTTGGCCCAGTCGACCTCGTCACCCTTGAACATGGAGACGAAGTTCTGGGGTGCTGCGACGACATGCCGGCTCAGGTCCTCGATGGTCCACCCCTCGCAATTGGAGGGCTCCGAGAGGTGGCCGCCCACGTCGGCCAGCAGCCGCTCGGTCTGGTCGAGGGCTCGGGCCAGCAGATCCGGCTGCGATGTGGTCATGACGTGCTCCTTGGTGGTTGGCGTCCGTCCGTCCCTTCGACCGTACGTGCGGTCCGCTCCTATGGGGGCTTTGGCCATGGATGTGTATGCCGTGGCTCGCCTTCCGCGGTGCGTCCGGGCGGGCGTACCTTGAGGGCATGAGCATCCCGGTTGATCTGGAGCGTCTGGGTTCGGCCCTCGAGGACTTCGGGGTCGGCTACCTCCTGACTGCCTCCGAGGGCGGGGCTGTGAAGGCGGTGACGGTCGAGCCCCGGTGGGCGGACGGCATACTCCTCACGGCGGCCTCCCGCGGGAGTGCCACCAATCTGGCGACCAACCCCAATGCGACGGTGATCTTCCCGCCCTTGGAGGCCAAGGGCTACACACTCATCGTCGACGGCCAAGCGGCCGCGACCGACGATGGGATCGTCGTGACCCCGTCAGCAGCGGTCCTGCACCGACCTGCGTCACACAGCGATGGACCCAGCGCGCCGGGGAGTTGCAGCAACGACTGCACCCGGATGTGAGTCGACCGAAGCTGCCGGGGAGGACAGGGCCAGTCGTCAGAGAGCCAGCCGCTTGGCGACTTCGGCACCACCCATCTGACGGATCAAGTCGGGGACTCCGACCACGACGAGTTTGTCAGTCGCGCGCGAGAGTCCAACATAGAGGCGCTCCTTGGCGCGCTGGTGCATCGCCTTGTCGTTGACCGCGAGGACCACCGCACGGCGCTCCAGCCCTTTGCAGCCCAGCACATGTCCGTAGAAGACCTGGTCGGCGTCGTAGAAGGACTCCCAATAGCC
>DAOLRO010000094.1:9027-10478 GCA_035418665.1 Phycicoccus sp.
GAGAAGGTCTCGGCGATCTGTTTGGTGTTGCGGAGGTTGTGGTCGAGCAGGAGCGGGACGAGCGGCACCGGTGGCCGCCCGAAGCGGGCGAATACTCGCTGGTTCTCGTCGCTGTAGAGGTGGAGACCACCGCGCTCCTCATCGCGCAGGGCCCGCATGATCGGGGTCCACCAGAGATCAGCGAAATCCTGGGACTCGTCGACAATGAAGGCATCGAATTTCTTGCCGTGCGGGAGGTCCGTGACCAGATCGGCCATTTGCTCGGGAAGGCCCTGCTCCCAGAAGTCTGCGTCGTCGCGGGATCCGAACGTCTCGACCCCAAGAAAGCCGGCGAACTCCTCGAAGGTCCCGACAAAGGCCGGGTGGCTCTTGCGGTCCACTCCCGTGAGTGCCCTCTTGAACCATGTCGCGAGACCGATCGAATAGCACAGCAGGGCAACGCGTTTGGCCTTCTGCTCACCGCGTCCATGGGTCAATTCCTTGGCCTGGGTGAGGGCAAGGACGGTCTTGCCGCTGCCTGCCCCGCCACGTACCTCGGTGCGGTGGAGCAGTCGTGTGACCTTGAGCAAGGTGGCCTGCTCAAGGGTGAGCCGGTCGGCAAGCCTCTCCCGCTCCTCGGCGTCGGCGAGCAGGTCACGTTGGGGCAGGGAGCGACCCGCCAGGATCTCGACGATGAGGTCACAGTCCTCCACCGTGGGGACCCGGAAGCCGCTCTCCTGTTGGGCAGCGATGTCCCACAGCCGACCCGCCAGGTCGGCGAGGTCTCCGCGGCCGTGGGCGATCGCCCGCGGGCAGTCCGCCGTGCTGAAGTCAGCGTCGAGGTGTTGCCGGGGGAAGACGACCGAGTGCCCGAATCGCACCCTGCTCCGCGAGCCCCAGCGGCGGTCTTCCTTCACGTATTGCCAGATGGCGTGCTTGACAGTCTTCGCCTGCTCGACGGGGTTGATGGTCCGAGCCTGTGGACCGCTCCCCTGCTTCCAATGGCCGGTAGCCGAGTCGATCCAGACGTTGCCGCCCTTGACCTCGAGCACGACGACGCCAACCTCTGGCATGAGCACGACAAGGTCGGCTTCATAGTCACGATCACGACCCGTGAGATTGACGTTGCTCAGCAAGGTCCACTCGGGGTTTCCCTTGCGCCGCAGCAGATCCCAGACCTCACGCTCGGACTCGGTCACGAACTCCGGTGACTCCGGCACCAGCCGCACCATCAGCGCTCCCTCGCTCCCTCTCGGTCAGGGAGAGTCTCGCAGAGCCCACCGACAGTGGGTCAGGCGAAGGCCGATCCCGTATGCCGTCCGCTTGGCTTTGGCAGTCGGCTCACGGGTGCCGGTCAGCGGACGAGGCGGGCACGGGCTTCGAGGACGGTGAGGGCCTGCGGCGTTCCCTGGATCTCCACGGTGTCCGGGATCGGGATCCAGGCGCCGCCGTCGACGCGGAACTCGCCACCG
>DAOLRO010000095.1:0-6102 GCA_035418665.1 Phycicoccus sp.
CGTCCTGGAGACCCTCGACAACGGCAAGCCGATCAAGGAGACCCGCGACGTCGACATCCCGCTCGCGGCCGCGCACTTCTTCTACCACGCGGGCTGGGCCGACAAGCTCTCGTATGCCGGGTACGGGCCCGACCCGAGGCCGCACGGCGTCGTCGGGCAGATCATCCCGTGGAACTTCCCGCTCCTCATGCTCGCGTGGAAGGTCGCACCGGCCCTGGCGACCGGTAACACCATCGTCCTCAAGCCAGCGGAGACCACGCCCTTGACGGCGCTGCTCTTCGCCGAGGTCTGCCAGCAGGCGCAGCTGCCGCCCGGGGTCGTCAACATCGTCACCGGCGCGGGTGACACCGGGCAGGCCATCGTCGACCACCCCGGCATCGACAAGATCGCCTTCACGGGCTCGACCGGGGTCGGCAAGATGATCGCGCGCTCGATCGCGGGGACGCGCAAGAAGGCCACGCTGGAGCTCGGCGGCAAGGGCGCCAACATCGTCTTCGATGACGCCCCGATCGACCAGACCGTCGAGGGCATCGTGCGCGGGATCTTCTTCAACCAGGGCCATGTCTGTTGTGCCGGAAGCCGATTGCTCGTGCAGGAGACCGTCGCCGACGAGGTCGTTCGGCGTCTGCAGCGTCGGCTGTCGACCCTGCGCGTGGGCGATCCGCTCGACAAGAACACCGACGTCGGGGCCATCAACTCCCGTGCCCAGCTCGACCGGATCACCTCGCTCGTCGACGCCGGAGAAGCCGAGGGTGCGGAGCGCTGGGACAACGGCTGCGCGTTGCCGCAGAAGGGATTCTGGTTCCGGCCGACCCTCTTCTCGGGAGTCACGCAGACGCACCGGATCGCCCAGGAGGAGATCTTCGGTCCGGTCCTGTCGGTGCTGACCTTCCGCACCCCGCAGGAGGCGGTGGCCAAGGCGAACAACACGCCCTACGGCCTGTCGGCGGGCATCTGGACCGACAAGGGTTCTCGCATCCTGTGGATGGCGGATCAGCTCAAGGCCGGCGTGGTGTGGGCCAACACCTTCAACCAGTTCGACCCGACGTCGCCCTTCGGCGGCTACAAGGAGTCCGGTTACGGCCGCGAAGGTGGCCGACACGGCCTCGAGGCCTACCTGAAGGGGAGCATCTGATGGCTGCGCGTGTCGACGTCCGCAAGACCTACAAGCTCTACATCGGCGGGAAGTTCCCCCGCTCGGAGTCGGGCCGTTCCTACGAGGTGTATGCCGTGCCCTCCCGCGCGGGCGCGTCACCGAAGTTCTTGGCCAATGCCTCGCAGGGTTCGCGCAAGGACGCGCGCGACGCGGTCGTCGCCGCCCGCGGAGCCCAGGCGGGCTGGGCGGGGGCCACGGCATACAACCGCGGTCAGGTCCTCTACCGCGTGGCCGAGGTGATGGAAGGGCGGCGTTCGCAGTTCGTCGACGAGGTGCGCGCAGGCGAGGGGGTGTCACAGAGCAAGGCGGATTCCCTTGTCTCGCAGGCGATCGACCGCTGGGTTTGGTATGCCGGGTGGTCCGACAAGCTGCCCCAGGTGCTCGGCAATCCCAACCCGGTGGCTGGCCCCTTCCTCAACATCTCCTCCCCCGAGCCCTCGGGTGTCGTAGCAGTGCTGGCACCGCAGGAGTCCTCGTTGCTCGGGCTCGTGTCGGTCATCGCGCCGGCCGTTGTGTCGGGCAACACCGTCGTCGTCGTCTCGTCCAAGGAGCGCCCGCTGCCGGCGATCACCCTGTCGGAGTGCCTCGCGACGAGTGATGTGCCCGGCGGGGTCGTCAACATGATCACAGGGGACGCTGTCGAGATCGGTCCATGGTTGGCGTCGCACCGTGACGTGAATGGTCTCGACCTGACGGGGTGCGCCGGGCTCGAGGGCGCCGATTGGGGTGCGCTCGAGGCGGCTGCTGCCGACACCTTGAAGCGGGTCATCCGACCGGCGGGCGACGGCGCCAACGCGGTCGAGCCGGACTGGGCGGTCGAGCCGTCGCTGGGCCGGATGTCGATCTTCCTCGAGACCAAGACGGTCTGGCACCCGAAGGGCCGCTGACCTCACACATGCGCGCGCGCGTCGTCGTCCTCGCCGGTCCGTCCGGCTCGGGCAAGTCCCGTCTGGCCGGACGCCTTCATGACACCCACGGCTGGCCGATCGTGCGGCTCGACGACTTCTATCGAGACCATGACGATCCTGCCGCGCCTCGTGAGGAGTCGCTCGGGATCGTCGACTGGGATCACGTCGACTCGTGGAAGGCCGACGATGCGGTCGATGCCCTGGGCACCTTGGTCGACACGGGTTCGGTCGACCTGCCGGTTTATGACATCAGCACGAGCCGTGCGATTGGCGCCCAGACGCTGACCGCGCACGCACAGGATCTGATCCTTGCCGAAGGGATCTTCGCCGCCGAGATCATCGGGCGCCTCCGCGAGCGGGGTCTTCTCCACTCCGCGTGGTGCATCCATCACCGTCCTGTGGTGACCTTCGCTCGACGTCTGGCTCGCGACCTGAAGGAGCGACGCAAGCCGCCGATGATCCTCGTGCGGCGAGGTCTTGGGCTGATGCGTGAGGAACCCGACGTGGTGGCTCGCCAGACCGCACTCGGCGCCACGAGCGCCCGACCAGCCGACGTCGAGCGGCGTCTGGGAACCCCTGACAGACCTGTCCGTTAGGGTCGTGGAGGGCCCATTGATCCGGCCCACAGGAGTCGTCGACTGGGGAGGACGCACGACATGAGTGACCAGAGTTGGGTGCCGCCGGGCAGCGATCCCACTCGTCCCCCGGAGTCCAGTGCTCCGGGCACACCGGCGGCACCGCCTCCCACCCAACCGTCGCCTCCCGCGCAGGCCCCGTGGGAGGGATCCCCGGGCCCGTCCGGTCCCGCTGGTCCCCCCACGCAAGGGGGGTATGCCGGGGCTCCCCACCCGGCATACGCACCACCGGGTGGGCCACCCTCGTGGCCGCCCACCCCGCCGGCCCAGCCACAGGGATGGCGACCGACCTTCGATTTCCGACCGGGCATCATCCCGCTGCGTCCCCTGCAGATCGGCGACCTCTTCTCCGGTGTGTTCAAGGCCATTCGGGGCAATGTCGCCGCCACCGTGGGGTTGGCCGCCCTGACATCAGTGATCTTCCTCGTGCCCTTTACTGCGCTCGGCACGTGGGTGGCCTCGCTGGACACGACGTCTCTGGCCCCGGGGTCGGACGATCCCTTCGGGCCGGTGAATTCCTCGCCCTTGTCGATCGGGTCGGTCGCCAGTTACATCCCCTCGATCGCGAGCACCTTCAGCACGATCCTCTTGGCAGGCTTCCTGGCCTATGTCATCGGCCAGGCGGTGCTCGGCCGCAAGGTCACGATGGCTGAGACCTGGGAGGGGACCAAGGGGCGCCTCCTCGCCCTCGTCGGCGCCACCCTGGTCGTGAGCCTGATCACGCTCGTCGTCCTGGTCATCGGCGTCGGCATCCCTGTCGCGATCGGCGTCGCCCTGGTGTCCTCGGGCACCGACCCCGGAGCCGGGATGATCGTCGTCCTCGTCCTGGGGGGCCTCGTGTGGCTGCTCGCGTTGATCCTGGCGATGCTCTACTTCTTCACCCGCCTCGGCTTCACCACCTCGGCCATCGTGCTCGAGCGGATGGGTGTCGGAGCGGCCATCACCCGGTCCTGGCGTCTCGTGGGGGGTCTGCGCGAACGCAACTTCTGGCGCATCCTCGGTCTTCGCCTGCTCACGAGCCTGGTCGTCGGCATGGCCTCCAGCATCGTCACCGTGCCGCTCGTCCTCATCATGATGGGCGTGATGTTCGCGGTCCTGTCCAATGGCGGCGACGCCTCGCAACTCTTCATGGCCCAGACCATCATGACCGGTGTCGCCGGCCTGATCGGCGGCGCGCTCACCACACCCTTCACGGCCGGCATCGACGCCCTGCTCTATGTCGACACTCGGATCCGTCGTGAGGGCCTCGACGTCACGTTGATGCAGGCCGCCCAGGGCTCCGCCCCTGCCCCGTGGCCATCGGCCGCCGCTCAGGGCCAATGAGCCTCGACCCCTCGACCGAAGAGGGTCGACGTCTGCTCGAGCAGGAACTCGCCAAGGCGAAATACGCCTCGTCACAGCCGGGACTGCTCGAGCGCTTCCAGGACTGGCTGTTCGGCCTCTTCCAAGGAGTGGGCGGTGGCGTGGGGGCACCCGCCTGGCTGGTGCCGGTCGTGATCCTCATTGTGTTGGCCGCCATTGGCCTGATCCTGTGGCGAGTGCTGCGCCGAGAGCCGGCGCCCAGCGGATCAGAGCAATCCGGCGCCGTCCTCGAGGGCGTCACCCAGACGGCAACCGAGCTGCGCACATCGGCCGCTGCAGCTCTCGCACGAGGCGATGCGTCGAGCGCACTGCTCGACTCCTTCCGCGCGCTGGTGGTCTCGGCCATCGAGCGGACGATCCTCGATGACCAGCCTGGACGCACGGCACACGAGGCCGCGCGCGACCTAGCGTCTGCCTTCCCGGATGCGGCACCTGAACTCGCGAGGATCGCGGACCTCTTCGACGGGGTGCGCTACGGCGGGCTTGATGTCGGCGCCGATCAGGCTCGGTCGGCAGGGGCTCTCGACGCGCGACTCGTCAGCACCCGCCCCGTGCTCACTGATGTCCTGGCGGGCTCGTGGTGACCACCACCGCCTTCGCTGCCGAGGCGACTGCCAAGAGCGACACCGCACACGGTCCGTCACTCGGCACCGCTGACCCGACACGGCGTCGCAGCCTGCGTTCCGCCCGAAACCTCCTGATCTGGTGCGCGGCCCTGGTGGTCGGCTCGATCCTTGTCGTCGTGCTCGGCCCGAAGCCACAGCGCGACGTCTACCTCGACCCCGAGGGCCGGGGCCAGCAGGGCGTCGGGGCATTGGTCGAGGTCCTGCGGGCCCAAGGCATCGAGGTGTCCACCGCCAAGTCCATCGACGACCTCCGTGCTGCCCGAGAGGTGGCTGGCTCCGGACCAGTGACCGTGGCCGTCGGGCCCACCACCTTCCTCACCCCTGAGGGTGCACGGTCGGCCCTCACCACCATCGAACCCGACGACCGGCTCGTGCTCCTCGACGGCGGAGGTTCCGTCCTTCGAGAAGTCGCCCCCGATGTCCAGGCCCTGCCCGCCCAGGCCGACGTCGAGCTCACGCCGGACTGCCGTGAACCCCTCACCCACCACGGCGCCGACGACACGATCATCGAGACCGTCGCGGTCCGGTTCATCGTGGACGGCAACACCAAGGGGCTGGCCGCCTGCTATCCCCTCGTTGACACCGGCGCGGTGTCCCGCGGTTCGGCACTGGTCGTCCTCGACGCCGACAGTCAACGTCCGCAGACCCTCGCCGTGGGTTTTGGCCCGGCGCTCACCAACGCACGGATCACCGATCAGGGCCACGCCGCACTCGGCCTTCGCCTCCTGGGCGCACATCCGCACCTGATCGTCTACACACCCTCCCTCACCGATTCGCTCGGCACGAGCGGCACGCCCGACAAGACGGTCGAACCACCCACGTGGCTCCTTCCCGGCCTCGCTCTCGTGGGCGTGGGCTTCATCGTGTATGCCGTGGCTGCCGGACGCCGCTTGGGTCGCCTCGTCCCCGAACCCCTTCCCGTCATCGTCAAGGCGAGCGAAACCACGCACAGCCGGGCCGAGCTCTATCGCGCCGCGGGTGATCGAGCACGAGCCGCAGCCACCCTTCGCGAGGGCACCCTCGCGCGGCTGCGGCCCCGGTTGCGGTTGGATGCCCGAGCCGACACACAAGCGGTGTTGGCCGCATTGGCGGCACACGGCATACCCGAGCACGAAGCCGGGCCACTGCTCAGTGGCGCCGATCCCACCGACGATGCCGGGCTCGTCAGCCTGGCCCAGGCCCTGACCACCCTCGAGGAAAAGGTGACTCCCCGATGAGCGACAACTCGACCAGCCAGGCGACCCCCGCCACCGGCACCAATGCAACCGACGCGCTGGAGGCGCTCAAGCGCGTCCGTGCCGAGGTCGCCAAGGCCGTGGTCGGACAGGATGCCGCGGTTGCCGGGCTGCTCGTCGGCCTGCTCGCCCGGGGGCACGTCCTCCTCGAGGGGGTGCCCGGCGTGGCCAAGACCCTCC
>DAOLRO010000095.1:6202-8426 GCA_035418665.1 Phycicoccus sp.
CTCGCCCGGGGGCACGTCCTCCTCGAGGGGGTGCCCGGCGTGGCCAAGACCCTCCTCGTGCGGTCGCTCGCGGCGGCCCTGTCGGTGGAGACCAAGCGGGTGCAGTTCACGCCCGACCTGATGCCCGGCGACCTCACCGGCTCGCTCGTCTTCGACAACCGGACGTCGGACTTCACCTTCCGCCCCGGTCCCGTCTTCACCAACCTGCTGCTGGCCGACGAGATCAACCGGACGCCTCCCAAGACCCAGTCCGCCCTCCTCGAGGCGATGGAAGAGCGCCAGGTGAGTGTCGACGGTGTCCCGCGCCCACTGCCGAGCCCGTTCTTGGTGGCGGCCACCCAGAACCCCGTCGAGTACGAGGGCACCTACCCACTGCCCGAGGCTCAACTCGACCGCTTCCTACTCAAGGTGGTGCTGCCCGTGCCGCCACGCGACCAGGAGATCGAGGTGCTCCGACGGCACGCGGGTGGGTTCGATCCACGGGACCTGGGCACGGCCCGGATCGAGGCCGTGGCGAGCGCCGCCGACTTGGAGGCCGGGGCTGCGGCAGTGCGCCGGGTGGAGGTCTCGCCGGAGGTCGTCGGCTACATCGTCGACCTCGCGCGGGCCACGCGCACCTCCCCGTCGTTGGCCCTGGGCGTGAGCCCTCGTGGGGCCACGGCACTCATGGCGACCTCGCGGGCCTGGGCCTGGCTCAACGGCCGCGGCTACGTCACCCCCGACGATGTCAAGGCGCTGGCCAAGTCGACGCTGGCCCACCGGCTCACGCTGCGACCCGAGGCCGAGCTCGAGGGCATCGGCGTGGACTCGGTCCTCGACAGCGTCCTGTCCGCCGTGCCCGTCCCCCGCTGACCCGGCACTGTCCGGACCTTCCAAGCACCCCGACCTCCGCCAGCCACACCGAACTCACCACACGACCGGACTCGATCCCATGGCCCTCACTCCTCGCGCCGCACTCGTCCTGCTCGTCGGCCTCGTCGCCGTCGTGATCTGGCCGAGCGGGCTCACCGTGCGACTGTGGGTCCTAGGGGTGGCCGTCCTCATCGGGCTCGACCTGTTGCTCGCGGCCTCGCCAAAGGCGTTGCGTTTCAACAGGTCTCCGCTCACCAAGGTGCGAGTGGGCGAGACCTCCAGCACCGAACTCCTCGTCACCAACACCGGCAGAAGGCGGGCACAGGGCCTCATCCGCGACGCCTGGCAGCCGTCCGCGGGAGCCCAAGGCGAGCAGTCACGGCTCGACCTCCCGGCCGGCGAACGCACCCGTGTCACCACCCGTCTGATCCCCACCCGTCGCGGTGACCGACTCGCCGATCGCGTGACCATCCGCCTGCTCGGGCCGCTGGGTGTCGCGGGTCGTCAGCGCTCGGTCCACGTGCCAGGGACCCTGCGTGCCTTGCACCCGTTCCCTGCGCGCCGTCACATCCCCAGTCGCCTCGCCCAACTCCGTCAGATCGATGGCCGTGCGGCCGTGCGGACCCGCGGGCAGGGCACGGAGTTCGACAGCCTGCGCGATTACGTCGACGGCGACGACGTGCGCTCGATCGACTGGCGGGCCACCGCACGCCGCCAGCACCTCGTCGTCCGCACCTGGCAGCCAGAGCAGCACAAGCGCATCGTCATCGTCCTCGACACCTCACGCACGAGCGCGGGTCGCATCGACGACGAACCCCGACTTGACGCCGCCATGGACGCCGCTCTCCTCCTCATTGCGCTGGCCGGACACGCCCGGGACCGCGTCGAGGTCATCGCCGGCGACCAGCGGGTCCGGGCTCGCGTCTCCGGTGGTCTCGACGGCAGCATGCTCCAAGAGACCATCACCCGACTGGCGCCGGTCGACCCCGAAATCGTCGAGGCCGATTGGGGCCTGCTCGCCTCCGAGATCTCCCGACTGGGACGCAGGCGCGCACTCATCGTCTTGCTGACCCCGTTGGAGTCTTCGGCGATCGAGGAGGGCCTCCTCCCGGTCCTGCCCGCACTGCTCGCCAGGCACCGCGTTGTCGTCGCCTCCGTGAGCGACCCCGAGCTGCTCACCCTCCGCTCCGCACGGGGAGACGTCGAAGCGGTGTATGCCGCGGCCGCCTCCGAGCGCACCCTCCAGTTGCGCTCCCGCACCGCCGCCGCACTGACCACTCTGGGCGTCACGGTGCTCGATGCCCCGCCGGACGATCTCCCCCTGGCACTCGCCGACCACTACCTCACCCTCAAACGCGCCGGCCTGCTCTGA
>DAOLRO010000095.1:8526-10414 GCA_035418665.1 Phycicoccus sp.
TCAGGCGAGCGGGACGGCATACCCCTGATCGCGCTCGGCCACATCGCCGGTGACGCCGCGACGGGCAGCCGATCGACCGACGACGAAGACATAGGCGAGGAAGAGCCCCTCGACGACCACGCCGATCCCGATCCGCGCCCATGTCGGGAGCGGCGATGGGGTCACGAAGCCCTCGATGATCCCGCTGACGAGCAGGACGACGACCAACCCGAGCGCGACGCCGATCGCGGTGCGTCCCTCCGCGGCCAAAGCCTGCATCCGGGTGCGACGCCCCGGCGCGATCCACGACCAGAAGACCCGAAGCCCCACCCCGCCGGCGACGAAGATAGCCGTGAGTTCGAGCAACCCATGCGGCAGGATCAGGCCGAAGAAGAGGGGCCCGCGATCGTGCGTGATCATGAGTGCCCCGGCGAATCCCACATTGAGGGAGTTCGTGAGAAGCAGGTATGCCGTAGGCAGACCGAGCACGCCGAGCGCGATCGCTCGGGCGGCCACCCAAGCGTTGTTGATCCACACCTGACTGGCGAACTCGGTGTGGGCGTATTTGCTGTAGTAGCCCTCGAAGTCAGTGCCGACGTAGGCCTCGATCTCCTCCTTGGACATCTGTTGGGTGAAGATGCCGGGGTTGTCCATGGCCCACCAACCCGCGGCGACGGCCACCAATATGCACGCCAGCGAAGTCACCCCCCACCAGCGCGCGCTGCGATAGAGCGCGGCCGGGAAGGACTCGGTGAAGAAGCGTGCGGCATCGCGCCATGTCGTCGTGCGTCGGCCAGCACTGGCCAGTCGGGCGCGAGCCAGAAGCGAGGAGAGGTAGGCGACGGCCTGCGGATCTGGGCTCGCCGAACGGATCACCGAGAGATGCGTGGAGACCCGCTGGTAGAGGTCGAGGAGTTCGTCGGCCTCGGCTCCCGTGCGGTGACGCGCCTTGACGAGGGTCTCGAGCCGGGCCCAGTGCGCATGATGGGCGGCGACATAGGCATCGAGGTCCACCGGGCCAACCTACCCGCCTAGTCTGGAGAGGTGAGCGCTCAAGGGGACCAGGGCTATCGGGCCTATGCGACCGAGGACATGGTCACCGGCGAGGGCGTCGCCGTCGAACTCCCGGTCGCGAGCGTGCCTCTGCGAATGGCCTCCGGAGCCATCGATCTGGTGGTGACGATCGTCCTGCTCATTGCGGTGGCGATCGGCTTCGGCGTGCTGACCGCCAACACGTCCGAGGCAGTCGCCTACACCTTCGCGATCCTGGGCAGCGTGCTCGTCCTCGTCGTCATCCCCACGACGGTCGAGACGCTCTCACGGGGCAAGAGTCTGGGCAAGTGGGCCCTCGGGCTGCGGGTGGTCCGCGATGATGGTGGGCCGGTCACTGCTCGGCATGCTCTGACGCGGGCGCTCATCGGGTCGATCGAGGTGCTCGGGATGTCAGGTGTCCCTGCCGTCGTGGCATCGATGATCCACCCTCGTGCCAAGCGGCTGGGAGACATGGCCGCGGGCACCTATGCCGTGACCGAGCGGGCGAAACTGCGCCTCAATCCCCCGCCGCTCATGCCACCTCAACTGGCGGGCTGGGCCGCCGGCGCCGACATCGCCACGCTTCCGGCAGGGCTGGCGATCGCCGTTCGGCAGTTCCTCTCGCGGGCTCACGGGATGGGCCCGCAGGCTCGCGCCGCGCTGGGGCAGCAACTCGTCGGCGAGGCGCTCAAACACGTGGCGCCTCCTCCTCCGCCAGGACATCACCCCGAGACCGTGCTGGCCGCGATCATCGCCGACCGTCGCCGCCGCGACTCAGAGCGCCTGGCTCGCGAGGACGCCCTGCGCCACCGCCTCCTTCCTCGCTGAGCCGGCACCTGGCACCTGGGGCCTCCGGGTGCGCAGTCAGTCGAGTGTC
>DAOLRO010000096.1:0-7636 GCA_035418665.1 Phycicoccus sp.
AGATCCAGGAGTGGAAGGACGGCGTCGCGAGCGGCGACATCCTCGAGGTCTTCGCCTGTGGCACTGCGGCGATCGTCACGCCGATCGGTGGGCTGAAGTGGACCGGGGGCGAGGCGCCATCGACGGCTGGTGAGTTCGGCGGCGAGGTCACCCGGGCCATCCGTGAGCGACTGCTCTCGCTGCAGCAGGGTCGCACGGAAGACTCCTACGGCTGGATGCACCGCCTCGTCTGAGCGACGGGGAAAGCCCACACGGTCCCACTTCCTCACCAATGGTTCACAAGCGAACCATTCGGGCGGCATACTGCTCACGTGACCGCAGCCGACCGCGTCGAGGAGCCCTCGGGGGGTCTCCCCGAGGCGGTGCTGCGACCCGCGGTGGGCAATGTCTTCGAGACGACGGTTGAGCAACTCGCCACCGCGATCAGACTCGGCGTCTTCGTCGACGGCGATGTCCTGCCCGCCGAGCGTGAACTCGCCGAGCGGCTGGGCGTCTCGCGCAACACCCTGCGCGAAGCCATAGCCGCGCTCCGCGACTCCGGCCTGGTGACCACGCGACGTGGACGCGGGGGCGGGACCGTCGTCACGTATGCCGCGGCGCAGGCCACCGCTGTCCCTTCGCCGGGCATGGGGTCGGGTCCACGACAGGGCGCCGCGTTGGCCGACGCGCTCGACTTCCGCCGCGTCGTCGAGCCGGGCGCTGCCTGGCTTGCGGCTTACCGCGGCGTCTCGGCAGACCAGAGGGATTGGCTTCTGGAGTGTGCAGACCTCACGCGGTCACGAGCCACCGATGCCGGGGAGCACCGGATCGCGGACAGTCGCTTCCATCTGGCGGTCGCCACCGTGTCGGGCAGTCCGATGCTCGTCGAGGCAGTGACCCGCTCGCAGGCCGCGCTGAGTGAGTTGCTCGCTGCGATCCCCGTCCTCCGGCGCAACATCGACCATTCGAACGATCAGCACGAGGCCGTCGTGAGGGCGATCGTGGGTGGTGACGCCGACGGCGCGCGGCGCGCCATGGAAGAACATTGCGATGCGACCGCGGCGCTCCTGCGGGGACTCATCGGATGAGCGCGAGTCATGACCAGATGCAGTCAGCAGAGCCCACCGGACGCGGGATGAAGGAGAGCAGATGAGCAAGGATCAGGCAACCAAGGCTGGGAAGGCCGCCAAGGCCGCAGCCTCGGAGGCTCCTCGGTTGACGATGGATGATCTGCGCGACCGCATCGACGAGGGTACGATCGACACGGTCATCGTGTGCTTCACCGACATGCAGGGCCGCCTCCAGGGCAAGCGCCTGCACGCAGGTTTCTTCCTCAACCATGTGCTCGACCACGGCACTGAGGGCTGCAACTACCTGCTCACCGTCGATGTCGAGATGAACACCGTCCCCGGCTACGCGATGTCGTCCTGGGAGCGTGGCTATGGCGACATGTTCTTCGACCTCGACCTGAGCACGCTGCGACGGGCGCCGGGGGAGGAGAACGCCGCGATGATCCAGTGCGACCTGTCCTGGCTCGATGGCTCGGGCGAGGTCGCCGCCTCGCCGCGAACCATCCTCAAGAAGCAATTGGCGGCGGCTGACGAGATGGGCCACCAGGCTCTCTGCGGGACCGAGCTCGAGTTCATCCTCTTCGAGGACTCCTATGACGAAGCCTGGGACCGTCGCTATCAGGGACTCACCGGCGCGAACCGCTACAACGTCGACTACTCGATCCTCGGGGGCGGTCGCGTCGAGCACGTCCTGCGAGACATCCGCAACGAGATGTATGCCGCGGGCATGGTCGTCGAGTCGGCGAAGGGGGAGTGCAACTTCGGTCAGCACGAGATCGGCTTCCTCTATGACCAGGCGCTGCGCACGTGCGACAACCACAGTGTCTACAAGACCGGCGCGAAGGCGATCGCCGAGCAGCACGGCCAGTCGCTGACCTTCATGGCCAAGTACGACGAGCGCGAGGGCAACTCCTGCCACATCCACCTCTCCCTGCGCGGTACCGACGGCTCGATCGTCTTCGCCGACGACGATCGTGACGGTGGGCGCAGTGAGCTCTTCGACTCCTTCATGGCGGGTGTGCTCGCCACGATGCGTGAGTTCACCTACTTCTATGCCCCGAACATCAACTCCTACAAGCGTTTTCAGGCCGGCTCCTTCGCGCCGACCGCCGTGGCATGGGGCAAGGACAACCGGACCTGCGCGCTGCGCGTGGTCGGTCATGGCGCGGGGCTGCGGGTTGAGCAGCGACTCCCGGGGGGCGACGTCAACCCCTACCTCGCGGTGGCGGCCATGCTCGCCGGCGGGCTGCACGGCATACGGGAAGGTCTGTCCCTCCCCGAGGAATGCGTCGGCAATGCCTACGAGGCCGACTACGAGCACGTGCCGACGACTCTCCAGGAGGCGCGTGACCTGCTGGCCAGATCCGCGCTTGCTCGTGAGGCCTTCGGCGACGGTGTCGTCGACCACTACGTCCACGCCGCCGACACCGAGATCGCTGCGTTCAATGCGGCCGTGACCGACTGGGAGCGCGTCCGCGGCTTCGAACGCCTCTGACGACCCGCCACTCCGAGACCCAGAACCCCTGCACGAGAAGGATGTCCGCACCAATGGCCACGCATGACGTGATCAACCCGGCGACCGAAGAGGTTGTCACCACTCTCGATCTCTTAGGAGTCGAGGAGACCGACGCGGCCATTACGCGGGCTGTCGAGGTCGGTGCGAGTTGGCGCGAGGTGACACCCGCAGACCGGGGCATGCTCCTGCGTCGCTTCGCTGATGTTGTCGAGGCGCACACCGAGGAGTTGGCCCAACTCGAGGTCAAGAACGCCGGGCACACGATCGGCAACGCCCGGTGGGAGGCCGGAAATGTCGTCGGCGTCCTGCGCTATTACTCGGCAGCGCCGGAGCGGCTCTTCGGCCGACAGATCCCGGTCGCCGGCGGCCTCGATGTGACCTTCAAGGAGCCGCTCGGGGTCGTCTCGATCATCGTGCCGTGGAACTTCCCGATGCCCATTGCCGGCTGGGGCTTCGGTCCTGCCCTGGCCGCGGGCAACACGGTCGTCCTCAAGCCGGCCGAGCTCACGCCGTTGACCGCCATCCGCCTCGGCGAGCTGGCCCTCGAGGCGGGCATCCCCGAGGGAGTCTTCACCGTCCTCCCGGGAAAGGGCTCCATCGTCGGCGAGCGCTTCGTCACCCACCCCGACGTCCGCAAGGTCTGCTTCACCGGATCGACCGCGGTCGGCCAGGGGATCATGCGCAAGGCCGCCGACCAGCTCAAGCGGGTCACTCTGGAGCTCGGCGGCAAGAGCGCCAACATCATCTTCGAGGACGCCGATGTCTCGAAGGCGGCCGCTGCTGCACCGATGTCCTTCCTCGACAATGCCGGTCAGGACTGCTGCGCCCGCAGCCGAATCCTCGTGCAGCGCAGCGTCTTCGACTCCTTCATGGAACAGTTCGAGTCCGCCATCAAGGCAGTCCGCGTCGGTGACCCCGGCGACGAGTCCACCGAGGTTGGCCCGATGGTCAGTGCCGGCCAACGCGAGACGGTCCGCTCCTTCGTCGAAGGGGCGGAAGAAGCCGGGTATGCCGTGCCGGACATCGCCTTCCGGGGCTCGGCTCCCGAGGGGGCTGGCTGGTGGTACGCCCCGACCGTGTTGCTCGCCAAGGACACCCAGGACCGCGCGTGGCGCGAGGAGATCTTCGGCCCCGTGGTCTCGGTCATGCCCTTCGACGACGAAGGCGACGCGATCCGCCTCGCCAACGACACGGCATACGGGCTGTCGGGGTCGATCTGGACCCGCGATGTCGGCCGCGCCATCCGCGTCGCCCGCGGTGTGGAGGCCGGCAACCTGTCGGTGAATTCCCATTCGTCCGTGCGGTATTCGACACCCTTTGGCGGCTTCAAGGCGAGCGGGATCGGGCGCGAGCTCGGGCCGGATGCCCTCGATGCCTTCACCGAGACCAAGAACGTCTTCTTCGACACCACATCCTGAATCCCCTTCTCGAACAAAGGAATCCTGATCATGGTTGAACGTCCCGGCCGCATCGAGGGCAAGGTTGCCGTCGTCACCGGAGGGTGCTCAGGCATCGGCCTGGCCACCGCGCGCCGCTTCGCCGAAGAGGGGGCGACCGTCGTCATCGCCGACCTCAACGACGAGCTCGGTGCGCAGATCGCCGACGAGCTCGGTGGGCTCTATGTCCACACCAACGTCGCCGACAAGGCGGATGTCGACAACCTCTTCAAGGTGGCCTTCGACACCTACGGGCACATCGACATCGCTTTCAACAACGCCGGCATCAGCCCGCCCGAGGACGACTCGATCCTCGACACCGACCTCGAGGCCTGGGACAAGGTCCAGCTCGTCAACCTCACCTCGGTCTACCTGTGCTGCAAGGCCGTCCTGCCCTACATGCTCGAGCAGAAGAAGGGCTCGATCATCAACACCGCGTCCTTCGTCGCGGTCATGGGTGCGGCGACTTCGCAGATCTCCTACTCCGCGTCCAAGGGTGGCGTGCTGTCGATGACTCGCGAACTCGGCGTGCAGTTCGCGCGCGAGGGTGTGCGGGTCAACGCGCTCTGTCCCGGACCGGTCAACACCCCACTGCTCAAGGAACTCTTCGCCAAGGACGCAGAGCGGGCCGCTCGTCGCCTCATCCACGTGCCGATGGGCCGTTTCGGTGAGCCCGAGGAGATGGCGAACGCGGTGCTCTTCCTCGCCTCTGACGAGTCGAGCTTCATGACGGCCAACACCTTCCTCGTCGACGGCGGCATCTCCGGCGCCTACGTCACCCCGCTCTGACATGTCTCGCCCGGTCATCGGGATCAGCTGCTATGTCGAGCGGGTCGATCGCGCCCCGTGGGTCGGGCAGTGGTCGGCGGTGCTGCCGCACGGCTATGTCGAGCACATCGAGGGCGCGGGCGGCTTGGCCGTCATCCTGCCGCCGCGGCTCGATGCCGACGATGCAATGGCGCGGGAGGTGCTCAAGCGTCTCGACGGAGTGATCATCGCCGGTGGCGCCGACGTCGAAGCCAGCCGGTATGCCGTCCGCTCCCATCCCACGTCGCAGTCACCTCGTCCGGATCGAGACTCCTGGGAGCTGGCCCTGACCCGGGTGGCGATCGAGCGTGACCTGCCGCTGCTCGGCATCTGTCGGGGCATGCAGATCATGGCGGTGGCCGCCGGTGGGCGATTGGAGCAGCACATCCCGGAGCGCACGGGCACCGATGAGCACTCGCCGATGCTCGGGGCCCATGCCCGTCACCCTGTGACCTGTGTCGAGGGCACAGGGCTCGGCGCGATCTTGGGCACGGAGGAACTGTCCGTCCCCACCTACCATCACCAAGCGGTGCAGCCGGAATCGTTGGCGGACACGGCATACCGGCTCTCCGCATGGCACGCGGACGGGACCTTGGAAGGGATGGAGGACCCGGCTGGACGCTTCCGGCTGGCCGTCCAGTGGCACCCGGAAGCGGGGGAGGACCCGCGTCTCTTCGACGCCCTCATCGCCGCCTGCCAGTGAGTGGCGCTGGCCGATGACCGTGTCTTCCTGGTGAGGATGGTCTCTGTCGGCCTGGCAGCGCGGAGGTCGCCCAGTTCGCGGAGGCGTCAGCCGAACCACTTCTTCTTCTTCGGAGGCGGGGCGGGCAGGTGGGCCCGCGCCTGTTGCGACAGGCGCGTCAGCTCTGGGTCCTGGGACGCGCCGTAGAGGCCGACGATCCGCGACCACTCGGTCTGCGCGAGATCCGGACGACCGAGCTCGTCACGCAGGGTGATCGCCTTGTTGGTCAGAGACTTGGCGATGCGTCGGTGGACACCCACCGGCGCCTCGGGCCAGGAGAAGCTGCTCGCGTATTCGTAGGCCGCGGCGGCAGCCTGTGGGTCGGTGCCGTTGTCGATCAGGACGGCACGGTTGTAGGCCGCGAGGGAGGCTTGGTCCAGCAGGCTCGGTTCACGAGACCCGGCCCATCTGGCGAGCGTGTCGTTGTTGGCGCGCAGCGCCGTGGCGGTGTCGCCGAGGTGCCCGGCGGCGGTCGCGATGCGGAGCAGTGCCCCCAAGGCGACCACCTCGACGCGATGGTCTTCATCGTGGGGAGCGGCCAGCAGCAGTCGACCGGCGACGTCGATGACCTCGTGATGAAGCCGCTGGGCGGCGAGGTCGGCGGCGAGTTGCCCGAGTGCCACGATCGCGGCCGTCCGCGTCGTGGGGTTCGCCGAGGTCATCCCGGTGGCAAAAGCCTGTTCGTAGAGGTCGCGCGCGGTCTGGAAATCCCCGGCGGCAGAGGCGGCATCGCCCTGATCGACCAGACCCCGGACCCGGGGGTAGAGCTCGTCGACGTGGGAATGGTCGCCCGCGATCAGGGCGAGGACCTCGAGGTTCTTCCTCGCCTGCTCAGCCAAGTCCTCGAGTTGCCAGCTGCGCGAAGGACTTTCCCAGAGCTCGAGGATCCGCTCGTAGTCCGCTCTGGCGTCGGCGTGCCCGCCGGTCTCGGCAGCCCGGGTGGCTCGCGTGGTCAGGGCGCGGGCAAGCACTTTGCGTACCTCGGGACTCTCGTCCGACCCGAAGGCCGCGAACAGATCATCAAGGTCTGATAGGTCCTCGCCCGCGCGGAACTCCGCCGCCATGCCCTCGGCGGCCCAAGCTCGGACGTTCGGGGTCTCGTCCTTCCAGACGGCATCGAGGTGGGCACGGAGAACCTGGGCGGCATCCTGGGTCGCTCCCGATTCGCGCGTGAGGCGCGCCCACCAGTACCACGCCTGCGAGCACTGGATCCGTGCGGCCACACCAGCCGTGGCGGACCAGCCGCGCGCCACCCGCTCGAAGATGGCTCGGGCTTCGACTGCCTCTCCGAGGTCGATGTGTGCTTGGCCGATCTGAAGAAGGGACTGCAGGGCGACATCCGTCGAGTCCTCGTCCGGCCATCGCGCGGCATCGCCGGCCAGGGCGTCGAAGCCAGCGATCGCCTCGCGACGTTGACCGGCGTCTGCTTGCCGCCTGAGTGCGTCGAATCGTGCCGCGAAGATGACCGGTCGGGCCGGGTCCGACCACGGCCAGTCCGACACCATGGCCAGCACATCATCGACCCCTGGGGTGCGACCGCGGCTGTCTGCACCCTGCCAGCGCGGGTCGACCGCAAGTTGAGCGAGGGCTCGTTGTTGAGCGGGCGTGCCTTGGGCCACTCGCGGGCGCAACCACCCCAAGAAGGCCGCGCGCCCTTCGCCCACTGATTCGCCCACCGATTCATCCGGCGCAGAATCGTCCTTCTCGGCGAGCGCGAGGCGCAGTTGCCAGTAGTCAACGGCGAGAGCCGCAACCCCCGGTTGGTCGATGACCGTCCGGAGATCAACGAGATGCCGCTGTGCCCCGATCACGTCGCCGGATTCATGGGCGGTCCGCGCCAGCATGAGGTCGGCCCAGGCACGTTGCCCGGGTGAGGCATGTGGGTCAGCCCGCAGCGCCTCGGCACCGGCAACCAGCTCGTCGTGCTCCTCCTGAGCGTAAAAGTGCTCCAGCATGGCGGCACGCACGGCCGGTTTGTCCGTGGGCGATGCCGCCTCGAGAAGGTCAGCGAGCCGTGCCAGGGCCCGCGACGTCAGGTGGTCATCGTCGTAGTCCTCAAGGGTGTCGACGATCTCCCCGATCAATG
>DAOLRO010000096.1:7736-10320 GCA_035418665.1 Phycicoccus sp.
GCGCGCGGCATACCGCGAGCGATGGGTGGCACACCGCAGGGTGACCTGGCCGCGCGAGTGGCCGCCTCGCCCCACTTCCGCGACGGGAAGTTTCACAACGAAGAGATGACCTGGCTCCCGGGGACGCGATCGATGGGAGAGTCGCTCGCCAAGTTCGTCACCCCCGATGCGGCGAGGACGCCCAAGGGTGCCGTGCCGCTCGTCACCGAGGTCCCCGAGCCGGCGACCGAGGGTCTGCACCTCACGTGGTACGGGCACAGCAACGTGTTGATCGAGATCGATGGCGGCACCGTGCTCATCGATCCGGTCTGGAGTGACCGAGTGTCCCCGAGCCAGCAGGTCGGCCCGAAACGCCTGCACCCCAACCCGATTGCGCTTGCTGACCTGCCGCCGATCGACGCGGTGATCATCTCGCACGACCACTACGACCACCTCGACATGGACACGATCCGGGAGCTGGCCAAGACGACGGAGGCGCAGTTCCTCGTGCCGCTGGGCGTCGGTGCGCACCTCATGGCCTGGGGGGTGTCGGCCGAGAGGATCGAGGACCTCGACTGGGACGAGGACGCGAAGATGGGTGACCTGAAGTTCACGGCGACCCAGGCCCAGCACTTCTCGGGGCGTGGCTTCTCTCGTGATGGCACCCAGTGGGCGTCATGGGTGATCGAGGGACCGGAGCACAAGGTCTTCTACTCCGGAGACGGCGGCTACTTCGTCGGCTTCGGCCTCATCGGCCAGCGCCACGGGCCCTTCGATGTGGCCCTGGTCCAGGTCGGCGCCTATGACGACGGCTGGCCGACGATCCACATGACCCCCGAGCAGGGCGTCGAGACGGTCGTGGACGTGCAAGCGGATTTGCTCGTGCCCGTGCACTGGGCGACGTTCAACCTGGCCTCCCACCCGTGGGCAGAGCCCATCGAGCGACTCCTCACCGCGGCCGAGAAGAGCGAGGTGTCCGTGGCCGTGCCCCGACCCGGCCAGCGGATCGAAGTCTCCGCTCCACCGGCACTCGATCCCTGGTGGCGCGCACTGACGTGAGCACTGTGAGTGCGTCAGGTCAGCGGATAGGCCAAGACCGGGCCGGTGACAGTGACTCCCACGCGTTGACCGGGAGCCGGGAGGTCGACCCCGCCGACGACCCGTGACATGACGGTCGAGCCGTCGTCGAGTTGGGCGTGGACGAGGACGTCGTGGCCGAAGTAGTCCGAGTGCAGGACCACCGCCGCGGCGCTTCCGTCGACGGGCGCTCCCAGGACCACCTGCTCCGGCCGCAGCGCCACCTCCACCTCCCCCTCGACGGAACCGACGGCCGGTAGCCGTCCGAGCACGCAGTCGACGACACCCTCGCGGCTGGTGCCGGGGACGGTGACCAGGTCACCGAGGAAGGCGGCCGTCGCGCGGTCGGTGGGTGCGGCATACACCTCCTGTGGGCTGCCCACCTGACGGACATGACCGGCCTCCATCACCGCGATCTGGTCGGCGAACGACAGGGCCTCGTCCTGGTCGTGCGTGACGAGCAGGACGGTCACACCCTCGGCTGCCAGGGCGTCGGCGACGGCACGGCGGGTGCTGGTGCGCAAGCCGGCATCGAGGGAGGAGAAGGGCTCGTCCAACAGGACGATCCGAGGACGTCGAGCCAGGGCCCGGGCGAGGGCAACGCGTTGCTGCTGCCCGCCGGACAGTTGGTCCGGTCGCCGGCGGCCGACCTCGCGGGGCAGGCCGACGAGGTCGAGCAACTCGGTGACCCGAGCCGCGCGACCCCGGTCGCGGCCGGGCAAGCCGAAGCCGACGTTCTGCTCCACCGAGAGGTGCGGGAAGAGAGCGCCCTCCTGGGCGACGTAGCCGATGCCGCGATCCTCCGGTGCGACGAGCACGCCGGGCGCCACCACAGGGTGCCCGCCGATGGCCACCGTCCCCGCATCCGGGCGATGGAAGCCGGCGACCACCCGAAGCAGGGTCGTCTTGCCACAACCAGACGGACCGAGGATGGCCGTCGTCGTCCCGGCGGCGACGTCAAGGTCCACTCCGTGCAGGACCGTCGTCGGACCGTGCGAGGCGACGACATCGCGCACCATCAACTCGGTCACGAGGGGTCCTTTCCTTCGCGGGTCATGATCAGCCACGTGAGTGGGGCCGATACGAGAATCATCGCAAGGGCGTAGGGCGCGGCCGCCGCATAGTCCAGCGAGTCGCTCGCCGCCCAGAATCCGGTGGCCAGTGTGGTCGTGCCGGTCGGCGCCAGGAGCAGGGTCGCCGTGAGCTCGACGCAGGTCGCGAGGAAGACCAGGGCAAAGCCCGACAGAAGACCGGGGAGGATGAGCGGCAGCAGGATCCGGACGCCGGTGCGCCACGGGCCCGCGCCCAGTGAGCGCGAGGCCTCGAGCAGGCCGGATGGGGCGTGCGCCAGGGCCGCCCGAATGCTCACCATCGCGCGGGGGATGAAGAGGATGGCGTAGGCGAGGACGAGCAGGAACGAGGTCTGGTACAGCGGACCGATCCAGCGGATGGCCAGCGTCACGAGCGCCAGAGCGACGACGACCCCCGGGAGCGAGCTCGCCAAGTAGGTCACTCGTTCGATCGTCTC
>DAOLRO010000097.1:0-10165 GCA_035418665.1 Phycicoccus sp.
CAGGGTTTCCTATGTCTTGAGACATGGGTTTCCTATGTCCTGAGACTCAACACCCTCAGCTCCACCAATCAAAATGGACTGGCGCCCGCCGGTCCATTTTCGTGTGGGGGACCCGTGTGGCCCGTCCCTCAGCTCAGGCGGGCCAGACGCCCGAGGTGGCGCGGCGGTGCGAACCCATGAGGTGGGTGTCCACGATTCCGACGGCCTCCATGAGCGCATACATCGTCGTCGGGCCCACGAAGGCGAAGCCCTTGCGCTTGAGCCCCTTCGACAGCGCCACGGACTCAGGGGAGGAGGTGGGGACCTCCGCGATCGTCCGCGGCTTCGGCGTCCGGTCCGGCTGAAACGACCAGATGTATGCCGTGAGGTCGCCATCGCTGTCCTCGCGCAGTCCCAGCGTGGCCCGGGCGTTGGTGATGGTCGCCTGGATCTTGGCGCGATTGCGGACGATCCCTGCATTGGTGAGCAATCGGTCGACGTCAGCCACGGCATACCGGGCAATGACCTCGGGATCGAAGTCGTCGAAGGCGGCGCGGAAGGCTGGGCGTTTGCGCAGGATCGTGGCCCACGAGAGGCCGGATTGGAAGGCCTCGAGCGAGAGGCGTTCGAAGAGCCCGCGCTCGTCGCGCACGGGCATGCCCCACTCGGTGTCGTAGTAATCACGCAGCAGCGGGTCGACGCTCGCCCAGGCCGGACGGGCCAGTCCGTCAGAGCCGATGAAGAGTCCGTCCGCGCGAGCTGGGGCAGGGTCGGAGGCCATGGTGTGGAGCATAGGGTGGCGAAGGTGTTCTCCTTCCACCTCGCCCGGGTCGATGCTCTGACCGGGGCGCGTGCGCTGCTGCGGGGGCCGGACTCGTCACGGGTGGCTGGGCTGATCCGGGCCGAGGCGATGGCGGGCATGCGACTCGGTGCACCAGTGGTGTCGCCGGACCGGATGCAGGTGCGCAACCTCGCAGTCTTCGCCCAGTGGGCCGACGAGGCCGCACTCGAGAGCTTCCTCGAAGCCGACCGCTTGGGCCGAGCGTTGGCCAGCGGCTGGCAGGTGCGGATGGAGTTCGTGCGGCGATGGGGCGACGTGGCTGAGTTCGCCCATCTGCCGGAGTTGGCGGGACGGATGGCTCCCAGCGAACCGGTCGTGGCTGTCACCTTGGCGCGCACGCGGCTGCCGGAGTTGGTGCGCTTCATCGAGTGGGGGCGTCCGGTCGAGCGTCAGGTCAGGGACGATCCGGCCGCCACGCTCGCGCTCGCGGCGATGCGACCCCCGCGCACCTTCTCGACGTTTTCGATCTGGCGGTCGAACAGGGAGATGACGGACATGGTCTTCGGGCGCCAACACAGTGCCGGTGCGTCATCCCTTGGCCCTCCCGACGCCGTACGTCGGCACGTCGAGGCGATGGAGGAGCGAGGGCGTCGCGACTTCCATCGCGAATTCACGACGCTTCGCTTCCGGCCCCTGTCCGAGCACGGCTCCTGGGATGGCCGGACCGCGCTGGTCCCCGGGCTCAGCCCTTCTTGAGGGTGATGATCGGGATCTGGGGAGAGGCACCAACCCGCACCGGCGGTCCCCACGTTCCGGCACCGCGGGTCGTGACGACCGGGATGTCACCGACTTGGGCCAGGCCGTCCACCATCGGCTGCTGCATGAGCACGAGTTGGCGGAAGGGCCACAGTTGCCCTCCGTGAGTGTGGCCGCTGACCTGGAGGTCGACTCGACCGCCCTGCATCAGCATGGCTGAGCGAGGCTGGTGGGCCAGCAGTAGGGCGAAGTCTGCCGTCTCCACCCGAGCCAAGGGCTTCTCGTAATCCGGAGCGAACTCCCCGGTGCCGCCGTAATCGCGCACGCCCATGAGCCAGATGCGGCTCGCGCCCTTGAGCACGGCCAGACGTTTGTTGTCGAGCATCTGGACCCCGGCCCGCTCGAAGCGGGCCTCCCACGCGGCCATGGTCCCGGAATAGGTCTCGTGGTTGCCGGTCACTGCGAAGACACCGAGCGGCGCCTTGAGTCCCTTGAGGGGATCGATCGCCGGGCCATAGCGCCACTCCGGTCCGTCCACGAGATCCCCGGCGATCACGACCAAGTCAGGATTGGTGGCGTTGACGCGCTTGACGACCTCGGTCGTGAAGGCCGCGCTCCGCGTGGGGCCGACGTGCAGGTCAGCGAGCAGCGCCACCTTGACGCCGTCGAAGTCCGCGGGCAGGTCCTTGGCCGTGAAGGTCCTTTGCACGACCTTGGGGTCATTGGCGCTGGCCACCCCCAGCCCGGTCACGATGAGCGCGACCAACACGGCCACGGGCACGCCGACGCGGTGGATCCGCTGCCGCCAGGAGCGGTGGTCGGTCTTGGGCGAGAGTCCGGTCAGCCACGACACGAAGGCCACCGGGATGAGCGCGAGGATCAGATAGAGCGCCAGGGCCAGCCAGACCGCACCAACCCAGACGACCGGCCGAGCCGTGTCCGCGGACAAGAAGGTCGGGCCCGCCCCGAACTGCAGGAAGGTCAACCCCGTCAGGACGACGAGCACCACCGGCACGCCGATCCGCACCCAGCGCGAGCCCCACCCCGGAGCGAAGGCCAGCCGGTGGGTCAGCCACGCGAGCCCACCGAGCAGCACGGAAAGCGCGATCACGAAGAACATGGGGACGAGCCGATCTCAGTCGCGCGGAGCCATCAGAGCGCTGACCACATCGCCCTCGAGGTCCTCGGGCTTGGTGGTCGGGGCATAGCGGTCGATCACCTGGCCGTCGCGGCCGACGAGAAACTTGGTGAAGTTCCACTTGATCTTGCCGCCGAGCAGTCCGGACTTCTCCTTCTTCAACCAGGTGAAGAGCGGGTGGGCGTCGTCCCCGTTCACGTCAACCTTCTCGAACATCGGGAAGGTCACGCCGTAATTGAGTTGGCAGAACTCCCCGATCTCCTCCTCCGACCCGGGCTCCTGCCCGCCGAACTGGTTGCAGGGGAAGCCGAGGACGACGAAGCCGTCGTCCTTGTGCGCGGCATACAACTCCTCGAGGCCGGCGTACTGCGGCGTGAACCCGCACTTGGAGGCGGTGTTGACGACGAGCACGACGTCCCCGGCATACGCAGAGAGGTCGCGACCCTCACCGGAGAGGGTGGTCGCGGAGAAGTCCGAGAGAGAGGTCGGCGAAGTCATGGGGGAATCGTGTCATGATCCGCTGATGACCGCTCTCGACGTCGACGTCCTGATCATCGGCTCAGGGCTCTCCGGCATCGACATGGCCTGCCGGATGACCCAGTCGGTGCCGGACCACACCTTCGCGATCCTCGAGGCACGGCCGGCGAGCGGTGGCACCTGGGACCTCTTTCGCTATCCCGGGATCCGCTCCGACTCGGACATGTACACCCTCGCCTTCCCCTTCCGTCCGTGGACGAACCCGAAGTCGATTGCCGACGGCCCTGCGATCCTGAGTTACTTGCGGGAGACGGCCACGGCATACGGCATCGATGATCGAATCCACTACGGCCACAAGGTGATCGCCGCCGACTGGTCCAGCGAGGCGCAGTGCTGGACCGTGACGGCCGACACCGCCGATGGCGCCGTCGAGCACACGGCCCGCTTCCTCTACCTCGCGACCGGCTACTACGACTACGACCGCGGCCACGTCGTCGACTTCCCCGGTCAGGACGACTTCGCGGGGACGATCGTCCACCCGCAGTTCTGGCCCGACGACCTCGATGTCCAGGGCAAGCGGATTGTCGTCATCGGCTCCGGCGCGACCGCCGTCACGCTCGTCCCGGCGTTGGTCACCGAGGGCGCCACACACGTCACGATGCTCCAGCGCAGCCCGACCTTCATGATCTCCCTGCCCGGAGCCGACCCGGTGGCCAAGGCCGCCTTCGCCGTCCTGCCCGACCGTGCGGCTCACCGAGTGCTGCGGGCCAAGAACGTGGGATTCAACGTCGGCAGTTATCTCTTCGCCCAACGTTTCCCCCGGGTCACGCGGGCGGCGCTCACCAAGGGCGTGGAGGCCAAACTGCCCAAGGGGTATGCCGTGGGCCGGCATTTCAATCCCCGTTACGACCCGTGGGACGAGAGGCTGTGCGTCGTCCCCGACGCCGACCTCTTCGACGCGGTCTCGGCGGGACATGCGCAGATCGTCACCGACACCATCGACACCTTCACCCAAGCCGGGATCCGCACGTCGTCCGGTGAGGAACTCGAGGCAGACATCATCGTCACGGCGACGGGGCTGGAGTTGGTGCCCGCGGGCAACATCACCGTGAGCATCGACGGGGAGGCCAAAGACCTCCACGAGGGCTATGTCTACAAAGGGCTCATGCTCTCGGGCATCCCGAACATTGCGTGGGTCGTCGGCTACACGAACAACTCGTGGACCCTGCGCGCAGACCTCGCGGCCAAGTGGACCTGCCGCCTGCTCCGACACCTCAACGAGGGTGGCTTCACCTCCGTCGTGCCGCGCTATGACGGCAACGCCGAGGACGACCGACCGGTCATCGACATGTCCTCGGGCTACATCCAACGGGCTGCGGGGATCCTGCCCAAGCAGGGGAGCCGTCGTCCTTGGGTGCTCAAGCAGAACTACTTCCACGACCTCCTGTCGATGGGTTCGCGGCGTTTCGAGGACGGACACCTGGAGTTCGTCCGGGGAGCCAGCCCCTCCAAGGAGCGCAGTGTGGCAGGGCAGACGCAGGGGCATCACTAGGCTCCGAACATGTGCGACACCCTCGTTTGCCTCACCAGCAGCGGGGTGCTGTTCGCCAAGAACAGTGATCGTGACCCCAACGAGGCACAGACCCTGAGATGGTTTCCCGGCCAGTCGCATGACGTTGGGGCCGACCTGCGATGCACCTTCAGCACGATCTCGCAGGTTGAGCACACCCATGCGGTCGTGCTCTCCCAGCCCTGGTGGATGTGGGGCGCCGAGATGGGCGCCAACGAGCACGGCCTGGTCATCGGTAACGAAGCAGTCTTCAGCCGAGGAGCGCCGCGAGCGTCGACGGGCAGTGAGTTGCTGGGGATGGACCTCGTGCGGTTGGCCCTGGAGCGCGCGCGGACTGCGGAGGAGGCGGCCGGGGTCATCGTCGCCCTGCTCGAGACCCACGGACAGGGCGGGCCGTGCAGCTGGGAGCACCCGCGTTTCACCTACGACAACTCATTCCTCATCGCCGACCCGTCCGGGGCCCTCGTGCTCGAGACCGCCGGGCGGGCGTGGGCGAGCGAGCGAGTGGCGGGGCGCGGACGATCGATCTCCAACGGCTACACGATCGGGAGCTTCGGCCGGCACTATGCCGACCGGGCTCGGGAGCAGGTGGGGCGCGCGTCGTCGCGTCGCGCGAGGACCCAGGCCGCGGTGGCGCGGGCGCAGTCGCCGGGTGACCTCTTCGCCGCGTTGCGCGAACACGAAGTCGCGGCACCGAAATACAACGCCGTGTCAGGCGCTCTTGGTGCGCCCTGTGCCCACGCCGGGGGAGCGGTCACCTCAACGCAGTCGACGGCGTCCTGGGTGGCGGACCTCCGGGATGCGTCGACGCCGGTTCACTGGGCCACGGCGACGTCGGCACCCTGCACGTCGACCTTCTTCCCGTTCACGGTGGACGAGAGCGCATCGGACCTCGCGGCGCTCGCTGACGAGGGCGCGGCCCCGCTCCGCAACGTTCACGACTCGGCGCACCGGTGGTGGCGTCATGAGCGCCTTCACCGACTCGTGCTGCGGGATCCCTCGGCCGCCATGGCGCGCTTCCGGCCCGAGCGGGATCGCATCGAGGCGGGCTGGTTGGCCGAGAGCGGAGGCCAGCGACCCGGCATACGCGAAGCCTTGGCGACCATCGACGAAGCCGAAAGCCGTTGGTATGCCGAGTTGCTGGCGATGGCGTTGCCCGAACGCCGCCCGAGCTGGTTGCGTGCGCTGTGGTCCCGTCTTGATGGGGCGGCGCACCTCCCCGAACACCGGAACGGTCCGAGTGGAGTTGGTGCGCGATGAACAGCAAGGGAGTCGTCATGAGCGAGATGCGGGTCATCGTCGTGGGGGCGGGACTGGCCGGATTGTCTTGTGCCAGAGCGCTGCTCGCTGCCGGGCGTGATGTCGTGGTGCTCGAGGCGCGCGATCGTGTCGGGGGTCGGGTGGAGGGTGGCCATCTCTCGGATGGCACCCCGATCGAGTTGGGCGGCCAGTGGATCGGACCCGGCCAGACGCGGATGGCCCAACTCGTGGAGGAACTGGGGCTCGAGACCTTCCGCACCTGGAACGACGCGGGCTCGATCCTCATCGACCTCGGGGGCAAGCAATCCCGGATGAAGCCGGTCAAGGGTGCGGTGCCGCGCCTCAACCCCTTTGCACTGGCGGACTTGGGGCAGGGGCTGGCGCGCTTCACGAAGGCCGCATCCAAGGTCGATCTGGAGCGGCCGTGGGAGAGCCCCGATGCCGAGCTGCTCGACGGCCAGACCTTCGAGACCTGGATCCGCCGCAACCTGCGCACTCCGCTGGGACGGGCCTATTTCCGGGTGGCGTGCGAGGCGGTCTTCTCTGCGGACGCCAAGGACATGTCGCTGCTGCATGCGCTCTTCTATGCCCACAGCGGCACCGACCTGGAGACCATGCTCTCGACCGATGCTGGGGCGCAACAGGATCGGATCGTCGGTGGGTCGGTGCGGATCGTCGAGGAGGTGGCGCGCGAGTTGGGCGATCGAGTCCGGCTCGGGTCGCCGGTGCGGAGGATCGAGCAGAGCGGTTCGGGCGTGGTCCTGGAGACGTTGACCGGGGAGCGGCTCGAGGGCTCTCACGTCGTCGTGACCCTGCCACCCACTCTGGCCGGACGACTCGACTACGACCCCCCGCTCCCGTCGTGGCGAGACCAACTCACCCAGCGCCTGCCCGCGGGCTCGGTCATCAAGGTGCACGCCTCCTATCCGACGCCCTTCTGGCGCGAGGCCGGCCTCAACGGGCAGGCCGCCAGCGATCGTGGTCCGGTCAAGGTCACCTTCGACAACTCGCCACCCGATGCGGGAGGTGGTGTGGCCGGGTCCCCGGGTGTGCTCATGGGCTTCCTCGAGGGCAACGACGCCCGGGTGTGGGCGCGCAAGCCCGAGGGGGAGCGGCGGGCGGCGGTCCTCGAGTGCTTCGTCCGCTACTTCGGGGCGGCTGCGGCGGACCCCACCGACTACATCGAGCGTGACTGGATGGCCGAGCCGTACTCCCGAGGTTGCTACGGCGCGCACTTCACGCCCGGCGTGTGGACGGCCTATGGCCCGGCGCTGCGGGAGTCGATCGGTCGCATCCACTGGGCGGGCACCGAGTGTTCACCGATCTGGAACGGCTACATGGAGGGTGCCGTCCGCTCCGGTGAGGCCACGGCCGCGGGGCTGATTACTGGCCAGTAGGGTCTGTCGGATGAACTTGATCCTGCCAGGCGTCCTGTGGTGCATGTTCGGCGTCTCCGCGGTCCTCGACTGGTGGGCCCTGTGGCGGGGGCAGCGCGTGGTCGAGAAGATCGCCAAGCCAGGTGCCATGCTCGCGCTGATCGGGGTGGTCATCGCCTCGCGCGGGCTGGGCGACACGTCGATTCGGCTGCTCCTGCTCGCCCTTGTCCTCTGCCTGGCCGGTGATGTCCTGCTGCTGGGGGAGGGCGATGGCCGATTCCTCGCCGGGCTCTCGGCCTTCCTTCTCGGGCATCTCGCGTATGCCGTGCTCTTCCTCCACCTCGGCCTCGCCTCGGGCTGGTGGGCCGTGGCCGCCGGCGCGGGGTTGCTGGGGCTGCTGTCCTTCGGGGTGCGAATCATCCGGGCTGCGTTCGGCACCGAAGGACCAGCGGGAGCCGGACTGGGAGTCGGCGTCACGGCATACATTGCCGTGATCTGTGTGATGGCCGTGCTGGGTTGGTGGACCGGCAACGTGTGGCTGGGCGTGGGCGCGAGCGTCTTCGTCGTGAGCGACACGATCCTGGGCTGGAACAAGTTCGTGCGCGCTCTGCCGTGGGGCCCGGTGGCGGTGATGGTCACCTATCTGGCCGCGCAGGCGCTCCTGGTCATCGGCGTCCTCGCCTCCTGACGGACGCTGCTCACCTGCGAGGCGGGTCGTCGGAGTCGCGCCCGAACCCCTCTCGGAGCCCCGCAATGACCTCGCGCACAGAGGGCGCCGGTCCTTGGTGGCGCGGGGGTTGGAACAGGTGTGTGGAGCCGAGGTGATCGCGGGCGATGCGCCAACCGAGCAGTTCATAGAGCTCCCACATCGTGTCGGTGTCGACCTCGAGGAGGGCGTCGAGTCCGTACCGCCGCGAGAGTGCCTCCGTCTGCAGCCACCATCCGTCACGCATGCCGATGCCGAAGCAGAATGCCTCGGTGCTTTCGACCGGCCCTTGGTAGACACGGTCGAAGGGCGCGCTGAACTTCAGCGCCCCATCGTCGGCAGCGAGGTATGCGCTGTAGGCCACGCCGTGCTCGTCGAGCGCGAGGCACAGGTGATGCCAGGCCCAGAGGTCCTTGAGGCTGTCATTGCGGCAGTCCTTGGGGTCGTCCGCCTGCGACCTGAGGTCGAAGCCGGGGTCGGTGCGATGGCGTAGCGCCATCTCGTGTTGCCGCACATCCTCGAGGGTGAGGCCGGGCAGGCCCGTGTGACCCAGCACCGGGAAGTGGGTGGTGAGGGTGTGTCGACCCAGACCTTCCCGGATCTCGGCTTCGGTGCCGACCAGGTCGATCCAGGTGCACGTCCCGTCCGCCCTTCTGGTCCACACGCCCCGGCGCGCGGGGACGGTGTCAAGGAAGCCCTCGATGGCCGCCAACCAGGTGGCGTATTCGAAGCTGTCGAGAGTCAGGTGATTGCCGTCGGGCAGGGCGCCGAGGTCCCTCATGAGTTGGTCGGCGTCGCCGAGGTCTCCGGTCGCCGCCAGAGCGGTGAGGGCGGGGAACGCCTCGGCGATGGTCACCTCCTGGGCCGCGTCCATGAGGAGGGAGGCGGCCATGGCCCGCACGGTCTCGAGCGCGACGGGTCGGTGGTAGGCCTCGGCGAAGACCAGCGAGTCACGGATGCGAGCTACAGTCCAGTCCGGCCCGCCGCGGAGGACGCGGGCCACGGGTATCGGGAAGTGGTGGCGCTCGAGGTCGAGCAGATCACGCACCTCCGAGCTGTCGCCCTTCCGGCGCGGCTCGTCGTCCACGTTGCTCACATCGCCCCCATCGCCCATGTCACCCTGACCCATCACGACAACCTAAACGCAGCCACTGACAAGTCCTCGGGTGAGGTTGGGTCCTGGCGTCCGGCACGGACGCGGGTCCGGGTGAGTGGCGCGGACCGATATCCTCACGGAAGCGTTTTCGCGCGCTGAGTCGCGCGCCCACTGCACGTATGACGAGGACGAGATGAGCGAGACCCCGCACCGCTACACCGCAGCCCTGGCTGACCAGATCGAGGTCGCCTGGCAGGACCGCTGGGAGGCGGAGGGGACTTTCCGCGCCCCGAACCCCGCAGGTCCCTGGGCCGACGAGACCGCGGTCGAGACCTACACCGACGGCAGCCTGCTCGTGCTCGACATGTTCCCCTACCCGAGCGGCCAGGGCCTGCACATCGGTCACCCGCTCGGCTACATCGCCACCGACGTCTTCAGCCGCTACAACCGAATGCTCGGCAAGAACGTCCTCTACTGCTTGGGCTACGACGCCTTCGGCCTGCCGGCCGAGCAGTATGCCGTCCAGACCGGTCAGCACCCCCGCAAGACGACCGAGGACAACATCGTCATCATGGCGCGCCAACTCAAGCGCCTGGGCATGAGTCACGATGACCGGCGTTCGATCCGGACGATCGACCCCGACTACTACCGCTGGACGCAGTGGATCTTCCTGCAGATCTTCAACTCCTGGTATGACACCGAGGCCATCCGCCCCGACGGGGGTCGTGGGCGTGCTCGGCCGATCAGTGAACTCGTCGAGCAGTTCGCCTCGGGGGAGCGACCGCTGCCCGGGATCCTGCGTTGGGAAGATCTCTCCGACCACCAGCAGGCCGAGATCCTCGACTCCTACCGGCTGGCCTACACCTCCAAGGCCCCGGTCAACTGGGCGCCAGGTCTGGGCACGGTCCTGGCCAACGAAGAGGTCACCAACGAGGGACGCTCCGAGCGCGGCAACTTCCCGGTCTTCAAGAAGGACCTGCGCCAGTGGATGATGCGCATCACCGCGTATGCCGACCGGCTGGCCGA
>DAOLRO010000098.1:0-10105 GCA_035418665.1 Phycicoccus sp.
GCTTCTGCGACCGCTCGTTGGCGCCGTACTTCTCCTTCATCGCGATCGCCCAGATCCGCCGCGCGACCCGCCCGATGACGGAGTACTCGGGGTCCATGCCGTTGGAGAAGAAGAAGGACAGATTCGGCGCGAAGTCGTCGATGTCCATCCCTCGCGCGAGGTAGCTCTCGACATAGGTGAACCCGTTGGCCAAGGTGAAGGCGAGCTGGCTGATGGGGTTCGCCCCGGCCTCGGCGATGTGATAGCCCGAGATCGACACCGAGTAGAAGTTGCGCACCCCCTTCTCGATGAACCACTCCTGGATGTCGCCCATCATCCGCAGCGAGAACTCGGTCGAGAACAGGCAGGTGTTCTGCCCCTGGTCTTCCTTGAGAATGTCCGCTTGGACCGTGCCGCGAACGTTGTGGAGCGCGTATGCCGTGAGCTCCTCCCGCTCGGCACCGCTGGGCTCCCGGCCCTCCCGGGCTTCAAAAGCAGAGACCTGCTGGTCGATGACCGTGTTGAGGAAGAAGGCGAGGATCGTCGGCGCCGGGCCGTTGATCGTCATCGACACCGAGGTGGTGGGCGCAACGAGGTCGAAGCCGTCGTAGAGGGCCTTCATGTCGTCGAGCGTGGCGACCGAGACACCGGAGGTGCCGACCTTGCCGTAGATGTCGGGGCGCGGGTCGGGGTCGCGGCCGTAGAGGGTGACCGAGTCGAAGGCCGTCGACAGACGGGTCGCCGGCTGGCCCTCGGAGACGAGCTTGAAGCGCCGGTTGGTGCGGAACGGGTCGCCCTCGCCGGCGAACATGCGGGCCGGGTCCTCGTTGTCGCGCTTGAACGGGAAGACCCCGGCGGTGAAGGGGAAGTAGCCGGGAAGGTTCTCACGACGCAGGAAGGTGAGCAGGTCACCCTGGTCGTGCATCCGCGGCAGCGCGACCCGACGAATCGGGTTGCCCGACAATGACTCCTTGACCAGCGCCGTGTGCAACTCCTTGTCGCGGATCTTCACGACGTGCTCGTCCCCGGAGTATGCCTCGACGATGGCCGGCCACTGCTCGAGCAGGCCACGCACATCCTTCGGCAGCGCTTCCTCCGCTTCGCTGATCAGCCCAACCAGCTCGTCGGACGCCTTCTCTCCCAAGGCCTCCTGCGCGGTGGCGAGGTGTTGCGCCCGACGGGCGGAGACGGCATACGCCTCGGTCTTCTCGTGGTAGCCGCGGATGGTCTCGGTGATCTCGGAGAGGTAGCGCACGCGCGAAGACGGGACGACCTGTCGCAGGACCGACGAGTGCCGCACGTCGACAGCGGGCAGGACGCCCTCGGACAGGGCAAGGCCCTTGTCGGACAACAGGGTTCGCAGCTCCTGATAGAGCGCCGTCACGCCGTCATCGTTGAAGGTCGCCGCAGAGGTGCCGAAGACGGGCATTTCCTCGGGCTTCTTGCCGAAGGCGTTGTGATTGCGAACCAACTGGCGCCCCACGTCACGCAGGGCGTCCATCGCACCGCGCCGCTCGAACTTGTTGATCGCGACGACGTCGGCGAAGTCGAGCATGTCGATCTTCTCGAGCTGGCTGGCTGCGCCGTATTCGGGCGTCATGACATAGAGCGAGACGTCGGCGAAGTTGGTGATCGCACCATCGCCCTGGCCGATCCCGGGAGTCTCGATGATGACGAGGTCGTACGCCGCGGCCTTGAGGATGGTGACGACCTGGGCGAGCTCGTCGGGGACCTCGCGCCCACCGCGGGTGGCGAGCGAACGGAAATAGACGCGATCGCCATCGAGCGAATTCATCCGGATCCGGTCGCCGAGCAGGGCGCCGCCACCCTTGCGGCGGGTCGGATCCACAGCCACCACCGCAACACGGAGTTTGTCCTGCTGGTCGACCCGGAAGCGCCGCACCAACTCATCGGTGAGCGAGGACTTGCCAGACCCACCCGTGCCGGTGATGCCAAGGACCGGGGTGGTCCGCCGCTGGGCCGCCACCTGCAATTCCTCGAGGTCCGACGCGGAGAGACGACCCAACTCAGCCGCCGAGATGGCGCGCGAGACGGCCGATCGATCGCCGGTCAGCACGCCCTGGACGTCGACTCCCCTGACCTCGGTCACGTCGAAGTCGCAGTCCTCGATGACCTGATTGATCATCCCGACCAGGCCGAGCTTCTGGCCGTCCTCGGGGCTGAAGATGTGGACGCCGGACTTCTTCAGGCGGTCGATCTCGTCGGCGACGATCACACCGCCACCACCCCCGACGACCTTGACGTGGCCGGCGCCGGCCTCCTTGAGCAGCTCGACGAGGTATTCGAAGTACTCGACGTGCCCGCCCTGGTAGGACGAGACCGCCACCCCCTGGGCGTCCTCCTCGATCGCCGCATCCACGACTTCCTGCACGGAGCGGTTGTGGCCGAGGTGGATGACCTCGGCACCCTGGCTCTGCATGATCCGCCGCATGATGTTGATCGACGCGTCGTGGCCGTCGAAGAGGCTGGACGCGCTGACGATGCGCACCGGGTTGGCAGGGACGTGCAGTTCGGGCTTGGCCGGCTGGGTCATCGATGACTCCTCGTGAGGGCTGTTCCAAAAATAGTAGGACGTCCTAGTACTTACTCGCGAGTCCGCTCTCCCCACGATCCTCCCGCGCTGGCAGGATCGGCGCCATGGGGCCAGACACGACAGCACCGGGGTCGGACGCCGCACCCGGAGGTGCCGACGCCTTCATCGAGCAGGCCAGGCGGATCGGTGCCGAGGGTGGCTACCGGCTCGAAGTGACGCCCAAGGGCTTCACCTGGCGCCACCCTCACCGCCCCCAGTGGTGCATGGTCACCCTCGACGAAGGCCGCCACATCTTTCGGATCACCGAGGCTGCGCCGGGCTTTCGCGGGCAGACGTGGTCCAAGGACTTCGCGGCCACCATCGGATTGGACGGCGTCAACGCGTCGACCTGGGCAGCAGTCAATCCGCGCTCGGTGATCCAACTCATTGGGCGCGAACTCGGGTGGACCGAACGCAAGCCAGCGGCTGTCCTCTTCGCCATGGTCATGGCCGCCGTCGGCGCTGGAGGAGCGGTCGTCGCGATCATTGCGCTGCTGTTCGGCTGGCTGACAGGCCGCTTCTGAGCCGGCTCAGTTCTCGCAGGTCCAGACGTAGGGATCGATCGAGCAGGCGGCCTGCAACCAATACGCGGGAGCATCGAGGTAGTCGTCCGGGATCGTGGACAGCGGCACATCGGCCATCAACCGGCGCCATGACTCCGCGCGGTGCAGGCAGGACAGACGTTCCGCGGCAGGAAGCAGTCGGCGCAGATCGGTCTCCGTCCCGAACTCACTCCAGTGATCGAGATAGGCCTCGACAATCCGTTCGTATGCCGGGTCGCCGGGTCCCGACCCGAGCCGCCTCCGCGCATTCCAACAGAGCAGCCGCAACGTTGCGAAGGGATGCGACCAGAGCGCATCCCCCAGGTCGATGACGGCCAGCCCGGTGGCTTCTGGCGACACCACGCCTGAGGGCCCCAACCGTGAGAGCCCCGACCGCGCGGGCACCGCAGCATGGAAGGCATTCCACAGGTGGAGGTCGTTGTGCTCCAACGACTCCGGGATCCCATCCACCTCCAGCCGCGCGGCGGCCTCACCCAATCGGGACAACCCGGCGTCAACCATGCGTCGGCCGTCGGCATCCAGCCTGCGCCCGTCCTCCATCGGAAGGCCGGCCAGTTGATCAGCGAGCGCCACGGCATACGCCATCGCATTGCCGTAGTCGAAGGACGGGACGCCGGCGGCCCACATGTCCCGGGCGCGACCCTCGAGCGTGCGCTGCAGCCCGGCATACGATCCGGCGAGCTCAGCGAGCGCAGCCCCAGCGGCCGAATCCGACTGCAACGCAGGGTCCTCGGCCAGAGGGCTGCCCAGATCACGGGTGAGCAGCCAGCCACGCACATCCTCGGTGGCCACGACGGGCGCCACCTGGCCAGGCGCCACCTGATCGATCGTCCGCACGAGGGCCGCCTCGAAGGACTGGGAGGGTGCGTTCTCCTTGAACCACATCACCCCTTGGTCGGTCGACACCCGGCGGACCACGGCCCAGAAACGGTGATGGGTGGTCTCGATCGGGCCACTCACTCGGGCGCCGACCGTGAGCGCCGCCTCGTGGATCCACGCGTCCGTGTCGGCGAGCCACTGCTCACTGGACCAGAGGGCGAGCAGATCCTGAGGTCCGGTCGCCTCAGTCACGACGACGTCCCGATGCGATCCACTCGATCGCCTCCGCGTAGCCGGCGACACCCCGGCCGATGACCTGATGGTCCGTCACGTCCGTGAGGAAGGAGTGATGACGAAACGGCTCGCGAGCATGGATGTCGCTGATGTGGACCTCCACCACGGGCACCTGAACGGCCGACACGGCATCACGGAGGGCGATCGACGTGTGCGTGTAGCCGCCGGCGTTGAGGACGATCCCGGCAATGCCGCGACGCCCTTCCTGGACCCAATCGATCAGGAGACCCTCGTGATTGGACTGGCGGTGCTCGACGGACAGACCCGCCTTCGACGCGGTGTCGATGCACAGCGCCTCGACATCGAAGAGGGTGGACGCGCCGTAGATCTCGGGCTGGCGCTCACCGAGCAGATTGAGGTTGGGCCCGTTGATCACGAGGACCGTGGTGTCGTCCATGCGTTGAGTATGCCGAGTGGCCGCGTCGAGCAGGTAGCGTCCCCGTCGTGAGTGGGCTCATCATCCACGAGTGGATCGAGGAGAACGGTGGCGCCGAGAAGGTCGTCGCCGCGATGGTCGATGCCTTCCCCGGCGCAGACCTGCTGGCCCTGTGGGAGGACGCCCCCGGAGCCGTCGGCACGACAAGCGTGCGGGAGTCCTGGCTGTCCCGGACCCGCCTGCGCCATCACAAGGCCTTGGCCCTGCCTGCCATGGCACCGACCTGGCGCTGGACCGTGCCTGCTCGACCTGGTTATGACTGGTTCCTCGTGTCATCCCATCTCTTCGCCCATCACGCTCGCGGCCGAGGACTCAATCGCGACGTCGCGAAGTTGGTCTATGTGCACTCACCAGCGCGCTACCTCTGGGTGCCCGAACTCGACACGCGTGGAGCTTCGCTCCCAGTGCGCACCGCCGCGTCCGTGCTCAAACCCCTGGATCGGCGTCGGGCGGGCGAGGCCACCGCACTGGCCGCCAACAGCGCCTATGTGCGCGAGCGGATCGCAACGACGTGGGGGCGAGCTGCCGAGGTGATCCATCCACCGGTCGACATCACCGAGATCCAGTCGGTGGCGGACTGGTCGACGGTGGTGTCAGCCGACGAGCACAGGCTGCTCGACTCCCTCCCCCCGACCTTTCTCCTCGGCGCCTCACGCATGGTGCCCTACAAGCGGCTGGACCTGGTCATCCGCGCCGGAGAGGTGAGCGGACTCCCCGTCGTGATCGCTGGCGGCGGCCCCGACGAGGCGCGGTTGCGGGAAGTTGCCGCCCGCGCGCGAGTCCCGGTGACCTTCACCGGCAGGCCCTCGACTCCCCTGCTGCGTGCCCTCTGTCAACGCTGTGCCGCCTTCGTCTTTCCCCCCATCGAGGACTTCGGGATCATGCCGGTCGAGGCGATGGCGGCCGGGGCACCGGTGGTGTGCCACCGAGTCGGCGGCGCCGTGGAGTCCCTCTCGGTGGCAGGGATAGGGGCTGCGGTCGACGCAGAGGATGACGACGACCTCGCGGCGGGGGTGCGGTCGGTGCTGGACTCCGGGCTGCGAGTGCCTCGTCAGGCCATGCAACGGTTCTCGCGCGAGCGGTTCATCGACGAGATCCGTGATTTCGTCACGCGTCACACGCAGGCTCCCTCCTGACCCTCTATGTGGGCGCTGCGGCCCGAGGCCGCGAGAACCCGCACGCGGCAAGGGGATTCAGTCCATGGTGCTCGTGGACCCGTACTGAGTCAGGCAATCGACCGTGGCCGCTTCGAGCCCGACCAACGCCTCCTGCCGCCGCACCTCACCAAGGTTCCAGGAGGCCCAGTGGCGCGGCTCCGAGACACCTCGACCGGTCAGCGCGCAGGCAGCGATATCTGCCGGGAAGTTGGCCCGGATCGCCTCGGCACCATCGGGAGCAAGCTGCTGCAGATAGGCCACATCCACCTTCTGGGTCTGCTCGTAGCGCGTGGCATTGAGTTCGACGACCCGCGCATCCATGTTCACGAGGGGCTGGAGCAGCATCAGGCCGGACGCCGCGAAGGCTGCGGTCCGCGCCGCACCCCACCAGGTCCAGCCGAGCGCCGCGGCGCCGACCAGACCCAGCACCAAGGCCAGCCACAACTCGGCCAGTGCAGCACCCACCCGAGCGGTCGTGAATCCGTAGGCGTCCTGATAGAGCCATAGCCGGTGAAGTGCCGAGGCGACCACGAGCAGCGCGAGCGCCACGAGCGCCATAACGGTGCCGCGCTTGACCCGACGGTCCGAGTCGGTGGCCTCTGGGGCGAAGAAGCGCACCAAAGCGAGAACGACGGTCGTGAGAGCCGTGACCACGCACAGCTGCCCGAAGCCCTGCCGCGCATACTCGGCATACGTCAGGCCGGCCGTCTTGAGCACATGCTCGCTCCCACCGAACAAGGCACTGGCCTGCGCCGCGAGGAAAACGAGGAAGAGCACGATCACCGCCCCCACGGGCAACAGCCATTCGAACCGATGACGGACCGGGCGCCGCTCCAACGGCTTGGTGGGATCCACCGTCGGAGGATTGAGGGCCACATACGCAGCGGTCAGGGCGAGGCCGGTGACGAAGACCCAGATGAAGCCGCGTCCGATGATCTCGTCCCAGCGCCAGTCCGGGATCAGGCTGGAGACCCAAGAGCCCATGATCGCGTCGGCCGACGCGAAGAGGGCACCGAAGATCAACACCCCGAGGAAGGTCGCGGCCACTGCCCGCAGGATCGACCAGATGTTGCGACGCTTGCTCACCACACCCAGAGTCCGCCCAAGCAGGGGCAGGCCACGCGCCGCCGCGAGCACCCATGACATCGCTGACACGAGCAGCCCGAACAAGGTCCGGGCCTTGGTGAAGGCCGACATGAAGAGGGGGACGGCGAGGATCAAGCCGAGAACGGGCAGGCCCGGCTCCGCACGGACTGTGAGGAGGGCGGCACCCACGAGGCAGAGCGCCCAGACCGCGAGCGCCCACGGCGAGCGCCAGGCGCGGGACACGACGAACGCCAGAGAGCCGCCCAGAGCGAGCACAAGCGTGGCCGCGATGCCCATGCCGTTGGTCCAGGGCAGGACGATGGCCGCACCCACGCCCAAGAGCGCTGCGGCAGAGAGGATGCCGACTTGCGGACGAGAGTCCCGCTCGGGCCACAAGGCCCCCCAGAAGTCGCCAGTCGGTCGAGACGGCGGCACCGGCGGGTTCACCGGGACGGCGGGCACCACAGGGGGCCGAGGCGGCGTGGGCAGCTCGGGAGACAGGGACTGGGTGGGCATGACTTTTTCCTCCGTATGCCGGGTGGTTGCCTGGGCGAGCGAAACTCGGGGATCGATGGGGGTCTCGATCACCCGCGCGGTCGGGGTCAGGGACGGGGCAGGGGCCGGGGCCATGGGGAGACGGACACGCAGATGCGCGCCCTCCGCACTGTCCGGGGCGTCGATGCGACCCCCGTGCAGTTCACAGATCCAGCGGGCGATGGCCAGCCCCAGGCCGGAACCTCCGGTGGAGGTGTCCGCTGAGCCGAAGCGCTCGAAGAGCCGATCCCGTTGTGCCGCAGGGATCCCCGGGCCCTGATCACGAACATCGAGGACCCAGTGGTCACCTTCCTGCTCCGCGCTCAATCGCACGGTGCCGCCGGCGGGGCTGTGCCGATCGGCGTTGTCGACGAGGTTGATGACGACCTGAGCCAGCCGACCCACGTCGGCCTGGACGGTGAGGTCGGCCGGGGTCACGGAGATCTCGTGGACCACGCCGCGAGAGCGCAACTCGGCCTCGGCGACACAAGACGCGAGGAAGTCGGCCAAGGGAACGGCGCTGAGGTCGAGGGAGGCCGCTCCCCCTTGGATGCGCGAGAGGTCGAGCAGGTCACGCACCAGATCAGAGAGTCGCTCAGCCTGCGCCAGCGCTGTTCCGAGGGTGCGCTCGTCCGGTGCGACGACCCCGTCGGCGAGGTTTTCGAGGAGCGCCCGCTGGGCCGCGAGTGGCGTGCGCAGCTCGTGCGAGACCGTGGCGATCAGTGCTCGACGTTGCTCGTCGGACGTCGCCAGATCCGTGGCCATCTGATTGAAGGCGCGGCCAAGTTGCCCGACCTCGTCGGCCGAGGTGTCGGGCACGCGGATGCGGTAGTTGCCCGAGGCCATCGAGCCCGCGGCCGCAGCCATGGCGCGCAGCGGTGCGGTCATCCCCCGCGCCAGCCACCAGGTCACGGCGAGCGCGGCGACCATCGTGACAGGCACCGAGACGAGGCTGGGCACGCCCGCACGGCGACCCAACGCAGAGACGACGGCGGCGGCCACGATGCTCGCGATGACGAGGAGGGCGAGCTTGACCTTGATCGAACCGACGGCATCGAGTGGTCGATCGCGGTTGAGGCGAGGCGCTGCGTCGCTCATCGGACCTCCTCCAGGGCATAGCCGACGCCGTGCACCGTGCGGATGCGATCGGCGCCGATCTTCGAGCGCAGGGACTTCACGTGCGAATCCAAGGTGCGAGTGCCGTAGGCATCGGCCCAGCCCCAGACATCCCGGAGAAGGTCTTCTCGGGGGAAGACCCGACCGGGGGCAGCGGCCAGGGTCGCGACGAGGTCGAACTCCAGCGGCGTGAGGTGCACTTCCTCCCCCGCCACGAAGGCACGTCGGGCGCGCCCGTCGAGGACCAGGGAGCCCACTGAGAGCTCCGTGACACGCGGCGTCGCAGACAGTTCTGCGGCCCGTTCGACGCGCCGGAGCAGCGCCTGCACCCGCGCCACGACCTCACGCATCCGGAAGGGCTTGGTCACATAGTCGTCAGCCCCGACACCCAGCCCGACGAGGATGTCGGTCTCGTCATCCCGCGCGGTGAGCATGAGCACCGGCACCGGACGGACGGCCTGGATGCGCCGGCAGACCTCGAGTCCGTCGAAGCCGGGCAGCATGAGGTCGAGCACGACCAGATCAGGAGAATCCGCCTCGAACACCGCGACAGCCGACGGCCCGTCGAAAGCCCGCGACACGGCATACCCCTGTGCTTCGAAGCGGACGGTGAGGGACTCGTTGATGACCTCGTCGTCCTCGACGACGAGGAGTCGGGCGAGGGACTGCGGAGTGCCCGGGATACTCGAACTCATGGCCCTGACTCTAGGGAGAGCCGAGTGGCGGCCGCTCACAGGAAGTGTGTGGGTCCTGTGAAGGTCACAGACAGTCGGGTGAACAGGGTCAGGCGGGGCAGGCGTGTTGTGAGCGGTATGCCGTGGGAGACACCCCGGTGCCCTGCTGGAAGTGGTGGCGGAGCAGGGCTGCGCTCCCGAAGCCGGAGCGGGTCGCCACCTGCTCGATCCCCAGATCGCTGGACTCGAGCAGTTCTCTGGCCCGGACGACCCGCTGTTCGGTCAGCCACTGGTGCGGGGTGGTGCCGGTCTCGGCCACGAAACGCCGGGCAAAGGTTCGGGCCGACAGATGTGAGCGCTTGGCGAGGTCAGCCACCGAGTGGCTCTCGTCGAGGTGATCGAGCATCCACTCCAGCAGTGGGCCGAGACTGTCGGCCTGCGTCGTCGGCACGGGCCGCTCGATGAACTGGCGCTGACCGCCGTCGCGGTGGGGCGGCACGACCATGCGTCGGGCGACCCGGTTGGTCACGGCCGCGCCGAACTCGGTGCGCAGGACATGGAGGCACGCATCGATGCCGGCCGCCGTCCCTGCACTGGTGACGATCTTGCCGTCCTGCGCATAGAGCACGTCGGGGTCGACCAGCGCCGCCGGAGCAAGTGCCTCCAGCCGTTCGGTGTGGCGCCAGTGGGTCGTGCAGGAGCGGCCGTCGAGCACGCCCGCGGCGGCCAGGGTCAGGGCACCGGTGCACAGCGACAGCACCCAGGCCCCTCGATCCACGGCATCGCGGATCGCCGCGACCACCGCCGGGCTCGGACCGTGCGGCGACTTGCACGCCGGCACGGCCACCAGGTCC
>DAOLRO010000099.1:0-8131 GCA_035418665.1 Phycicoccus sp.
ATCACCGGACCTTCGTCACCGAGGACTCTCGCTCGGTCGTGCTGGAGTTCTCCGCCAACGTCTCGGGTCGCCAACTCAAGGGGATCGACATGATCCGCATCGATGACGACGGCAAGATCGTCGACTTCGAGGTCATGGTGCGACCGAGGTCGGGGCTCGACGCGCTCGCCGCCCAGATGGGCGAACGCCTCGCCGCCTTCCTCTGACCTGCGGCTTACAGTGGGCAGCATGATCACTGCCGTCCACAACCTCATCTACAGCGACGACCCCGCCGCCACCCGCCGCTTCTTCCGCGAGGTGCTCGAGTTGACCTGGGTCAGTGACCCCGGCAGCAGCGACGAGGGCAGCGACCCCAAGGGTGACGACTCCTGGCTGATCTTCGACACGGGCCCCAGCGAGCTCGGCATCCACCCGACCCGCACCGACGCCGTCGACGAGGTCGTCAGCGCCCCGCGCCACCACCAGATCAGCCTCATGGTCGAGGACATCGCCGAGGCGGAGGCCACCATCCGCGAACGCGGCGGCGTCATCTCCTCGGGGCCTCGTGACTTCGGCTGGGGCATCGGCATGGAGGTCGAGGTCCCCGGCACCGACGCGATCCTCATCTACCAGCCGCGCCACGCCACGGCATACACGCTCTGATCGCTCCGGCAGGCGCGATCGGCACCTCCCCGCGCCCAGTCACCCCAATTCATGACTCCAAGTACGTCGGTTGGGCACCTCCCAGCGCGCTTGGCCCGACATTCATGACGCCAAGTTCGTATGCCATGGGCTGAATCCCTGCCCAACATGCGGACCCGACGAACCTGGCGTCACAAGCAGGAACCCAACCGGCCAGAACGGTCGAGAACCGACGAACCTGGCGTCACAGATCGGGGCCGTCCGACCTCGGCCACACACAAAAGCGGCGCGTATGCCGGGAGGCGACTCCCGGCATACGCGCCGCTTTTCGTTGTGGCTCAGTGCCGGTGGGCGCGGTACCAGTCGATGAGTTCGCGGGTCGACGGGTCCTGTGCGTCGAGGGCGCCCTGGTCGCCGCCGATGGCCGGTGCGATCTGGAGGGCGAGTTGCTTGCCGAGCTCGACGCCCCATTGGTCGAAGGAATCGATGCCCCAGACGACACCCTGCACGAAGGTGATGTGCTCATAGAGCGCGATGAGTTGACCGACCACTGACGGGGTCAGGGCCGGCGCCATGATCGACGTCGTCGGCCGGTTGCCGGTGAAGACCTTGGCGGGGACCAAGTCCTCCGCGACGCCCTCGGCGCGCACCTGGTCCGCCGTCTTGCCGAAGGCCAGCGCCTTGGTCTGGGCGAAGAAATTGGCGAGGAAGAGTTCGTGGACGTCCTGGCCAACGTCCTCGATCGGGTGCGCAGGGTTGGCGACGGCGATGAAGTCCGCGGGGATGAGGCGCGTGCCCTGATGGATGAGTTGATAGAAGGCGTGCTGGCCGTTGGTGCCCGGCTCGCCCCAGAAGATCTCACCCGTCTCGGTCGTCACCGGGCTGCCGTCCATGCGCACGCCCTTGCCGTTGGACTCCATCGTGAGTTGCTGGAGGTAGGCGGCGAAGCGGTGGAGGTATTGCGCATAGGGCAGGACGGCGTGGCTGCAGGACTTGAAGAAGTTGACGTACCAGACGTTGAGCAAGCCCATCAGCGCCGGGACGTTGCGCTCCCACGGGGTGTCGGCGAAGTGCCGGTCCACGGCGTGGAAGCCCCCGAGGAAGTCGCGGAAGTTGTCCGGTCCGATGGCCACACAGACGCTGGTGCCGATGGCCGAGTCGACCGAGTAGCGACCGCCGACCCAGTCCCAGAAGCCGAACGCATTGGCCGGATCGATCCCGAAGGCCTCGACCTTGTCCAGCGCGGTCGAGACGGCGACGAAGTGCTTGGCGACCGCCCCCGTGCGCGCCTCGTCGGTGTCCTCGATCGCACCCTGCTCGACGAGGGTGCGCCACAACCAGTCGCGCGCCATCCGTGCGTTGGTCAGGGTCTCGAGGGTCGTGAAGGTCTTGCTCGCGACGATGAAGAGGGTCGTCTCCGGGTCGAGGTCGGCCGTGGTCTCGGCGACATCGGTGGGGTCGATGTTGGAGACGAATCGGCACTGCAGGCCGGCCTGGACATAGGGCTTGAGCGCCTCGTAGACCATCACCGGGCCGAGATCGGAGCCGCCGATGCCGATGTTGACGACGGTGCGAATCTCCTTGCCGGACACGCCCTTCCACTCCCCCGAGCGCACCTTGTCGGCGAAGGCGTAGACCTTGTCGAGGGTCTCGTGGACATCGGCAATGACGTCCTGGCCATCGACGATGAGGGAGTCGGTGCGGGGGCGGCGCAGCGCCGTGTGGAGCACCGAGCGCCCCTCGGTGACGTTGATCTTGTCGCCCCGGAACATCGCGTCCCGGCGCCCGCCCAGATCGACCTCCTCGGCCAGCCAGACGAGCGCGGCGACGATGTCGGAGTCGATGAGGTTCTTGGACAGGTCGACGTGCAGGTCGGCGCAATCGAAGGTGAGTTCGCTCGCGCGGGCGGGGTTGGCCGCGAAGGCCGCTCGCAGATCGGGCGTGTATGCCGTGTGCAGGCTGGACAGTTCGGCCCAGGCTTTCGTCGTGGTCGCGTCGATCAGGGTCATGTCTCCAGCGTAGAGATGTCGTCGAGCCCGGACCCCGCTGGGAGTGGGTTGGCTAGCGTGGGTGCGTGACCACACGGCATACGGCCTTCGTCCTGGGCGGCGGGGGCGTGCTCGGTGCCGTCGAGGTCGGCATGCTCCGGGCCTTGCTGGAAGCCGGCATCACTCCTGACCTCATCGTGGGGACGTCGATCGGGGCACTCAACGGGGCACTCTTGGCCACCGAGCCCTCGCTCGGGGTCATCGAGCGGCTCGAGGGTCTCTGGCGCGCGGCGGCCGGCGGTCGTGAGATCTATGGCGACCGCCCGTGGACCCAGGTGGCGCGGGCGTGGCGTTCGCGGACCCACGTCTACTCCGCGGCGCCCCTGCGCGATCGGCTCGAAGAGGAGTTGGGCGGGGCACACTTCGAGCATCTGGCCGTGCCCTTCGAGTGCTGTGCGGCGTCGATCGAGCGGGCGGCCGAGCACTGGTTCACGTCGGGCCCCGTCGCGGCGGCCGTCATGGCCTCGGCCGCGGTGCCGGGCTTCTTCCCGCCCGCCGAGATCGACGGCGAACACTTCCTCGACGGCGGCATCGTCAACTCCGTCCCGGTGGGTCGGGCGGTCGAGCGCGGCGCGACGGACATCTACGTCCTCCAAGTGGGTCGGGTCGAGCGCCCTCTCACCGCGCCGAACAACCCGATCGACGTCGCTCGAGTCTCCTTCGAGGTTGCGCGTCGGCATCGCTTCCACCGGGAGATGGGGGCCCTGCCCCCGGAGGTGCGCGCGTGGGTGCTGCCCACCGGCAGCGGGTCGAGTCGGGACGACTCGTTCACCGCCTTCCGTAGTTTCGATGCGGTCGAGCGACGCATCGATGCCTCGTATGCCGCGAGCGTCGCCTTCCTCGCCTCCCGCGAGTCGCCATGACCGGAGGACCAGCAGAACTGGTGGCCCGTGACCAGCAGCGCTTCCGGCTGTGGCTGTGGTGGCGGATCTATGCGCTCGTGGGGGGTGCCTTCACGATCTGGCTGACCTTCTGGGCCTGGACCTTTCTCCCCTTCTGGCTGATCGTCGCCGCGGTGATCTCGCCCTGGCTGCCGGGCACCTGGCGCCCCTTGCGTCTGCTCTGGCTGCTCATGCTCCACCTCACGCTCGAGAGCCTCGCGCTGATCTCGATGTTCGGCCTGTGGATCGGGTCGGGCTTCGGGTGGCGCATCCGCTCGCCGTTCTTCCAGTGGTGCCACTACGACGTGTTGAGCTGGTATCTCGGCCACCTGTTCCGCGAGGCGACCCGGGTGCTCCGTCTGACGATCGCCACGGTCGGGCCCGCTCCGGATGCCTTCCCCGGTGATCCGCTCATCGTGCTGTCACGCCACGCCGGCCCGGGCGATTCCTTCACGGTGGTGCACGCGCTCATGAACACCTACCGCCGCGAGCCCCGCATCGTCCTCAAGAACACCCTCGCCTGGGAGCCCGCGATCGGCATCATCATGCATCGGCTCCCGAACCGCTTCGTCCAGCCACATCCCAAGCCGGGCAACGATCTTCGATCCCAGATCGGTGAACTCGCCCGAGGCCTCGACCCCAACGACGCGCTCCTGATCTTCCCCGAGGGCGGCAACTTCACACCTGCCCGACGCACTCGCGCGATCGAGCGCCTCAAGGGTCTCGGCCTGGACCAGATGGCCGCCAAGGCCGAGAAGTGGACCCACGTCCTCGCGCCGAGGCCCGGTGGGGTCGCTGCCGCCTTCGCCGCCGCCCCGGATGCCGACGTCCTCCTTTGTGCGCACACCGGCTTGGACCACCTCAACACCGTGGCCGACATCTGGCACTGGTTGCCGATGGACAAGCAGCTCACCCTGCGGTGGTGGCGGGTGCCCCGGTCCTCGATCCCCACCGACACGGCCGGCGTCACCGAATGGCTCTATAGCCAGTGGGACATGGTCGACGACTGGATCGAGGCCCACCGGGAGTCAGCCGACTGACGACGTTTGCGGGCCCATCTCTCCCGCGCACAGCCAGTCGAGTGGGCACCTGATGAGGGAATGATGCCTGGTATTCCGTCATCTGGTGCCCACTCGACGGGAAGATGGCGCGGGGTTGGTCAGCGGGCGAGGATGTGCCGCAGGCCAGTCCCGAGCTCGGTGTGCCGGAACACGTAGCCCCACTCCGGGGCCCGGCTCGTGTCCATCCGCTGCCCAGCCAGAGCCAGTTCCCGGGCGCCCTGCCGACCCAACAGCAGCGCGGGCCCGAGGGACGGGACCGGCAACAACACCGGACGGTGGACCACGCGGCCCAGCTCCTCGGCATACTCGCTGGCTCGCACCGGGTTGGGCGCCGCAGCATTCACCGGACCGGAGAGCCCGGGCGTCAGGGCGATGTGGGCGTAGAGCCCGACGAGGTCGTCGATCGTGATCCACGGCATCCACTGCTGCCCGTCGCCCAACCGGCCGCCGAGCCCGGCCTCGAAGAGGGGCAACTGGAGGGCCAATTGCCCACCCCCGGCAGACTGCACGAAGCCCGTGCGCACATGGGCCACCCGCACCCCCGCCTCGCGCGCCGGATCCGCGGCCGCCTCCCACTCCCGACACACCAGCGCCAAGAAGTCGTCGCCCGGAGCCGAAGCCTCGGCCAGCACCTCGTCCCCGCGATCGGCGCCGTAGTAGCCCGCCGCTGAGGCGACCACGAACGCACGCTCCCGCCCATCGCCGCTCAACTCGGCCAGAGCGCGGGCGAGCAAGGTCGTCGAGCGAACCCGTGAGTCGAAGACCCGCGCCTTGTGATGAGCCGTGAACCGTTGCCCGATGGGCTCGCCCGCGAGGTGGATCACGACGTCGACATCGCGCAGGCTCTCCGGCTCGATCCCCGACCCGTCGGCCGCGTCAGGGACCCATTGGATCTCATTGTCCCGCTTGGCCCCTCGGCGAGTGAGCACCCGGACATCGTGACCACCGCCACCCAGCAGGGCCACGAGTTGTCGGCCCACGAGTCCCGATGCGCCGGAGACCGCGATCACCCGCGGCTCGCGATGCGCTGCGTGGAAGGCGAGATCGTCACGCAACTGCCGAGCGCGATAGGCGAAGCCGCCCCGCAGCCGGTCCTCGATGAGGCGCCCGACCGGAGCCCGCACGGGGATCTCGTAGTCGATGTGGTCCTCGATCTGCGTCCCGCCGTCCGCCGTGTCGGTGAAGCGGTGTTGGTGCCGCCAGGACGTGAAGGGCCCCTTCACCATCACGTCCTCGAAGAGGACAAACCGTTCGTATGCCGTGTGCCTGGCCAGCCATGTCGGCCCCACTCGCGCTGCGGTCGCCGGGAGGCCAACGGTGAACTCCAGCTCCGAACCCACCCAGATGCCGTTGGTCGGCTCGCGCTCGGCCCTCATCTGGCCCGGCGGTGAGAGACGGGTGAAGGCACCGGGGCGCTCGTGCCACGCGAAGACCGTCTCCCGGTCCTGCGGATAGGTGCTCACCTGAGTGAAGGTCGGCATGCTCCTACTCTGCCGCCTCCCCGCTCCCGATTCCCGGTCGAGTGAGAGCAAACGGCAGCTTTCGCGGGCGAAAGCTGCCGTTTGCTCTCACTCGACTGCTGGATGAGCCCCGGTTGGACGGTCCTGGGCCACGTCCATGGGGCAGAGTGGTCAGATGGATGCTCTTCTGGCGCACGAGATCTACCCCGCCGAAGTCGGCTCCCCCACCGAGGTCGACTCCTCCGTCGCTGGCGAGCCCGAACCCGTCCTCGCGATCCATGGCCTCTCGAGCACTCGCAAGGTGTGGCTCTGGGTCCACGACGCCGCACCCGACATCGCGTTGCTGGCCCCCGACCTCAGAGGTCGCGGTGAGAGCGTCGGAATGGGCGGGCCTTACGGGATGGACGCCCACGTCGCCGATCTCGTCGCGCTCCTCGACGATCTCGGTCTGGACCGGGTCCACGTCATGGGCATGTCGATGGGCGGCTTCATCGCTGTCCATCTCGCCCACCAGCACCCCGAGCGTGTGAGTTCACTTCTGCTCGTCGACGGTGGCCCCCCGATGGCCGCGCCACCCGGTCTCACTCCCGAGACCCTGCCTGCCGCCTTCGCCGGACGGGCTGGCCGACTGTCCCGCCAATGGCCCAGCTTGGCCGCTTATCGCGCCTACTTCTGCGACGACATCGCGCCACTGCTCGATCGACACGATCCGCTGCTCGCCGACTACCTCGCACACGACCTCGACGACGGCCGAGTCCGCCTCGACGGAGAGGCCCTCGCCCCCGATGCCGGCGACATCTGGTTCGGCCACAACCCGTGGCAGGAGGTCACCGTGCCCATTCGATTCCTCCACGCGCAGTGGAGTGTCGGCGCCGCCTCCCCGCCCGGCTACGGACCCCCGGAGTTGGACGCGGTCCTGGCCCAGGGCATACCCAGCACTCCGGTGGACGGCGTCGACCATGCCGGCATCGTCATGACCCACGACGGGGCGCGCGCTGTCGCTGCCGCCCTGCGCAATGTCGTCTCGGCCCCCTCCGCGGGAGGCACCGAATGAGCCCGGCCCGCGACCTCCCGCCGCTGACCCGCCCAGACGGACGAACCCTCACCCTGTGCGAAGTGGGCCCGGCCGACGCGCCCGTGGCTGCGATCTATCTGCACGGCACCGGCTCCTCCCGCTTGGAGGTCGCTCCGTATGCCGTGGCCGCCGACACCCATGACGTCCGGATCGTCGCGTGGTCCCGTCCACGGCATGGCGCCTCGACCGCGCAGGAGGGCCGGCGCCTGAGCGATGTCGTCGACGATGCGCGTGCCGTCATCGAGGCCGTCGGCGCGGATCGGCCTGCCGCCATTGGTCTTTCGGGCGGTGGATCCCACACGATCGCGTTGGCGGCCTTGGCCCCCGAGTTGATCTCGCGCGCGGTCACGGTCAACGCTGGCGCACCTGCGGAGCCAGAAATCCTCGCGCAGATGCCGACCCAGATGGCCAGGACCATCGATCTGGCCGCGACCAAGCCTGGCCTCTTCGGGCTCCTCGCGAGCATCATGCAGAGCCGGAACCCGTTGCTGCGCAAACTCGCCCAGCGCCAGCTCGAGCCCGAGGACAAGGCCGTGGGCGCGGACCCGGTCGTCGGTCCGCTCTTCGAGGCGTCGGCCGCCGAGGGTGCCCAGCAGAAGGGCGCCTGGCTCGAAGAGGCGCGAATGCTCTGGGCGCAGCCGTGGGGGTTCCCGATCGACCACTTCGACGTGCCGGTCCATGCGTTCGCGGGCGCCAAGGACCCCTTCCGGCCGTTCGCTCTGGCGCTCGAGCGAGCCGGGGCGACCTTCCACGAGTTCCCCGGCGGTCACATCTCCGGCTTCACTCCCGAGGTCATGGACGAGGTCGTCCGCACCGCCGTGGCCCCGACACTCAGCACCGACTAGCCCCCAGAGCTACGCAGAGACTGCCTGATGGCGCGGGTATGGGTGCGCCACTCGACAAGGTCTGTGACCCCCTTCGCACAGGTCTCCTGATGGCGCAGGTATGGGTGCGCCACTGGCCAAGGTCTGCGACCCCATTCGCA
>DAOLRO010000099.1:8231-9996 GCA_035418665.1 Phycicoccus sp.
TCTGCGACCCCATTCGCACAGGTCGCCTGATGGCGCAGGTATGGGTGCGCCACTGGCCAAGGTCTGCGACCCCATTCGCACAGGTCGCCTGATGGCGCAGGTATGGGTGCGCCACTGACCAGGGTCTGCGACCCCATTCGCAGAGACTGCCTGATGGCGCAGGTATGGGTGCGCCACTGGCCAGGATGTGCGCCGGTGTTGTGCCCAGCCCGGGGACCAGTCAGGTCTGGCTGGGAATGGCCTTGCCGGGATTGAGGATCCCGTGCGGGTCCATCGCCTCCTTGACCGCGTGGTGGAGCGCCAGAGACGCGGGGCTCAACTCCTTGCGCAGCCCCTCGAGCTTGAGCGTCCCGACACCGTGCTCGCCCGTCACCGTGCCTCCGGCCGCCAGCGCTGCGTCGATGATGTCGCCGAAGGCGTCGTGCGCCCGGGCTTTGGCATCCTCGTCCCCCGCGGGCACGATGATCAGCGGGTGGAGGTTGCCATCGCCGGCGTGGGCGAGGTTGGCGATGAGCACGTCATGCGCCTTGCCGATCTCCTCGATCCGCCCGAGCACCTCGGGCACCCGACCCTTGGGCACGCAGACGTCCTCGGTGAGGACCGGCCCGAGCCGCTCGACCGCGGGGTAGGCCAGCCGCCGCGCGGCATACAAGGCCTCTGACTCCTGCTCGTCCGAGGAAATGGCCGCAAACGTGGCACCCCCCTTCTCGAAGCAGCGCGCCAACTCGGCGGCTTCCCAATCCCCTTGTTCCCCACGGGCATCCGTGCGTCCGATGAGCACCACACTGGCGTCGACGGACAGGCCCATGTGCTTCCACGCGTCCACGGCCTCGAGGCAATAGCGGTCGACCAACTCGAGCGCCGACGGACTGATCCCCGACTCGGCCACCTTGGCCACGGCCCGTCCGGCGTCGACCAACGAGTCGAAGTAGCCCGCCACCGTGATCGGCACCCTCGGCAACGGCTTGAGTCGGACCACGATCTCGGTGACGACCGCGAGCGTCCCCTCCGACCCCACGATGAGCCCCACGAGGTCATAGCCCGCGACCCCCTTGGCAGTCCGCCGCCCGAGCCGGGTGATCTCCCCCGTGCCCGTCACCACCTCCAGCTCGAGGACATAGTCACGGGTCACCCCGTACTTGACGCAGCACATGCCCCCGGCGTTGGTCCCCACGTTGCCGCCGATCGTCGACCAGGGCGACGACGCAGGGTCCGGCGGATACCAGAGCCCGACCTCAGCGACGTGAGCCCTCAGGTCGTCGTTGATCACACCGGGCTGGACACGCGCCCAGCGCTCGAGCTCGTCGACCTCGAGGATCGCGTTCATCCGCTCGAAGGACAGGACCACACTGCCCTCGATCGCATTCGCTGCCCCCGACAGTCCGGTGCCAGCACCCCTGCACACCAAGGGAGTTCGCGTCTCGACACACCAGCGGACGACCTCGGCCACCTCCGTGGTGGACTCGGCACGGACGACCGCACACGGCATACCGAAGACTGCCCATTCCCCCTCGTCATGCAGGTATGCCGTGAGCGAGTCTTCCGCGGTCAGCACCCTTCCGCTGGGGAGACGCCCGACCAAACCGGCGACATCAGCCACGAGCAGCCGGCTCCCCGGACGGGTCAGCGACGTCGGCCACGAAGCGGGCATTGATCTGGGCCTCCACCTCGACATCCTGCGGGGCGATCTCGATGCCCCCCGAACCTCCAGAGTCCCCGGCGTAGGCCCCGGACCGCATGGCCATCGCCTTCGGCGCCATCTCGG
>DAOLRO010000100.1:0-9832 GCA_035418665.1 Phycicoccus sp.
ATCGTCATCGTGAGCTCCGGTCTCTCCCAGCCCTCCTCCACCCGGCTCCTCGCAGACCAGATCGCCGATGCCGTGCGCGCCCAGGTGAGCGCGCGCGGCGAGGCGGCCTCGGTCGAGTTCGTCGAGTTGCGTGAGTTGGCGGTTCCCCTTGCCGAGGTCATGGCGACCGGAGGTATGCCGCGTGGTCCCGTCGACGCTGCCAAGGAGTTGGTCTCGTCGGCCGATGGCGTCGTCTTCGTGACGCCGGTGTTCGCCGCGAGCTACTCCGGGTTGTTCAAGATGTTCGTCGACGCCCTCGGGACCGACGCCCTCAACGGGATGCCCGTCATCGTGGCCGCGACCGCCGGGACCACTCGGCATTCGCTCGTCCTCGACCATGCCATGCGGCCGTTGTTCGCCCACCTGCGGGCGATCGTCGTGCCGACCGGCGTCTTCGCCGCGACCGAGGACTTCGGCGGCGGCGAGGCCGGGCGGGACCTTGCGACTCGGGTGACCCGCGCGGCCAGTGAGTTGGCTGCACTGGTCGTCGCGGAGTCCGGCTCGGTCGCGGGGTTCACTCCCGGCGCGGAGCCACGGCCACGCACCTCCGGTGTGGGTCTCGGTGCATCGGTGACCCCGTTCGGCCAACTGCTCGCCGGGCACGGGGGTCAGACCGGTCACGCCCCCGCCTGACCTCCCCTTCGAGGTGTTCGCGATGCCGATCCCGTGTCGAGAACACCTCGAACCGGCGTCAGGCCGGAGCACCTTCGCACGCGTCGATGACGAGCCCGATGATCTGACCAACCGCGGCCGGGCTCAGAGGTCCACCCGCCGGGCGGGTGAGATAGAAGGTGTCGAGGGTCTGACCGGCATACGTGGCGACGTGGGCGGAACGCACCGAAATATCCGCTGAGGCAAAGGCGCGCCCGAGGTCGTGAAGGAGTGCCGGGCGGTCTTGTGCGCGCACCTCGAGGACCGTGGCATCGGGGCTGGCGTCGGGGACGATCATCGCGCGCGCCTGGCCGACCCCGCCGATCTGGGCAGCAGCGCTTGGGCGGGCGATCCGGGGCCGCCGACGATCGAGGTCTCGCAACGGGGTGCTGTCCCCGGCGGCCAGGCGCTCGAGCGAGCGCACGAGCGAGCCCACGTCGGGCGCCTCCCCGCCCGGAGCCTCGACATGCCACTCGTTGACCGCCAACCCGTCGATGGTCCGCACCATGGCCGTCCGCACGACGAAATGGGCCGCTGCCAGGACACCCGAGGTGTCCGCGAAGAGTCCCAGCCGATCCGCGCTCACGATGTCGAGTCGCCAGGCGGTGCCGTGTGGGAGGTCCCTCACGATCACGCGACCTGCCCGGACCTGCTCCCGGTCCGCATCTGTCAGCGGAAGGTGCCCGCTGGCGGTGGCCGATTTGGCCTCGTCGGGGGCTGAGTCGGGCTTCGCACCCAGCGTCGAGCTGGACGTTGAGCCAGGCGACGAACCATCCGTCCTTCGCACCCGGAGTCGTTCCCGCACAGCCGAGGTCAGCTGCGCGAGCAGAGTGGCCCGCCAGTCCGTCCAAGCGGCCGGGCCAGCGGCTGCCGCGTCCGCCTCGGTCAGCGCCCTCAGCAGAGCAAAGATGCCAGCATCCCCACCGACGGCCGCCAGGGCCGCGTCGACGGTGCCGGGATCGGTGTGGTCACGGCGAGTGGCCAGCTCGATCAGCGTGAGGTGTTCCCGCACCAGCAGCTCGATCGTCGCCACATCCTCAGCGTCGAAGCCGAGCCGGCGGGCGATGTCGCGGGCCACGGGTGCCCCCTCGGCGCTGTGGTCATGCGCGCCGCTCACCTTGCCGATGTCGTGCAGGAGTGCGGCCACGAGCAGGAGATCCGGCCGTGCCACCTCACGGGCCAAACCCCGTGCGTGCACGACCGTCTCGATGAGGTGGCGGTCCACGGTGTGCCGGTGGACGGGGCTGCGTTGCGGACGGGAGCGTACCCGCGACCATTCGGGGATCCAGCGCTCGATGAGGCCGACTTGATCCAGCGACTCCCACACCGGGACGAGTCCGGGACCGGCTCCCAGGAGGTCACCGAGCAGTTCGCGCGCGGGTGCTGGCCACGGCGCGGGGAGGTCGGGAACGCCGGCGAGGTTGCGCAAGGTCCTCGGCGAGATCGGAAGGCAGGCTCGTGCCGCCAGGACCGCGCCGCGCAGGGGCAGTGTCGAGTCGTCGAGCAGTCGTTCGTGCCCGAGCACCACCTCACCGTCGCTCACGAAGAAACCGTGACCCATGGGCGTCATCTGTGGGCGGCGGGGACCAACGCGCAACGTGCGTGCGCGTTGCGCCTGACCCGCCGCACGGAGGGCTCCCTCGAGCGCGTGGGCGATCACCCGGCCGGCGCTCGAGACCTCGGTCAGCAACCCATCCGCATCGCCGCGTCCGAGCAGTGCGGCCACCGCGTCGTGGTCCTCGCGCATCAGCCGGTCCCGGCCCCGATCGGTCACGACATGGACCGCATCACGCACGTCGAGCAGGAGATCTCGGGCCAGATCCACGTCGCCACGGGGTCGCTCCACGAGCCATGCCTCGGCGAGCGCCGACAGGATCGTGAGGTCGCGCAGCCCACCGCGCGCCTCCTTGAGATCGGGTTCCAGCGACTGGGCGAGGTCCCCATGCCGGGTGTGCCGGGTCGCCAACGACTCGAGGAGTTCGGGCAGACGGCGGCGGGCGCTGCCTCGCCAATCGTGGGCGACGGTCGAGCGGGCGGCGGAGACGAGCTCTCGATCGCCGGCAATCGGCGTCAGGTCGAGCAGACCGACGGTGGCGGCGAGGTCAGACTGGGCGACGGAGCGGCACTGGGCGAGGGTGCGGACACTGTGGTCGAGACGCACCTTCGCGTCCCAGATCGGATACCAGACACGCTCTGCCAGTCGCGTGATCGCGGTGTCGTCGAACACCCGACCGTTGTGCAGGAGGACGAGATCGAGATCACTCATCGGCCCGGCGTCGGCTCGTGCCTGACTGCCCACGGCGGCCAGCGCCATCCCCTCGGGCCGCAGGCCAGCGGTCGCGGTGGCCCAGTTCTCGGAGAGCCAGACCCGCAGGTGCTCGGACAGCGCCGAGCGACGGCGAGCACCGGCTCCGGGATCGGCGAAGCCACGCAGGTCGGCAAGCTGCAGGCGCTTGGTCTTGAGATCGGTCACGCTCACTCGGCCAGACTCCCTCCTCGACGTTTCCGTACCTCACCGAGGTCGTTACGCCCGTGTTAACCCCTCACCGTCCTGGCAGGCGTGCGGCCGCACGACGAAGGGGTAGGCCGACCGCTCGGAGAGCGGCCGACCTACCCCCGTGTGCTGGGTTGGTGGGATTCAGATGGCGTCGACGCCTCGTTCGCCGGTGCGGACCCGGACGACCTCTTCGACCGGGATGATCCAGATCTTCCCGTCGCCGATCCGCCCGGTGGAGGCCGACTTGAGGATGACGTCGGCCACTGAGGACGCGTCCATGTCGTCGACGAGGATCTCGAGGCGGACCTTGGGCACGAAGTCGACCTGGTACTCCGCCCCTCGGTAGACCTCGGCGTGGCCGCGCTGGCGCCCGTAGCCGGAGGCCTCACTCACCGTCATGCCGGTGATCCCGAAGGCCTCGAGGGCCGACTTGGTCTCGTCGAGTTGGTGGGGCTTGATGATCGCGGTGACGAGCTTCATCACTTCGCTCCTTCGCTGCTGGCGGGACTGAGGGACTCGCTGTGGTGGCGGGCATCGTGGATGGGGCCGCTGCCCGTGACCCCGAGTCGACCCCCGCGGGCGACCAGGTCATAGGAGGTCTCGGCGTGCTCGGCCGTGTCGATGCCGCTCACCTCGGCGTCCTCGGGGATCCGCCAGCCCATCGTGGCCTTGAGTGCCAGGGCGATGAGGAGGGTGACGACACCGGAGACGAGCAGGGCGACCACTGCGATGACGATCTGCAACAGGGTCTGCTGCACGCCCCCGCCGTAGAAGAGGCCGCCGTCCGTGGCGAGCAGGCCAGCACCGATGGTCCCCCAGAGGCCGGCGACGAGGTGGACGCCCACGACGTCGAGGCTGTCGTCGAAACCGAAGCGGAACTTGAGGCCCACGGCATACGCCGCGAGTGCCCCGGCGACCACACCGAGAGCAATCGATCCCATGGGACTCAGCGCGCCACACGCCGGGGTGATCGCGACGAGGCCGGCGACCACGCCGGAGGCCGCGCCGATGGAGGTGGCGTGCCCGTCGCGGAGCTTTTCGACGAGCAGCCAGCCGAGCATGGCGGCACAGGTGGCGACCGTGGTGTTGACCCAGACGAGCGCGGCGGTGCCGTCGGGGGCGAGCTCGGAGCCGGCGTTGAACCCGAACCAGCCGAACCACAGCATCCCCGCGCCGATCATCGTGAGCGGCACGTTGTGCGGGCGCATCGCGACCTTGCCGAAGCCGAGCCGCTTGCCGACGACGAGTGCCAGGACGAGCCCGGCCATGCCGGCGTTGATGTGGACGACGGTGCCGCCGGCGAAGTCGATCGGGGTGACGTTGGCCGCGCCGTCAGTGCTTCCGAAGAGGAGCGCGGACAGACCCGAGTCGCTGCCGGAGAGCAGTCCACCGCCCCACACCATGTGGGCGACCGGGAAGTAGGCCAGGGTCACCCAGATCGCGGCGAAGACCATCCAGGTGGAGAACTTCACGCGGTCGGCGATCGCGCCGCTGATGAGGGCCACGGTGATGATCGCGAAGGTCAACTGGAAGCCGACGAACATCAGCTCGGGGATGTCACCGTGGCCCTCGTAGCCGAAGGGGTTGATCAGCCCGTCGGTGCCGGCCAGGCCGAACTTCTCGAACGGGTTGGCGATGATGCCTCCGAGGTTCTCACTGCCAAAGGACATCGAGTAGCCGTAGAGGACGTAAATGAGCCCGACGACACCAGCGGCACCGAAGGACATCATCATCATGTTGAGGACCGACTTGGCCCGGGACATGCCCCCGTAGAAGAGGGCCAGACCCGGCACGGTCATGAAGAGGACGAGTGAGGCACAGAGGAGGACGAACGCGGTGGCCGCGTAGTCGATCGTCGGTGTCTCCGCCATGGGCAGGGTTGCGATGGTCATGACGCAGACTCTGCGCGGCGTGCGTTTCCGCTCTGGTGCCGCTTCTGTTTCGAGGATGTTGCCGTATGCCGTGTGGCGTAAGAGTTGCGTTTCGCCGCGACTCAACGGCTGGGTCCAGGTGGTCAGTCGAGGATGGCGTCGACGAAGGCCTCGGGGTCGAAGGGCGCCAGATCGTCCGGGCCCTCGCCCAGACCCACGAGCTTGACCGGCACGCCGAGTTGGCGCTGGACGGCGACGACGATGCCGCCCTTGGCGGTGCCGTCGAGCTTGGTGAGCACGATGCCGGTCACGCCGACGACGTCGCCGAAGACCTCGGCCTGACGCAGACCGTTCTGGCCGGTCGTGGCGTCGAGGACGAGCAGGACCTCGTCGATCGGCGACTGCTTCTCGATGACGCGCTTGACCTTGCCGAGTTCGTCCATGAGCCCGACCTTGTTGTGCAGGCGCCCCGCGGTGTCGATGAGGACCACGTCGGCCTCCATCTCGGTCGCACCCTTGACGGCGTCGAAGGCGACGGCGGCCGGGTCGGCGCCCTCCCGGTCGGAGCGGATGGTGGCCACCCCGACGCGCTCACCCCAGGTCTGGAGTTGATCTGCAGCAGCCGCACGGAAGGTGTCGGCGGCCCCCAACACGACGTCCTTGTCCTCTGCGACCAGCACGCGCGCCAGCTTGCCGACCGTCGTGGTCTTGCCGGTGCCGTTGACTCCGACGACGAGGATGACGGCCGGTCGACCGTCGACGCGCGAGGAGGCGATTGAGCGGTCCAGACTCGGGTCGACCAGCGTCAGCAACTCCCCACGCAGCCAGCCCTTGACCGTCGCCTCATCGGTCGAGCCCTCGACGGCGACCTTGGTGCGCAGACGGTCGACGAGTTCGGTCGTGGCCTCGACGCCGAGGTCTGCGGCGAGCAGGGTGTCCTCGACCTCTTCCCAGGCCGCCTCGTCGAGGCGCCCACCAGAGAGCAGGGCCAGAAGGCCCTTGCCCAGAGCGGTGTTCGAGCGCGCCAAGCGGGCACGGAGCCGCTTGAGGCGGCCGACCGGAGCATCGGGAGTCTCGATCGTGGGTCGAACAGGCGGCGGAGGGAGGGTCTCTTCGCGCGGCTCGGTCCGCTCGGCCGGTGGGGGGAGAGTGTCGGTGGGTGCGGAGGTCTCCCGGTCGAGAGTTGTCGTCCCGCCCGACCCTGTCCCGGTGCCATCGGATGATCCGTCCCGGCGCGCCGACGGAGGCAGTTCCTTGGTCTTCCCACCGCGCCCCCGCAGCAACCCAACGGCGAGGCCGCCGAGGATGACCAGCAGGCCGACAGCAACGGCCACGTACTCCCACAGGGTGTCGATCGCACTCACCCGACCATCCTCCCAGCCGGAGGGAGGTCACCCAAACCGAGCCCCCGGCATACCCACAGCGTGCGGGTCTGGAGTCAGAGGATGCGGACGCGGTCCTCGGGAGCCAGCCACATGCCGTCACCCTCCTGGGTGCCGAAGGCCTCGTGGAACTCCTCGATGTTGCGCGCGACGTTGGCCCGCTGGTCCATCGGCGCGTGCGGGTCGAGGGCGATGAGGCGGATCGCCTCGGCCTCGCGGGCCTTGCCGCGCCAGACCTGCGCCCAGCCCATGAAGAAGCGCTGGTCCCCGGTCGCGTCGTCGAGCACGGGCGCCTCCGTGCCGCTTGCCTCCACGGCGATTCGGTATGCCGCGTGGCCGATCGCGAGCCCACACAGGTCACCGATGTTCTCGCCGACCGTCAATGCCCCGTTGATCTTGTGGCCGGGGGCATCGAGAGGTTCGAGGGTGTTGAACTGCGCGATGAGCCGGTCGGCCCGGGCTCGGAAGTTGGCCCGGTCGTCCTCGGTCCACCAGTTGCGCAGCCGGCCATCGCCGTCGAACTGCGAGCCGGTGTCGTCGAAGCCGTGGCCGATCTCGTGGCCGATGACCGCACCGATGCCGCCGTAGTTGACCGCGTCGTCGGCGTCGACGTCGAAGAAGGGCGGCTGGAGGATCGCCGCGGGGAAGACGATCTCGTTCATGCCCGGGTTGTAGTAGGCGTTGACCGTCTGGGGCGTCATGAACCACTCGTCGCGGTCCACCGGGCCGCCCAACTTGGCGAGGTTGCGCTCGACCTCGAACTCACTGGCCCGGCGCACGTTGCCGACCAGGTCGCCAGCGTTGATCTCCAGGGGCGTGTAGTCGCGCCACTTCGCGGGGTAGCCGATCTTGGGCGTGAAGGCGCCGAGCTTGGCCAGCGCCTCGCCCCGGGTGTCCTCACCCATCCACTCGAGGTCCTGGAAGCGGCGACGGAAGGCCTCCACCAGGTTGGCGACGAGGGTCTCCATCTCTGCCTTCGCGTGCGGCGGGAAGTGCCGCTCGACATAGAGCTGCCCGACGGCCTCACCGAGCGCCGCCTCGACGAGGGCCACGCCGCGCTTCCAGCGCACACGCATCTCGGGGACGCCCGAGAGGGTGCGGCCGTAGAAGTCGAAGTTCTCCTCGACGAGGGCGCTGGAGAGATAGGGGGCGAACTCGTGGATGACGTGCCAGGCGAGCCAGTCTCGCCAGGTCGCCATCGGCACCGGGCCGACGAGGTCGGCAGCGCTGCGCAGGTGGTCGGGTTGGCGCACGACGACGGCCTCGAGGATGGAGGCACCGGCCCGCGCTCCCCCGAGCCAGGCGTCCCAGTCGAGTCCGGGCGAGAGTTCGTCGAGGCCGGCACGGTCGACGAGGGTGTAGGTCTTCACTGGGTCGCGGTTGGTCACCTTGTCCCAGTGGCCAGCGGCAATCTGCTTCTCCAGTGCCACGATTCGCGAAGCCGCGGCCTCCGCACCCGCACCCGCATCCGCCCAGCCACCGAGGGCGAGCATCCGTGCCACGTGGGGCTCGTAGGCAGCGAGTTTGTCGGCGTGCGCCTCGTCCCGGTAGTAGGACTCGTCAGGGAGCCCGAGGCCACCCTGCTCGAAGTAGACGACATAACGGTCCGGGTCGCGATCGTCGGTGTTGACGAACGGGCGCACGAGCCCGTCCACTCCGTCGCGGAAGAGTCGCCCGGATGCTGCCATCAGCGCCGCGGGCGAGTCGACGCCACGCACGAGGTCGAGCAGGTCGGCCAGCGGAGTGGCCCCCAGCGCATCGACGGTCGCTTCGTCCATGAAGCTGGCGTAGAGATCGCCGACCTTGGCCCCGGTGGTGCCAAGGGCAGGGCTGCCTTCGGCCACCTCGGTGATGACTGCCCGGACATCCTGCTCGGCCTGCTCACGGAGCGCATCGAAGGTCCCGTAGCGTCCCCGGTCAGCGGGGATGTCGTGGGTCGCCACCCATCGACCGTTCGTGTGACCGAACAGATCGTCCTGGGGTCGGACCTCGTGATCGATGCCGCTGGCGTCGATCCCCGACCTCATCGCCGCGGCAGGACGGTGTCGGCGCGGTCCTTGACCCGGTCGAGCGCACGCTCGCCTCGATCAGTCAGCAGGTCGCGGCCTTCACGTCGGGCCGGGATCGCGACGAGGGCGACCACGGCGACGGCGAGGCCGACGCAGAGCACCATGGCAAAGATGAGCGCAGTCATGCCATCCAGCGTGACGGAAGCACACGGCATACCCAAATCGACACACGGGACGATCCGCGCGTGCCCTCCCGTAGGCTGCTGCCTCGTGACCCACCCTGAGCCCGCGACCGAGTCCCAAGGGATCGAACGCCGGACAGGCGTGAGGGCCGCTTCCGCACCGCGGAGGCGTCGACGCAGATTGCCGATCGGGTTCGAGATCGTCCTCGCGCTCGCCGCCGTCGCCCTGGTCCAGGCGTTCCTCATCAAGCCCTTCGGGGTCCCCTCGCAGTCGATGGAGAACACCCTCCAGATCGGCGATCGCATCCTCGTCAACCGCCTCGACCACACCGTTGCCCGCGGCGACATCGTCGTCTTCGGTCACGGAGACACCTGGCAAGAGGCCAAGCGCTCTCCCGCCGATGGCCTCGTCAAGAAGGCCGTGCGGCTGGCCGGCGACGTCACCGGGATGGGACCCAGCAACACGAACTACACGGTCAAGCGAGTCATCGGGCTGCCGGGAGACAAGGTCGCCTGTTGCGACCCCGAGGGACGGGTGCTCGTCAACGGTGAGCCCATCACCGAGCCCTATGTCTTCGAGGACCTGACCTTTACGGCTGGCCAGCTGGACTGCGAGACATCCAACCGCTCCCCCAGGTGCTTCGGCGAGATCGTCGTGCCCGGCAACAGTTTCCTCGTGATGGGCGACCACCGATCACAGTCGGCGGACAGTGTGATCGCCTGCCGAGGAGGGCCAGCGGCAGCAAGCGGGTGCGCGCGTTTCGTCGATCGTGAACGAATCATCGGACCGGTGGTCTTCCGCTTGTGGCCGCTGTCCGCGATCGGCTCGATCAACTGATCCCGTATGCCGTGTGCTTTCGTCTCGCGGCCGACTCACCCAGCTACGGCGCAGTAGGTGCTGCTACAGCAGCACCTACTGCGCCGTAGCTCGAGGGACGGAGAGTCAGGCGGTCGCTGGCGCGACGTCGCGGATGCGCTGGGAGACCACGGTCGTGATGCCATCGCCGCGCATGCTCACGCCGTAGAGGGCGTCGGCGATCTCCATCGTCTTCTTCTGGTGGGTGATGACGATGAGCTGGCTGCTGTCGCGGAGCTCCTCGAAGAGGGTGATGAGGCGACCGAGGTTGGTGTCGTCGAGGGCGGCCTCGACCTCGTCCATGATGTAGAACGGGCTCGGCCTGGCCTTGAAGATCGCCACGAG
>DAOLRO010000101.1:0-2309 GCA_035418665.1 Phycicoccus sp.
AGCATCTCCAACTCGGGGATCGTCCAGGCCATGGGTCGTGGGTTCCTCGCGCGGGGACGGGTCCGTCAGCCGCCAGCTGGCGGCCGTCAGCCCTTGGCGCGCACGCGGTTGTTGCGCGCGTTGTGCTCGAGCTCGACGAGCCCCAACTCCTCGAGCAGGGGTGGGAGGTACATGCCGAAGCGACCCCGATAGCCCTTGCGCAGCCCATACCAACCGCCGACCGGGTTGTCCTCGGACCGACCCCACGCCTCGACCGTGCCCTCCTTGGCGGGCTTCTGCTCGTCGGCAGCGCCGAGGTCGACCCAGTCGCCCTGCTCGTGCAGCCACGCGGCGAGGTCATCGATGGCGCGCAAGTGATACTTCAACTGGGTCGAGCCGACCTGGCACACCAACGTCGGTGGCTCGGCGGCCTCATCGCGCCACATCTCGTAGGCCGACGTGCCCGGCGCCGTCTTCAGCTGCCACGGGTCATCCTTGGTGCCGCTTCCGCTCATGGCGGCATCCTCTCACCGACCGCGGACCCCGTGGCAGTCTTGACGGGTGAGTGAATCCCCGAGCGAACCCCAGAGCGAACCCACCCGCATCCCGACTTGGACCCTGAACGACGGCCTCGTCGTGCCGCAGGTCGGCTTCGGCACCTATCCGTTGCGTGGCGAGGAGGGCGTCACCGCGATGGTGTCTGCCCTAGAGCAGGGTTATCGGCTCATCGACTCCGCCGTGAACTACGAGAATGAGGAGGAGGTCGGCGAGGCGCTCCGTCGCAGTGGCCTCGACCGCGAGCACGTCCTCGTCACGACCAAGGTCCCCGGCCGCTTCCACGAGAAGTCCCTGGCGATCGCCTCGGTCGAGGACAGCCTGCGTCGCCTGCGCCTCGACGTCATCGACCTCGTCCTCATCCACTGGCCGAACCCGAGCCAGCACCTCTATGTCGACGCCTGGCAGGGCCTCGTCGAGTGTCGCGAGCGTGGCCTCGTCCGCTCGATCGGCGTCTCCAACTTCACTCCCCGTCACCTCGACGACATCATCGCCGCGACCGGCGTCACCCCCAGCGTCAACCAGATCGAGATGCACCCGGCCTTCCCCCAGGTCGAGCTCCGTGCGGTGCACGAACGGCTCGGGATCCGCACCGAGGCCTGGAGCCCCCTGGCGCGCATGGAGGGTGAAGCAGCCGCGCCCATCGCCGATGCAGCGGCCGCACATGGGGTCTCCCCGGCCCAGATCGTCCTCCGTTGGCACGTCCAACTCGGCTCCCTCGCTCTGCCGAAGTCGGCCGATCCGCGGCGCCAGCGCCTCAACCTCGACATCTTCGACGTCACCCTCACCGACGACGAGGTCAGCGCGATCACGGCCCTCGGCCGCCCCGACGGCCGACTCTTCGACGCCGACCCGGAGACCCACGAGGAGATGTGACGCAGTCACGCATCGCGGGCGCCTCAGGCCCGTGGTGCAGGATGTGCCAATGACACGGGCCCCGGGCACCTCCACTCGCCGGTGGCGGAGTGCTCGCCGGGCGCTGTCCGGCACCGCGGCGCTCGCTGTGGTCACCGCCATGACCGGGTATGCCGTGCCGCTGGCTTCCGCGGCCAGCCCGGGTGAGGCGGTGGTCTCGGTCGCAGGATCGGCGGGATCGGCTGCTGACCTGGCAGTGAAGGTCGAGGACCTCATGGTCCCGGTCGGGGCCGAGCCCGACGGCACGGCCGTCAACCTCGATGTGTCGATCACGACGAGCGCTGGCGCTACCGGTGCCAAACGGCCAGCGTTGATCCTCGCCCATGGCTTCGGGGGCGCGAAGGAGAGCGTGGCCGAACAGGCGAAGACCTATGCGGCACACGGTTACGTGGTGCTCTCGTACACGGCTCGCGGCTTCGGGAAGTCCGGGGGTCGCATTCACCTCGATGACCCGGCCTACGAGGTTGCCGATGGCAGTCTGCTGGTCGACCTGCTGTCACTGCGTGACGATGTCCAACTCGACGGAGTCGGTGACCCCCGCGTCGGGGTCGCGGGTGGCTCTTACGGCGGCGCGCTCGCGCTCATGCTCGGCGCAACCGACCCAAGAGTCGACGGCGTGGTCGCCTCGATCACGTGGAACGACCTGGCCCAGTCCCTCTTCCCCCAGTCCGCGGTCGAGGCCGTCGAAGCGTCGGATCCGACGGGCGCGACCCTCGCCGGCGGCACCCCGATCGAAACACCGGGTGTCTACAAGCAACTGTGGGGTTCGCGTTTCTTCACTGCGGCACTGGGCGCCGGTGGCGGCCGTGGGGGTGGCTCGGCGGGCGCACCGAGTGCCAGCGCTGCCGCACCGAGTGCCA
>DAOLRO010000101.1:2409-9765 GCA_035418665.1 Phycicoccus sp.
CCGAGCCCATCTGCCACCGGGAGCACCAACGGCCCGGCCCGCGCGTCGTCTCAGTTGTTGTGTGGCCGCTTCGACCCGGCCATCTGCCAAGGCCTCCTCGAGGCTGCTGAGTCCGGAGCGCCCTCGCCGACGATCATCGAGACCTTGCGTGGTCACGGGCCCAATGCCGTCCTCAAGGACTCAATGGCCCCGACGCTCCTCGTCCAGGGCCAGACCGACTCGCTCTTCGGGCTCGACCAGGCCGATGCCAATGCCCGCGCCATTGCCGCCATCGGGGCGCCGCTGGCCATCCGCTGGACCGATGGTGGACATGACGCTCCCTCGACCACGCAGACCCAGGACGAAGCCGCCGCCCAGACGTGGCTCGACCACTACGTGCGCGACATCAAAGACCCGATCCGGTCTGTTGCTCCGGCCAGCACCTCGAGCGCTTCCTCGGCTGCGACACCCGAGGCTGCGCTGCCGAAGGGGTTCGACGCCTTCACCTACACCCTTCCCTTGGCGCGGCGGCAGGTGACGGCAACGATCGCCCGGCTCCCGGCATACCCGGGATTGAACGGTGGGACGACAGCGGAGGTGACCCCGGTGAAGGTGCCCCTGCGACTACCGGCGCAGGACCAACTCGTCCTCACCCCGCCCGGAGGCCAGCCGGCGTCGATCACGACCATCCCTGGCCTCGGGTTGCTCAACTCGGCCGCCGGCGGATCGACCGGCGGCTCGGGGACCGCGGGCGGGGGTGGATCATCGAGCAGTTCGCTGTCCCTGGGCTCCCTGCCGACGTATCCCCTCGCGGCACTTCCCGGTGCATCGGCGGTCCTCGACGTCCGCGCCATCAGCAAGCGCGTGACGGTGGCGGGCGCACCGAAGCTGACCTTCTCGGTGACCTCCTCCGATGCCGAGGTCACCCTCTTCGTCTCCCTGTGGCAGGTGCAGGGGACCTCCGTCAGTCAGCCACGGCCGCTCGTGGCACCGCTCCGGCTGGCCGTCACCCCGGGTCAGGCGACCCAAGTGACCGTGGCGCTGCCCGCTGCGACGTGGGTGATGGAGGCCGGGTCGACGTGGCGCGTGCTCATCACCTCCACGGACAGTGCCTTTGCCGGGTCGCGGACCGTGCGGGCCGACCGGATCGCCCTCGACTCCGCCACGCTCACCCTGCCGACGGTTGAGGGGACTCCGTTGGCGACCGCCAGCGAGCGCGACACCGAGTCCCTGGCTGTGGGCGCTGCACTCATCGCCGTGCTGCTCGCCCTGGTGGGTTTCTCGCTCTGGCGCCGGTGGCAGCGACGTCAGCATCCCTTCCGTGAGGACCTCGCAGACACCCCGTTGGTCGTCTCCAACCTCGTCAAGACCTATGCCGACGGCCACCGCGCGGTCAACGACGTGAGTTGGCGCGCCGAGCGCGGGCAGGTCGTCGGCCTCCTCGGACCCAACGGCGCTGGCAAGACGACCACCATGCGCATGATGCTCGGACTGATCAGTCCGGATTCCGGCACTGTCCACGTGCTCGGGCACGAGATCACGCCCGGGGCGCCGATCCTTCGGTCCGTGGGTGCGCTGGTCGAGGGGCCGGGCTTCCTGCCCCATCTCACGGGTCGCGAAAATCTCCACGCCTTCTGGAAGGCCACCGGTCGGCCACCGGAGGAGGCGGGTTTCGAGGAGGCCTTCGATGTCGCGGCGCTCGGTGGCGCCCTCGACCGTCCGGCCCGCACCTATTCGCACGGCATGAAGCAGCGTCTCGGCATCGCGCAGGCGATGCTCGGCAAGCCCGAGGTGCTCTTCCTCGACGAGCCGACCAATGGCCTGGACCCGCCGCAGATCGCCGCGATGCGGCCGATCCTGCAGGCGTATGCCGCGACCGGCCGCACCGTCGTCGTCTCCAGTCACCTGCTCGCCGAGGTCGAGATGACCTGCAGCCATGTCGTCGTCATGCACGCCGGACGGGTGATCACGACGGGGACGGTCGCCGACCTCGTCGCCAGTGAGGACACCACGGTCATCGAGACCTCGTCCGCACCCACGAAAGCGGCGCTCGCCCACCTGAGGGGGGCGGACGGCATACGCACTCTTGAGGTCATCGACGAGGACGACCGAGCCAAGGTCACGATCATCGCGGACCGGCCGCGTCACGAGATCGTGCGGGAGGCCATCGATGCCGGCCTCGATGTCGTCGGGGTGGGGAGTCGTCGCCACCTCGAGGAGGTCTTCCTCGGGGTCATCGCCGATGCCTCCGCGAAACCTGAGGATGCAGAGGGTCCGGAGACGTCCATGATCGAACGACTGCGACAGGTGCGGGCCCGATGAGCACACAGACACGGCGCAGGCAGACGCCCCTGTCCGTCGGCGCCGAGATCGGTCGACAACTCCGGCGTCGCCGGACCCAGTGGATCTTCGGGATCCTGCTCGTGCTGCCGCTCATCTTCGTGGCGGCCTTCGCCCTGGACACCGGCCCGAGGCGAGGGTCGTCGTCGGGCACGCGACCGGTGGACCTGGCCACCTCTGGGTCCGGCAACTTCACCCTCTTCGTGTTGCTCGTCTCGGGGGAGTTGCTCTTCTACATCGTGGCGGCGCTCTTCGTCGGTGACTCGGTCCCGGCCGAAGCCTCATGGTCCTCGCTGCGCTACTTGCTCACCGCGCCGGTGGGCCGGTCTCGGTTGCTCACGAGCAAACTCATCGTGGGCCTGCTGTCCGTGGCTGTCGCGCTGGTCGTGATGCTCGTCTGGGCCCTGATCATCGGGTCACTGTTCTACGGCACGAACGAACTCTCCATCCCCGGCGGCGGCGAGATGTCATGGTCAATGGTGTTGCCGCGCATGGGAATTGCGATCGCCTACATCTTCGTCGCGGTCCTGCCGATCGCGGGCATCTCGTTCCTCGTCGGGGTCGGCACGGACACGCCCTTGGCCGCGGTCGGCTCGGCACTCATCGTGCTCATCGTCTCCGGGATTCTGGACTCCATCGATGCCCTCGGGGACTGGCGCAAGGGTCTGCCGGGCCACTACTCGCGGGCGTGGTACGACCTCTTCACCTCGACCCAGCCGGACTGGACGTCCTTTCAGCGGGGGGTGCTGTGGTCGTTGTTGTATGCCGTGGTGCTCTTCGCGCTCGGCTACTGGCGCTTCCAGCGCAAGGACGTTCTCTCGTAGGTCATGTCGTCGTGGCGGGGCGCCGGCCGCTGGCTTCAGGGCTGGGTTCACCGGCTGGTTGACGGGCACACTGGATGGCATGTCCCTGCTGCCGATCTTCCCGCTGGGCACGGTCCTCGTGCCGGGACAGGTCATGCCACTCCAACTCTTCGAGCCGCGCTATCTGGCACTGCACGCCGATCTCATGGCGTTGCCAGAGGAGGAGCGAGCGGTCGGGGTGGTGCTGATCCGTCAGGGCCACGAGGTCGGGGCGGGTCGCGAGGGGACGCTGACGCGCGTCGGGTGTGAGGGGGTGCTCAGTGAACACCGCGAGGTGCTCGCGGACGGTCGCCCGCTGGTCGCGTGGGTGCTGCACGGTCGGCGCCGGCTTCGCGTGGACGAGGTGATCGCGCCCGATGCGTCACGCCCCTACCTTTCGGCCGACGTGACCTGGCTCGACGACCTGTCGGACGAGGCCACGATCCGTGCTGCCCTCGGCGATCACGCACGCGCAGCTCAAGCAGGCCTCACCGTGGCGCAGCGCCAACTCCTGCTCGAGTGCGATCCCGCGGAGCGAGCCGCGCTCGCGGACCGACTCATTCGCGAGGAAGAGGCATTGCAGCGTCGCTTCTCGTCACGTTCGGTCCACGAGTCAGCAGGCGGCTTCAGCCTCAACTGACTGACCCCGTCGGTCTGTTCATGACACCAGGTTCGTAGGTGTCGCCCCGGTCTGGCATGGCATGTCCCCGCTTGTGACCCCAAGTTCGTATGCCGTCCCCTCACCCGCGCTCCCAGCGCCAGCACCGACGAACCTGGGGTCATAAACAGGATGTGCCGGAAGGTTTTTGGGGCCAACTGACGAACCTGGGGTCACAAACAGCGGGGTGCGTGGGCGGTGGCGACTGTCAGCGGCGGGCGAGACGGGCGTCCAGCCAGGCGATGATGTCGGCCGTGACCTCGTCACGGTTGGTCTCGTTGAGCATCTCGTGCCGCCCGCCCGGATAGAGCTTGAGGGTCACGTCCTCGACGCCGGCCTGCTCGTACTGCGCGGCCACCGCGGTCGGGCCCTTGCCACCAGCCCCGACCGGGTCCTCGTCACCGGAGAGCACGAGGATCGGCAGGTCCTTGGGGACCCTCGCCACGAGGCCATCGGAGTTGATCTGGCGCAGACCACCGAGGAGGTCGGCGTAGAAGCCCGCGGTGAAGACATTGCCGCACCACTCGTCCTCGACGTACTTGTCGACCTCGGCGGGGTCGCGTGAGAGCCAGTCGAACTCCGTGCGGTTGGGCTTGAAGGCGGCGTTGTATTGGCCGAAGGAAAGCGTGTTCATGATGCCCGAGCGGTGGCGACGACCCCGCAACTTGCCCTGGATCGTGGAGACCGCGATGCCGGCCAGCGCGATCGGGCCCGGGTCACCCGCGGTGCCGGAGAGCACGACGCCGGCGAGGTCCGGCGCCGGCTCGGCGATGTAGGACCGGGAGAGGAAGCTGCCCATGCTGTGCCCGATGAGGAACACCGGCAGCCCGGCCTGCTCGGCGCGAGCTCGATCGGTCACCGCCCGCATGTCGGCCACGGCGGTCGCCCAGCCGTCCTTGTCGGCGAAGTAGCCCTCGTCACTGTGGTCACCAGCCGTTCCCTTGTGGCCACGGTGGTCGTGGGCGTACACGGCATACCCGGCATCGGTGAGCGCCTGTGCGAACCGCTCATAGCGATCCGAGTGCTCGGCCATGCCGTGGGCGATCTGGACCACGGCACGCGGTCGGCCTTCGGGCAACCAGACGTTGGTGTGGAGGGGGCTGGCGTCTGCGGAGGGGACCATCGTCGTCGAGTGCTGCATGGCGGCAGTCTCGCACGCGGGAGGGTCGCACAGCGGCGAGGGTCAGACGGCGAGGCTCAGGCGGCGCGGGACTTCTTGCGGCGCTTCAGGTGGGCCGCGAGTTCCTTCTTGGACAGCGGGTGCTTGGGGTCGGTGACGCTGACGACCCGGCGCTTGCGCACGGTGAGCCCGTCCGGCATCCGCTGCTCTTTGAGCAGGCGCAGGGGGCACCGGCCGCACTTCGGGCTGTCGTCGCAGCACTTGGCCTTGGGCACGACGACCTTGCTGCCCTTGCTCGGCTTGCCGCCCTTGACCTTGGTGCCCACCGGGCGAGTGTATGCCGTGCTTAGGCTCACCTAACAGGCGCTGTTCCCGTGGACGGAACCCGAGTCAAGTGCGCAACTCTGCGGCATTTGTGTGCAGGTCCGTGACCGAATCGTGAGCAAGAAGTGCGCAGTTCACTTGCGCTATCGGTTGGCGGAGGTCGAAACCCGCGCCTAGGTTGACGACCAGCCGGTCAAGGACGTGCGGCGCTCTTTCACGCCACGTCCAGAGCCGGGGTTCCGGGATGGCCCCGGGTCATGGTGAAGGAGAAACATGAAGGTTCGGACCAGTGTGGTCATCGCGTTCGCGGCGGCGGGCGGGCTCGTGCTCGCAGGCTGCTCGGGCGGCAGCGGCGCAGGGACCGCGGGCGGCGGCAGCAGCTCTGGTGCAGAGGAGGTCAAGACGATCAAGCTCGTCGCGGCCGAATACTCCAAGGACAACACCAAGGCCTTCTGGGACGCCTTCGCCAAGACCTACAACGAGAAGACCGGCTACACCCTCGAGGTCAACGTCGTCTCCTGGGACAACATCGACCAGCAGTCCTCGACGATGATCCAGAACAACCAGGCTCCGGACATCCTCAACCTCAACGCCTACGCCTCCTACGCCAAGGACGGCCTGCTCTACAACGGTGACGAGGTCCTCCCAGACGCGGTGAAGTCCGACATCCTCGAGGCCTTCCAGAAGTCCGGCACCTATGAGGGCAAGTTCTACGGCTTCCCCGACCTGTCGTCGGCGCGCGCCTTCTTCTACAACACCGACCTCTTCACCAAGGCCGGCATCGCGAACGCGCCGAAGACGTGGGACGAGCTCAAGGACGCGGCCACCAAGATCACAGCGCTCGGTGACGGCAACGTCGGCTACGCCCTCCCGCTCGGCCCGGAGGAGAGCCAGGGCGAGTTCTCCATGTGGTTGTTCAACAACGGCGGCGAGTGGAAGAAGGATGGCAAGTGGGCCATCAACTCGGCCCAGAACCTCGAGACGCTCACCTTCCTCAAGGACCTCACCGACGCCAAGGTCACCCAGAACAACCCGGGCAAGACCAACCGCGCCGACGCCTTCGACCTCTTCAAGTCCGGCAAGGCCGGCATGGTCGTCGGCTTCAGCCCGCTCGCCGGGGCCCTCGACAAGGACGCCAAGGTCAAGTACGCCGTCGCGCCCTTCCCGACCAAGAAGGCTGGCGACACCCCGCAGACCTTCGGTGTCACTGACTACCTCATGGCCTTCAAGAAGCCGGGCAACGAGAAGGCGGTCAAGGCCTTCTACGACCTCTACTACCAGAAGGACCAGATCAACACCTTCATCGAGAAGGAGGGCTTCCTCCCGGTGACCAAGTCCGGCCTCGAGTACTTCAGCAAGGACGCCAAGCTCAAGGTCTACCTCGACACCCTCCCCAACGCCCACCTCACGCCGACCGACGACCCGACCTGGGACAAGGTCAAGCTCGCCGTCCAGCAGAACCTCGGTGGCGCCCTGACCGGCGACCCCAAGGCCACCCTCGACGACCTGCAGAAGGCCGCCGAAGCCGCCAAGTGAGCTGAGCGGCAAGTGAATTGACCCGTATGCCGTGGGCTCACCTCGCGAGGTGAGCCCACGGCATACGGCATGGTTGGCCGGCAACGACGCGTGAAGGGAACTGCACAGGTGATGGCGACTCGAGCCAAACGCAAGCACCGGATTGGCCATGTGAGTCCAGCGGTGGCGCTGCTCTGGTTGGCGCCGGCCCTCGTCCTCATCATCGGCGTCGTCCTCTTTCCGGCGATCAAACTCTTCCAGGCCTCGCGCGGGCAGTACTCGATCACCGGGCTGCGCAAGGGCGACGCGGGCTGGGACAACTACGCAAATGTGTTGGCGCACAAGGATCTTGGCACCGTCTTCAGCAACACTGCAGTCTGGGTCGTGTCGGTCGTCGTCCTGACGATCGTCATCTCGCTCGGGCTCGCGCAGTTCCTCGTCAAGGAGTTCCCGGGGCGGCGCTTCGTGCGCTGGGCGATCATCGTGCCGTGGGCGGCGTCGCTGATCATCACCTCGCAGCTCTTCGTGCTGCTCTATGACTACAACTACGGGATCATCAACCACGTCCTGAAGTCGAT
>DAOLRO010000102.1:0-9740 GCA_035418665.1 Phycicoccus sp.
GGATCAAGCTGCGGTGGGCACTGGCCAGCTACGACGACCCACCCATCTGAGTGTTCCCTGACCCGGCCGGTGCATCATGCTGGGTTGCATGAGCGACACGACCATGGATCACGGCGCCAAGCAGCACGTCAAGGACGCACTTCTCGAGCGGGCCCGCGCGCAATTCGCGGCCTCGGAAGAGAGTGCGGAGGAGCATGAGTCGGCCGCCGAACTCGACCAGGACTCCTCCCTCTCCGTCGACGACCTCTCGCAGGCCGACGCTGCTGGCGGCCTCACCGAACTCTTCGAGGAGAGCGCCGCCAAGCAGCAGGCCGACATCGCCACGATCGAGGCCCTCGACATGGGGCCCAAGACCACTGTCAGCCCAGGTGCCATCGTCGGCTTCGACGGTGGCCGTTACCTCATCGGTGTCGTGGCCGATTCGGTCGAGGTCGACGGGGTGACCTACGAGGGGATCTCGAGCGACAGCCCCATCCACGCGGCCATCGAGGGACTGGCCCTCGGCGACTCCTTCACCTTCCGCGAGCGCACCCACACGATCGACTTTCTCGCCTGACCAGACTCGCTGGAACGCACCCTTGACCCTCACACTGTGTCAGGCAGTGCAGTGGTGATGTTCGCGCAAGAGCGTGGACACCACCCAACGCAGGAGACCTCATGCTGACCATCGGTGAGTTCGCCCTTCACGGCGGAGTGTCGGTGCGCATGCTCCGGCACTACGACGCTCTCGATCTGCTCGTGCCCGCGGCGGTCGATCCCCACAGTGGCTACCGGCACTACGAGCCAGCCCAGTTGGCCCGGCTCAACCGCTTGGTGACCCTCAAGGAACTCGGGTTCACCCTGGAGCAGATCGGCCCTGTGCTCGACGCCGACGTCTCGGCGCCCGACCTCCGGGCCATGCTCCTCATGCGGCGAGCCCAGATCGAGCAGCAGATGGCGCAGGACCGGGGCAAGCTCAGCGACATCGAGCGTCGCCTGCGAATGATCGAGGAGGAGAACCTCATGTCCGAATTGCAGTTCATCGAAAAGGCTTTGCCCGCAACGACTCTTGCCCAGCTCACGGCAGTCGTCGACGACGTCACCCAGATCGGTCCGACCATCGGTCCGATGTTCGAGCGCCTCGTCGGCGACATGATCGCCGTCGGCATCGATCCGGCCAGCCCGACGATCGCCTGGTACGACGCGGCCACCGAGGGCGACGGCATGCGCATCGGCGCCGGGGTCCCCGTCACCGACGAATCCCCACAGATCCCAGACACGGAGCAGGAGACCCTCCCGGCGGTGGAACGGGCCGTCACGGTCGTCCACCACGGCGACATGACCTCGATCCAGAACACCTGGCAGCAACTCATGCGCTACTGCGCCGCTGCCGGTCTCTCCCCGAGCGGACGCTGCCGCGAGGTCTACCTGGCCACTCCGCTGGGTCGCGAGGACGCCTGGGTGACCGAACTCCAGCAGCCGGTCGCCTGAGCGGAGACCAACCCAACCACCGCGTATGCCGTGTGCACACCACAGTGGTGAGCACACGGCATACGACGTGGTTGGGGACTTGATCACCCCCACGCGGTCACCGGCCCGCTGATTGCGACCTACGGCGCAGTATGTGTCGTTCCAGCACCTACTGCGTCGTAGCGTGAGGTGGGTCAGGAGTGGATGTGGTCGCGCCAATCGTCTGGGACGCGCCCCTCGGGGCCAGGGACCGACTGGTCTTCGGGGCGACTCTGCGGATCGGCCAGGCGGGGGCCGAGGGCGCCCTTCTCGCGCTCGAAGTTCCAGAACCAGTCCTCGCCCGGCTCGAAGCTCTGCATGATCGGGTGCCCGGTCTCGCGGAAGTGGCCGGTCGCGTGCTGGCTCGGGCTGGTGTCGCAGCAGCCGATGTGGCCGCACTGGGCGCAGCGACGGAGGTGCACCCACCACCCCTCGGTGGCGAGGCACTCGACGCAGCCAGTGCCGGAGGGAGGGACGGTCGGGTCGATGCCTGCGGTCATGAACACCAGCCTGCCCGATCGCGACGCGCGATGGGAGGTCCAGCGGGAGGTCCTGCTGGAGGTCGAGCAGACTGATGGCATGGCCTCCGAGATCCTGTCTGCGCGTGACGTCGACTTCCTGCTCTTCGAGTGGCTGCGGTCCGAGGAACTCTTCGAGCGCGAGCCCTTTGCCCAGCACTCACGCGAGACCGCGGGGGCCGTGCTCGAACTCGCCGAGACCGTGGCGACCGAGCGTTTCGCGCCGCATGCCCGCGCCAACGACTTGCAGGAGCCCAGCTTCGACGGGACGACGGTCACCCTCATCCCCGAGGTGGGCACGGCGCTGAGGGCCTTTGCCGATGCGGGTTTCCTCACGGCCGGGGTGCCCGAGAGCCACGGCGGCGAGGGCCTGCCGACGAGCGTGGTCTCCGCCTGTCTCGCCTGGTTCCACGCGGCCAACACCGCGACCTCCGGCTACTCCCTGCTCAGCATGGCCGCGGCCAACCTCATCCGCACCCACGGCACGGACGAGCAGCGGCGACTCTTCGCCGAGCCACTGGCGCAGGGTCGCTTCACCGGCACCATGGCCCTGTCCGAGCCCGCGTCCGGGTCCAATCTCGCTGACCTGCTCACGCGAGCCATCCCCCAGGACGACGGGACCTATCGACTCTTCGGCCGCAAGATGTGGATCTCCGGCGGCGATCACGAGTTGGCGGACAACATCGTCCATCTCGTGTTGGCCCGCACCCCTGACGCCGCACCCGGCACCAAGGGCATCTCGATCTTCATTGTGCCGAAATGCCTTGTCGCAGAGGATGGTTCCCTCGGGGAGCGCAACGATGTCGTCCTCGCTGGCATCAACCACAAGATGGGCTCGCGGGGCACCGTCAACACCGCGCCCGTGCTCGGCGACGGAGCCCATCGGCCGGGGGGTGCAGCTGGCGCGGTCGGCTACCTCGTCGGCTCCATCGGCCAGGGGCTGCCAATCATGTTCTCGATGATGAACGAGGCGCGCCTCGGCGTCGGGATTGCCGGCACGGCTGTCGGCTACACCGGCTATCTGAAGTCCCTCGCCTATGCGCGCGAGCGCCTCCAGGGTCGGCCATTCGGTGCCAAGCCCACCGAGCCACAGGTCGCCCTGACCGAGCACCCCGATGTGCGGCGAATGTTGTTGGCGCAGAAGGCCTATGTCGAGGGCGCGCTCGCCCTCATGCTCTATTGCTCGCGCCTCGTCGACGATGCGCACTCCCTCGAAGGCGAGGCGGCCGACGAGGCACTCGCCCTGCTCGGCCTGCTCACCCCCATCGCCAAGAGCTTCCCCGCGCAGTGGTGCCTCGAGGCCAACAGCCTCGCCATCCAGGTCATGGGCGGCGCCGGCTACACACGCGACCACGATGTCGAGCAGCACTATCGCGACAACCGGCTCAACGCCATCCACGAGGGCACCCACGGCATCCAGGGCCTCGATCTGCTCGGCCGCAAGGTCCTCCTCGACGGCGGTCGGGCATTGGGTCTCCTCGTCGCCCGCATCCACGAAACCGCCGAACGAGCCACTGCTGCAGGCGAATCCGGCGAGGCGTATGCCGTGAGCCTCCTCGCGATGACGGCTCGCCTTCAGGAGGTGACGAGGCTGGCGGGAGAAGCCGGCGGTGGAGCCGACGTCCTGGCGGAGGCCACGGCATACCTCGAGGGAACCGGCCACCTCGTCATCGCCTGGCTGTGGCTCGAGCAATGGCTCGCTGCCCACGGCAAGGAGGGGGCCTTCTACGACGGGAAACGGGCGGCCACGGCCTACTTCTTCACGCGCGAGTTGCCCAAGGTCGGCCTGTGGTTCGACCTGGTCGCCGCGCACGACGGACTGACGACCCACCTCGACCCGGCGACACTCTGAAGGCTGGCACCCCGTTCGCAGAGACTGGCCAATGGCGCACCCATACCTACGCCACCAGCCAAACTCTGCGATGGGATTCGCAGACCCTGGCCAATGGCGCACCCATGCCTACGCCATTGGCCAACCTCTGCGAAGGGACTCGCAGACCCTGGCCAATGGCGCACCCATACCTACGCCACCAGCCAACCTCTGCGACCTATGGGTCGGTCATCTCGCCGCGGACGCCGAGCAGGCGCACCGCTCGTGGGTCCTCGAGTGCGTCATAGAGCGCCAACGCCGTGGCAGCGACGACGGCCGGGTCACTGGTGGGCGCGGGGAGTTTGCGTGAGCGCTGGTAGGTGAAGAACGGCTTGAAGCGCACCTTGAGGAAGACCCTCGCCACCTTGCGGCCAGCGGGCTCCCCGTCCGGTACGCCCGCAGTGTCCGCAGCCACGTCCTCGACCACCCGCTGGCTCAACTCGAGGAGGGCATCGGCGACCTCGTCTCGGGTCTCGAGGTCGCGCTGGTAGGTCGTCTCCCGGCCATGGGCGCGGGCAACCCAAGGACTGTCGTCCGGCCACGACCGCCCCTCGCCGCGACCCAGCGAAGAGACGTGCTGACCACCGACCTTGCCGAACTCGGTGACCAAGGATTCGACGGTCGCCACTGCGAGTTGCGCGACCGTCCCGATCCCGAGGTCGGCCAAGCGGGCAGCGATTCGCGGACCGACTCCCCACAGCGATTGGGTGTCGCGCTCGCCCATGACCTCGAGCCAGTTCTCGTGGGTGAGCCGAAAGACACCTGCGGGTTTGCCGAAGCCGGTCGCTGTCTTGGCCCGCACCAGGGTGTCACCGACCCCGACGGAGCAACTCAGACCCGAAGCCTCGAAGACCGCGGCCCGCGCGGCAGTCGCGAGTGTCATCGGGTCGACCGAGTCATCGACCTCGAAGCCCACGAAGGCCTCGTCCCACCCGAGCACCTCGACGACCGCACTGGGCATCGCCCGCAGTGCCGCCATCACCTGTGCCGAGGCCTTCTCGTAATGAGGGAAGTCGACCGGCAGGAAGACGGCCTCGGGACAACGCTTCTTGGCCAACTTCAATGCCACACCCGACCGAACGCCGAACGCCCGCGCCTCATACGACGCCGTGGAGACGACCGCACGCTCCGTGGGGTCACCCCGTCCGCCGACGACGACCGGCAGCCCGACGAGTTCCGGCCGACGCAGCAACTCCACCGCGACGAGAAACTGGTCCATGTCCACGTGGAGCACCCATCGAACCCGTTGCCCCTTGTTGGTCATGGGCTGAGGCTCTTCCCCGAGGCGAGGGCCGACGTGTAGGGCGAGCTGATGCGCTGGCCGTCAAGCAGCGTCGCCAGCCGCTCGGCTTCGACATCGAGCAGTGCACGCTCTCCGGACCTCAGATCGGGATCACACAGGACCACCCGAACGCGGTCTTGGTCGTCCATGACCCACGTCCCGACGATCCGCCCGTTGACCCATGCGGTCTGGGCGCCGTTGCCAGCGCTGTCGAAGAGCAAAGGCACGTATGCCGGGTCGAGATAGAAGGCCCGATCTCGCCATCCCATCGTGGCCGGGTCCAAGGCCGGGAGCAGCGCAGCCCACGGTCCGACGTCGGCAGCATCGAGGTCGCGGAGATCGTCCTCAGGGGCAGACCAGCCGGGAGTGTCCCCCTCGAGCAGCACGGGTACGGCGTCGATGTCGGCCAGCGCCGTCCGGACGGCACCCTTGGTGGACCCGAGCCACCAGACGAGGTCGGCTTCTGTCCCGGGTCCAAAGGAACTCAGCCAGGCAGCAACCAGCACGGCATACCCCTCTCGCTCGCTGACGGGGGCGAGCGGTGCGCCAAGCCAGTGTTCGGGAGTGGTCCACAGGGGCGCCGGGCGGCGCCAGTCGCCGGCGTTCGGGCCACGCATGATGTGACCTGATGCGGATAGGAGCGCGAGCACCTGCGGAGTCAGGGCAGTCGTTGACTCCCAGGAACGACCCGTGCCGATCGGGACTCTTCGCGCCACCTCGGGCACTGCCGCTCCGATCTCCTTGCTGGACAGCGGAATACCGTCCGAAAGGGCCGCGAGGACGTCGCGCTGTACACCGTCGGTCCAGTCGTCCGGGTCGCGCGTGATGGCGTGATCTCGGAGGGTCTTGTGCAGCCCGGTGCGGGTCTGGGCTGCCACGCGGGCTCCGACGCTCGCGAGCGCGGCCGGGACGAGCGTCCGCGGGAAGGCAAAGACGGTGCGTCGCATCGCGAGCATCTTGACGAGAGAACGCTCCTCGTAGAGCGCCGCGTCGACATCGACGAGGGATGGCGCCTCCGTGCGGGCAGCGATGCCCAGATGCACGCTCGCCGGTTCGGTCGAATGCCAAGCGCTCATGGCCTTGGTGGCTGAGCCGATGTCGGGGTGACGATGGTCGGCGGCCAGCCCTTGGCGCACGGCGATCCGCGCGCGCCGCGTGGCGTCACTGATCACACTCACGCCGGGTCGGCTGGTTGGGCTCATGTCACTGGCGGGACTGGATGAGGGCTCGGGCGAGGACTGCAGCGCCGAGTGACGCTGCGCGATCACCCAATTCGGCCGCGACGACCTCAACCTCCATCCGCTGGGGCAGCCGCGCCGCCAAAGACCCCCGGAAAGGCCGGAGGTAGGTCTCGCCTGCCCCGATCAGGCCACCCCCGATGACGACGCGCTGAGTGCCCAAGGTCGTGAGGACGGGAGCGAGGGCGCCCGTGAGGTGGTCTATGGACTCCTGCCAGACCTGTGTCGCCAGGGCGTCTCCGCTGTCGACGAGCGCCGCGACGTGATCGGCCCCGATGGTCACGGCTTCGCCCTCGGAAGGTGCCGGGGACGACTGGCCGGCACCACGGCATACGAACTCGGCGGCGATGCCCCGGGCGGAAGCGACGGTTTCGAGACAGCCCAGCTGGCCGCAACCGCACCGGCGACCGTCGGGGACCACGACGATGTGTCCGAGTTCCCCGGTCCACGGGGTGCCGCTGACCACCGCGCCGCTCGACATCGCCGCGATCGCGAGACCGGTGCCGAGGGCAACGAAGACGACGTCATCGCAATCCTTGGCGGCCCCGTGGTGGTGTTCGCCCAGGAGGCCGGCGCGGACGTCGTGGCCGACTGCGACTGGGACGCCCAGAGCACGCTCGACCATCGCCCGGATCGGCAGGTCCGTCCACCCGAGGTTCGCCGCCCACACGCCGACGCCCTCGTGGTCGTCGACGAGACCCGGGACGACGAGGCCGATGGCGCACCCTTCGCCGCCGATTGCGTGGACGATGTCCCGGATGGTCTCGACCATGGTGGTCGCCAGGTCCACCGGCGTGGTGCGGACGTGATCACGCAGGACCTGGCCGTCAGGCGCGACAAGCGCGACCTTGATGCGCGTGCCGCCGACATCGATGCCGATGACCGGCTGACCCTCTCCCATGAAGCGGATCCTAGTCGTCGCCGGGGTCGGGCGAGGATGGCGGGAATGCGCATTCCGGCGCTCGGCTCAGACGTCTAGGATTGCCGGCCATGGACGGGACCTGCTGCGCGGCACCGGGCGAGGACCCGCAGCCGGCAGCCCTGAGCGAGCGCCAATCGATGAAGCGCTCAGCCCTCGCCGGCGGGGGCGTCGACTTCGTCGCGTTGCCCGGGGGCTCCTTCCTCATGGGCTCGACCGACCCGGACGTCAACCGTGAGGACGGCGAGGGACCGATCCGAGAGGTGACCCTGTCGCCCTTTGCCATGGGACGGTTTCCCGTGACGAACGCCGAGTTCGCCGCCTTCGTTGCCGACACCGGATACCGCACCGGCGCTGAACGTCACGGGTGGTCCTACGTGTTCGCCAGTTTCCTCCCCACGACGGTGAGGCAGGTGTCGCGACGACCGCCGAGAACCCCGTGGTGGTGCGGCGTCGCCGGCGCGACGTGGGATGCACCCGAAGGCCCCGGCAGCACCGTTGACGACCGCGCGGACCACCCGGTGGTCCACGTCGACCACGACGACGCCCTCGCCTTCTGCGCCTGGGCCGGCACCCGCCGGCCGACCGAGGCCGAGTGGGAGTATGCCGCGCGCGGCGGTCTCGTGGGCGCCCGGTTTGCGTGGGGTGACGAACTCACCCCAGGTGGAGAGCACCGGTGCAACATCTGGCAGGGGACCTTCCCGACGCGCAACACCAGCGAAGACGGGTATGCCGGGACGGCACCTGTCGCTGCCTTCCCACCCAACGGCTTCGGCCTGTACGGGGTCGCCGGGAATGTGTGGGAGTGGTGCGCCGACTGGTGGGGCATCAGGCACCCGGAGACGCCGCTGGTCGACCCGACGGGTCCGGCAGAGGGCCGAGCCCGGGTCATGCGGGGAGGCTCCTACCTGTGCCATGACTCCTATTGCAATCGCTATCGGGTGGCCGCGCGCACGAGCAATGATCCACTGTCGAGCAGCGGGAACACCGGCTTCCGGTGCGCCATGAGCAGCCCATCTGTCCTGCAGGAGATTGGTGACGTGCGGGCCGAGACCTACGATGACGGAATGCGCATTCCGATCGGCGGCCTGTCCCCTGAAGGGCGACCCCATGGCTGAGGGTCGAGCGGCCACGCTGAGTGATGTGGCACGCGAGGCGGGGGTCTCCTTGGCCACAGCGTCGCGGGCCTACAACGGCAGCGATCGCGTCGTCGGGCGGGAGTTGCGCGAGCGTGTCCTCGCTGCCGCGGAACGCCTCAACTACATGGCCAACACGCCCGCGCAGGCGATGGCTCGCGGACGCAGCAATGTCATCGGGCTCGTCGTCCACGACATCGCCGATCCTTACTTCTCCGCCATTGCTGCCGGGTTGATGAAAGCGGCCGACAGCCACGGGCTGATCGTCACGGTGGGCAGCACGCTGCGCAACCCTTCGCGCGAAGTCGACTACGTCGACGCGCACCGCGGTTTACAGAGCCGGGCGATCATCCTCGCCGGGAGCAAGATCACCGAGGCCGGGGTGCAGCCACGACTGAGCAAGGCGGTCGAGGCGTTCAGCGCTCGAGGTGGTCGGGTCGTCTCCATCGGTCAGGCCCGGCCGGGGATCGACTCGGTCGTCGTCGCCAACAAGTCTGGGGCTGAGCGACTCGCGAAGGAGTTGCACAGCCTCGGCTACCGGCGCTTCGGCATCCTCGCCGGGCCGGACAACCTCCAAACCGCGCGCGATCGCGTTGCTGGCTTCGAGAACGGGCTTGCCGGGGGCGGACTCAAGCCAGCGGCCGTGCACCACGGCGATTTCACCCGCGACGGTGGGTATGCCGCGATGGCGGCACTCCTCGAGGGGGGCGAGGATCTTGACTGCGTCTTCGCGGCGAACGATGTCATGGCGGTCGGCGCGATTGCGGCCTGTCGAGACGCCGGGGTTCGCGTGCCGCACCACGTCGCCGTCGCGGGCTTCGACGACATCGCGACACTGCGGGACATCACACCAGGACTGACCACGGTTGCCCTGCCACTTGAGGACATGGGAGCGAGTGCGCTCGATCTCGTTCTGGCCGAGTGGAGTTCGACCCCCCGCCGCGGGAAGGTCGAGGGCCGGTTGATCGTTCGGGAGAGCACGCCCGGCCTCTGACCGGCTCGGTCGGCCCCACGGCGTACCAGGCACGCGCAGCCTCTGACAGGCCCGTCCGACGCCACGGCCGACGGCCGTCGGAGTCTCCCGTTCTCTTCCTCCTCTTGCGGTGCTGACGTCGCTTGCCCTACATTGTCGGAAAGCGCTTTCCAACCGGAGCGACGAAGACTGCAAAGGAGCAGACCATGACGACTCAGACCCCGAAGACCATCGGCATCATCATGAACGGCATCACCGGGCGCATGGGCTACCGCCAGCACCTCGTCCGCTCGATCCTCGAGATCCGCGACCAGGG
>DAOLRO010000103.1:0-9671 GCA_035418665.1 Phycicoccus sp.
CGCGGTGTCGCCACGGACCTCACCGAGCCAGTCACCGAACTCCTCGGCATTGCTCACCGTCGCGGACAGGGACACCACCTGCACCGATTCGGGGAGCAGGATGATGACCTCCTCCCACACGGCACCGCGCCAACGATCGGCAAGGTAGTGGACCTCGTCCATGACCACGAAGCCGAGCCGGTCCAGGGTGGCGGACCCGGCATACAGCATGTTGCGGAGCACCTCGGTGGTCATGACGACCACGGAGGCCTCGCCATTGATGGAGGTGTCTCCGGTGAGCAGCCCGACGTTCGCCGCGTCATGAACGGCGACGAGGTCGTGATACTTCTGGTTCGACAGGGCCTTGATCGGGGTGGTGTAGAACGCCTTGCGTCCGGTGCGCAGCGCGAGATCGACCGCGAACTCCCCCACGATCGTCTTGCCCGCGCCCGTCGGCGCCGCGACGAGCACCCCGCGGCCCTCCTCGACCGACCGGCACGCCTCGACCTGGAAGTCGTCGAGCGGGAAGGTGAGGCGGGCGCGGAACTCCTCGAGAGCGGACCCGGTCATGGATCCAAACCTATGCGGTGCTCCGGACAAGGGTGCTCAGGTGAGGACGGTCAGCGCGCCGGGCACGACCTCGCACTCCATCGGCAACGGTGCAAAGCGCTCACCATCGGCGTAGCCCACGATCCCCTTGGCCTCCAAGCGCACTGACCGGGCGCGGTGGATGGTCACGGCGGGGTGGTCGACGTGCCCACCCTGGAAGACCTTGGGGAAGACCCGGAGGAACTCCGGGATCGCGATCTTGGACAGGACGAGGACGTCCAACAGCCCGTCGTCGAACTCCGCACTCGGGACGACCCGCATGCCACCGCCGTATGCCGGGCCGTTGCCGACCGCGACGAGCATCGCCTCGGTCTCGTGGCGGACACCGTCGAGGACGAGGACGTAGGGAATGGCGCGGAAGACAGGGAGTTCGCGCAGGATGGCCAGGTTGTAGCGCATCTGGCCCTTGGGCCAACGCCAGTGGTTGGCCCGCTCGTTCACGACGGCGTCGAACCCTGCAGCCAGCACTCCGGCGAACCAGGCCAGCGTCCCGTCGGGTCGGATGGTGCGGGCTAGGTCGATGCGACGCTCGGCACCGGTCTCGATCCGGGCCACCGCCTCGACCGCGTCCCGGACGGGGAGGCCGAGCTCGCGGGCGATGTCGTTGCCCGTGCCGGCCGCGATGATGCCGAGCGGGATCCCGGTCTCGGCACAGAGATTGACCCCGAGGTTGACCATGCCGTCGCCACCCGCCACGACGAGTCGGTCGATCTCCTGGGCCGTGATCGCTGCCTCTGCCCGTGCTCGGGCGTGCTCGGCATCCATCGCGGAGAGATCGACGATCTGGTGGCCGTGCGCGGCAAGGAGAGTCGCCGCCTGAGCCCCGATGCGGGCACCGGTGTTCTTGCCCGAGGTGGGGTTGATGATCAGGCCGATGCGCAGGGACACGAGGTGAATCTATCGCTGCGCGTCAGAGTGCAGAGGCGGTGGTGTCATCAACCTCGAGCCAGTCCGGGCGGTCCTTGGCCTTGCGCCGATCGAGGAGCTTGCAGACGCCCAGTGCGACGAAGAACAAGATGATGAGTGGCCCGGCGAGCAGGAACATGGTGAACGGGTCAGGGGTCGGCATCATCATCGCGCTGAAGACGAGGATCGCGAAGACCGAGATGCGCCAGCCCTTGGCGAGGCGGTCGGCCGGGAGGATCCCGATGAGGTTGAGGGCCACGAGGAAGACCGGCAGGAGGAAGGCGAAGCCGAAGGCCAGGATGAAGCGCGTGACGAAACTGATGTAGTCCGAGAGCGTCTGCAGGTTGGCGCTGCCGTCCGACGCGAAGTCGAGCAGGACGCCGATGACCAGCGGCAACGAATACAACGCCATGTAGCAGCCCGCGAGGAAAAGGGGAACGGCGGTGGCGATGAACGCCATCGACAGCCGCTTCTCCTTCCGGGTCAGGCCGGGCACGATGAACGCCCACGCCTGATAGAGCCAGATCGGACTCGACGCGATCACCCCGAGGAAGATGGCCACGCTCAGGTGAAGGGAGAAGGCGGACGTCAGGCCCGTGAACGTCGTGTCGATCAGCCGATCCGGATGGGCCGCCTTGTAGGAGTCGATCGGCTTCTTGAGCTCGGCGAGCACCGGGTCATAGAGGAACCACCCTGCGGCCGCACCGATGAGCAGCGCGACACCGGCCTTGACCACCCGGCTGCGGAGTTCGCGCAGGTGGTCAGCAAGGGGCATCCGCCCCTCGGGGTCCTTGGGGCGTCGTCGTGGGAGGGCCATCGGTGGTGGTGAGGCGAGCGGTGGCCCCGCTCAGGCGGTCCGGTCGGTGCGCGGGGCCTCGGTGTTTCCACCCGCGTGAGGGGTCACCGGGTCCACCCCATCGTTGACCGTCTGGCCCTCGAGAGTCGCCTTGCTCGCCTCACTCTCGGCTTTGCTGGCCTGGCTCTCGGCCTTCATCTCGTCGACCTCGGACTTGAAGATGCGCATCGAACGACCGATGCTGCGGGCCGCGTCAGGGAGCTTCTTGAACCCGAAGAGGAGCATGAAGGCAACAACGATGATGATGATGTGCCATGGCTTGAGTGCACCCATGATGCGGCGATCCTTAACTGACGGGTCGGGCGTGCGGTCTTCGTCAGTCTAGACGTCGTATGCCGTGAGGGCTGAGCGCGCGCTGTCGCTCACCTGTGAACGGAGAGACTCAGGTGACTCGATGACGCACTCGCCCCCCAGGCGAAGCGCGAGGCGGACCAACCACTCAGTGTCACCCGTGCGCAGGGTGATCCGGCGGCCACCGTCCTCGATGGCCTCGCTGCTCTCCACGGGGTAATAGTCGGAAACCCAACGCGCGCCGCGTCCGAGACGGACGGTCACTGTCTGGTCCTCGGCACCAGCCTGGAAGAGGCCTTGGTCGAGGTCACGAGCGCGTGCCTCCGGAGGAGGAGTGCCGTCGACGTCGGTGACCTCGAGTTCCTCGATCCGGTCCATCCGGAAGGTGCGCATTCCGGCTGCCCGGTGGCACCAACCCTCGAGGTACCAGCGGTCGTCCATGTTGAGGACGCGGATCGGGTCGACGAGCCGCTCGGTGGACTCGTCGCGTCCAGGAACCAGATAGCGCAGTCGCACGCGTCGCTGTCGTTCAACCGCCTGACGGGCACCGGCCAAGTGTGCCTTGTCGACGCTCGCCGACAGGCTCACTCCCACTCGATCGGCAGCCTCAGCGGCCGAGCCGGCGGCCGCCTCGAGTTTGGCCAGCGCGCGCTCGACAGCGTCCCGCTCCCCCAGGCCCGGTATCTCCCGAAGCGCACGCAGGCCGACGATCAGGGCCACGGCCTCGTCCATCCCCAGGCGGAGCGGCCGGGCGATGGCCTCGGCGTTGTCGATGAAGACCTGGCCCTCGTCCCACTGGGCGTCGATCAGCTCGTCGGGCATCTGGCCATAACCGCAGAGGAAGAGCAACTCGAGGTCGCTGGTCAGCTGCTCCACCGAGATGCCCAGATCCGCGGCGGCCTCCTCCAGGTTGATCCCCTGCCGGTTGACCAGCCACGGCACCATCGTCAGGAGCCGGGAGAGCCGGCTCAGCGCGCTCTCTGCTGCGGGGGGCGTTGTCGCGCCGGCCATCAGGACGCCTCCTCGTGAGCCACGGCCGCCGCGTGCAAGCGCTCGCGCACCGCACGGGCCAACTCGGCGGGCTGCTCGACCACGACGTCGGCGCCGTAGGACGCCAATTCGGCGGCGAAGTCATTCACGTCGTGGTGGTCGATGTCCACGAGCGACCAGATGTCGTCCACCTCGCCGATCGACCGCGCTCGGCGCCGGAGGGCGTGGCCACGACCGGCACGGACGCGCAGGACGGCTGGACTCGGCGTCGTCTCCGGTTCGGTCCGATTGAGCAGGGCCACCGGGTCGTGGTCGGCCGGGATCTCGTAGGCACCGGCCCGGCCGATCCGCTTGACTCCCCCGGTGATCCGCGAGAGTCGGAACACACGGGCGGCGTCACGGTCCAGATCGTGCCCGGTGAGATACCAGTGCCCGTGCCACAACAGGACCCGCCAGGGCTGGACTCGACGAGTCGTCGCGTCGTCGGAATCCGCCCGGCGATAGTCGAAGGTCACCGCCATCCGCTTGACGGCGGCGTCCTTGAGGTCGTCGAAGGAGGGCTCCACGGTGCGCAGACGAGGCTCGATGCCGATGAGCGACTCCCCGTCCCGCTCGACGTCGGAGGCTCGGAGTTTGCGGAGCGCCTGTGCTGCCGGTCCCGCCAGCGATGCCTGCGCCCACGCCCGGCTCGCCAGACCGAGCACTGCCCGCTCGTCGGCGCTGAACTCGACGTCCGGCAGCGCATAGTCCCGCTGGTGTATCCGGTAGCCCTGCTCGTCGTCCCAGCCCGCCGACAACTCCTCCATGACCAGGGGCACGCCGAGCTCGCGCAGGTCGTCCTTGTCGCGCTCGAACATCCGGTCGAAGGCCTCGTCGTTCGGTGCCGTCGAATACTGGGGCACGACTCCGCGGATCTGGGCCTTGGTCATCGGACGCCGTGTGTAGAGCAGCACGAGGACGAGATTGAGCAGGCGCTCGGTCTTGGCTGCAGGACCGCTGGGCACACTCATGTCCGCAGACGCTACCGGAGAGGCGCCCACGCTTCCGTCGGGCCGTCATTAGGCTCGCAGGCGTGATGTCATGGCGACGAGGAACGATCGAGGCCCAGGTCCGGCGGTGGGGACAAGCGATCGAGTATGCCGTCCGCCTGGCTCCCCGAGACGGCTCACCCCAATCCACCGCACCGGAAGAGGCTCCGGCCTCGACCACGGTTCGCGCGATCGCCTATGTCGATCTCGTGGGTGCGCCTGAACTCGGTGATGAGGTCCTGCTCAACACCGGCGCACTGGACAAGGGCCTGGGCACCGGTGGCTATGCCTTTGTCGTCGCCGTCCCTGATCGTTTGCCCGAGGTGCAACTCGGCGTCGGTCACATCGTCAAGGCGCGCTACACGCCACTCCAGCAGATGTTCCTCGCCATCGACGAGCAGGACAGCCCGCACCACGCGACCCTGGCAACGGACGACGCGTCCGTGTCACTGGACGCGCTGCCCGTGGTGGTCGCGGATCTGCACTCAGCCCTTCCCGCGGTGCTGGCGGGGATCCGGACGCTGGCACCCACGGCCCGGGTGGCGTACGTCATGACCGACGGAGGCGCTCTCCCCATGGCCTTCTCGCGTGCCGTGGTCGGTCTCGTCGAGGCAGGCTGGTTGGCCAGCACGATCACGGTCGGCCAGGCCTTCGGGGGGCAGCACGAGGCCGTGACCCTCCACTCGGCCCTCCTGGCGTGCCGTCATGCCCTGGACGTGGACCTGGCCGTGGTGATCCAGGGACCCGGCAATGTCGGCACGGGCACCCCTTGGGGCTACACGGGCGTGGCCGCCGGCGAGGCGCTCAACGCCGTCCACACCCTCTCCGGGCGAGGAATCGCAGCCCTTCGCGTCTCCTTCGCCGATCCCCGCGGAAGGCACCGCGGGCTCTCCCACCACAGCCGGACGGCATACGGAAAGGTGTGTCTTGTCCCGGCGGACGTGCCGGTCCTCTCCCCCACCAACGACGAACAGCAGCTCGTCTCGGAGCAGGCACGGGACCTCGTGGGCGACGCCGCGGGAGGACTCACGCTGCAGATGGTCGATGGTTCGGGTCTGCTCGAGGCACTCGGGCAGAGTCCGGTCGCACTGTCGACAATGGGGCGGGGCCTGGACGAGGACCCGGAGGCCTTCCTCGCCAGCGCGGCCGCCGGCCGCTACGCCGCGAGCCTCCTCGTCTGAATCGGTCGAGGAGGCTCGCGGGTCAGGCGGGTGGGTTCAGCGGACGTCGACGAGGTCGACGACGAAGATCAACGTCTCGCCACCCTTGATGGCGCCCCCGGCTCCGCGGTCGCCATAGCCCTTGTGCGGCGGAATGACGAGCTTGCGTCGACCGCCGACCTTCATCCCTTGGATGCCCTCATCCCAACCGGCGATGACCATGCCGACACCGAGGCGGAAGTCGAGGGGTGCGCCACGGTTCCAGGAGGCGTCGAACTCCTCGCCGGTGGAGTGAGCCACACCGACGTAGTGGGCGCTGATCGTGTCTCCCGCCTTGGCCTCGGCTCCGTCACCCTCCCAGATGTCCTCGATGACGAGGTCAGCCGGCGGGGTGTCGCCGGGGAAGTCGATCTCGGGCTTGGTCGTGTTGGGGTCGAATGCCATGTCGTGCTCCTTGTCCGTGAACGAGTGATGCGGAGGGTTCCACATCAGGCGATGAGATCAGTAGGCCGCGAGGATGTCGATGACGAAGACGAGGGTGTCATCGCCGGCGATCTTGGGAGGGCTTCCGGCCTCGCCGTAACCCTCGGCGGGCGGGACCACGACGAGCAGTCGAGAGCCGACCTTCTGACCCTTGAGGGCCTTGTCCCAGCCGCTGATGACCTTGCCCTGGCCGACGGTGAACTCGAAATGGCCCGGCTCATGAGCTGCCGAGGAGTCGAAGACGGAGCCGTCCTTCCAGAGGGCACCGGTGTAGGTGACACGGACGGTCTGGCCGTCGGCCACCTCCGCGCCCGTGCCCGTGATCAGTGGCTGGACGACGAGTTCGGTCGGCGCAGTCGTTCCGGACGGCACCGTGATCGTGGCGGGCTTGCCCGACTCCATCGCCACCGTCGGCAGGCCCTCCTTGGGCGCGACGGCCTCGCCTTTGGCCTCCTTGAGCGGTGTGGTGGCGGACTTGACGTCCACCACGAAGATCACCGAATCGGTGGCTGCCAGGCCGGCGGCCTCATTGCCCTGCTCGCCGAAGACATCCTTCATGGGTGCGGCGATGAGGATCCGGGAGCCGACCTTCTTGCCCGGCACCTGTGACTTGATGGCTGGGAAGAGGTCCGAGGCGCCGAGGTCGACCGGAGCCGCCGTGTTGCCGGCCCAGGTGTCGTTGACGACCTTCCCCGAGGTCCCGTTGACGATCAACGCATGGATCGTCGTCAGGTCTTCCTTGCCGACGACTGCCCCGGTCCCCTCGGCGAGGACCTTGGACTCGGTCGCCTTGGGCTTGAGTGGCTTGGTGGTGAGCGTCACGGTGGGTGCCTTCTCGGCATCCGTCCCCTCGACCTTGATCGAGCTGAGGACCGTGCCTGCAGACGAGCCGGTGCTCGAGCCACAGCCGGCGACGAGGATCATTGTGGCAGCCGCGGCAGCGGACAGCAGGGGGCGTCGGGAGAGCGTCACGATGAGGGGAACCTTCGAGGTGTTGTGGGCAACGGATCGCCGTCCACCATAACCGCGTCGACTGTGGCTCAGAGAAATCGTCACCCGGGCCAGCCTCAGGCCATGGGTGGGATCGCTGCCTCGATGCCGTCGATCAACCGAGCCACCCGTGCGTCCTCGGCAAGGAAGGGGTCCTTGCACAGGACCGTGCGTTGGGCCTGATCGTTGAGTTTGAGGTGCACCCAGTCGACCGTGAAGTCGCGACGATGACGCTGCGCTGCGGTGATGAAGTCACCACGCAACTTGGCGCGAGTGGTCTGGGGTGCGATGACCTTGGCTCGGAACGCCTCGACCTCCGACACGACCCTGGCCGCGCGACCGCGTCGCGCGAGCAGGTGGAAGAGGCCGCGCTGGCGATTGATGTCGTGGTAGGCGAGATCGAGTTGCGCCAAGCGTGGGTGCTCGAGATTGAGCCCATGCTTGGTTGCGTACTCGTCAAGGACGCGTCGTTTGATCACCCAGTCGATCTCGGTGTCCACCAGACCCAGGCGATCCTGCTCGATCGCATCGAGAGTCCGGCCCCAGAGATCGAGGACTTGGACGTGTGCAGGGTCATGGGTGCCTTCGCGCTCCACGAATTCGACTGCCTTGGAGTGGTATTCGCGTTGGATGTCCAGCGCTGACAGTTGCCGGCCGTTGCTGAGGCGGACCAAGGCGCGGCCCGTGGGATCGTGACTGATCTCCCGGATGGCGCGAATGGGGTTCTCGAGGGTGAGGTCGCGCATGACGACGGAGTTCTCCAGCAGGCGGAGCACGAGGTCGGCCGAGCTCACCTTGAGGAGGGTGGTCGTCTCGCTCATGTTGGAGTCACCGACGATGACGTGGAGCCTGCGGAACTGCTCCGCATCGGCATGAGGCTCGTCGCGGGTGTTGATGATCGGGCGTGATCGTGTCGTGGCGCTGGAGACGCCTTCCCAGATGTGGTCCGCCCGCTGGCTCACGGCATACGTGGCGCCTCGGGAGGTGGAGACGATCCGACCGGCACCACAGGTGATCTGCCGACTGATGAGGAAGGGCAGGAGGGCTTCGGACACGTCCCCGAAGTCCCCACCCCGACGGACGAGATAGTTCTCGTGACAGCCATAGGAGTTGCCGGCTGAGTCGGTGTTGTTCTTGAAGACGAAGATGTCGCCCCGCACCGAATCCGCTTCGAGTCGCTCCTGGGCGTCAGCGGCGAGCGCCTCGACCACAAGTTCCCCGGCCCGGTCGTGGGCGATGAGTTGCCTCAGCGAATCGCATTCCGCCGTGGCATATTCCGGGTGAGATCCGACGTCGAGGTAGAGCCGCGATCCATTGGCGAGGAAGACATTGCTCGACCGACCCCACGCGACGACCTTGCGGAAGAGGTAGCGGGCCACCTCGTCCGGCGTCAGGGTGCGCTGGCCCCCCGAGGAGCAGGTGATGCCGAACTCGGTCTCGATCCCGAAAATGCGACGCCCGTGATCGGCCATGCTCAGCTGTCGGTCCCGTGAACGTCCGCAGCATCGTGGTCATCGGCGTCGCCATGGTGCGCGTCGTCCTGGTTGGGGCGCTGGGTCTGTGGGTTGGTGGCCGTCTGGCGCGGACTGTCACCTGGGTTCGCGTGAACTTCGGTCGCCTTGGCGCTGCCTGTGGCGTCCGCATCGCTGGCACCGCCGTCCACCCTCGCTGAGGCCACCAGATCGCCGAGAAGGTTGGCGAGTGCTGCCCCGACGATTCGACGGAAGGTGCGACGGGGCCGATGGCGGTCCAGCACGGCTACTTCCAACTGATCCGGTCCGAGCACCCGATCGGGCCCACCCGCCTGATCCTTGGCGAGCTGGGACACCGCGAGGGTGAGCGCGGACGCGAGGTCCATGCCCTCGGACCAACCAGCTCCCAGCCCCTCCTCGATCGCCTCCGCGGCGCCGCCCATGGCGACATAGGCACGCTCGTCGGCGACCGATCCGTCGTAGGTCAGCCGGTAGATCTGGTCTCCTTCGGGCGTTCGCCCCACCTCGGCGACGACGATCTCGACCTCATACGGCTTGGACTCCTGGGTGAAGACCGTGCCGAGCGTCTGCGCATAGGCGTTGGCCAACCCGCGCGCGGTGACGTCGGTGCGGTCATAGGAGTAGCCACGGAGGTCGGCATAGCGCACGCCGGCCACCCGGAGGTTCTCGAACTCGTTGTACTTGCCCACGGCCGCGAAGCCGATGCGGTCGTAGATCTCGGAGACCTTGTGCAGGGTGCGCGAGTGGTTCTCCGCGACGAACAGGATGCCGTCGGCATAGGTGAGGACGACGACCGATCGGCCTCGCGCAATCCCCTTTCGCGCGAAGTCTGCCCGGTCCTTCATCAACTGCTCGGGCGAGACGTAGAACGGCATCTGGCTCATCG
>DAOLRO010000104.1:0-9387 GCA_035418665.1 Phycicoccus sp.
CCCACGATCATGCCGGAGCACTACGAGCGCGAGTGGATCAGCGACAACAACCGCTACACGGCGCTCAACGACTCGATCTTCACGGCGCGCGGCGAGGACATCTTCCTCGAGATCGAGGGCCCCACCGGTGAGCGGATCGCGACCTACTGCGACTCCATCGCCCCGGAGTCGGCGTGCACGTCGGTGCAACTCCACCTGCAGGTGTCACCGGCGACCTTCTCGGCCCACTGGAATGCCGCTCAGGCCTTGGTGGCCCCCCAGGTGGCGCTGGCCGCCAACAGCCCGTTCTTCTTCGGTCAGCGCCTCCACGCGGAGACCCGGCTCGAACTCTTCAAACAGGCCACGGACACCCGCCCGATCGAACTCAAGAACCAAGGTGTCCGGCCCCGGGTATGGTTCGGCGAGCGGTGGATCACCTCCATCTTCGACCTCTTCGAGGAGAATGTCCGCTACTTCCCGGCTCTCCTCGCCGAGACCTCGGACGAGGACCCGATGGCCCAACTCGAGGCCGGCATCGCGCCGCAACTGAGTGAGCTCCGTCTCCACAATGGCACGGTCTACCGTTGGAACCGCCCCATCTACGACACCGTGGATGGGGTACCGCACCTCCGCGTCGAGAACCGTGTCCTCCCCGCCGGCCCGACCATCGTCGATGTCCTTGCCAATGCTGCCTTCTACTACGGCTGCATCCGGATCCTCGCCAGCCAGGACCGTCCGCTCTGGACCAAGTTGTCCTTCTCTGCCGCGGAGGAGAACTTCGAACTCGCCGCTCGGGACGGCATCGAGGCGCGCTTCTACTGGCCGGGCTTCGGCGAGGTGGGTGCTGACGAGCTGGTCCTGCGCCACCTGCTGCCCATGGCCCATCAAGGACTGGAGGAGTGGGGCGTTTCGCAGGCTGTCCGCGACCGCTACCTCGGCGTGATCGAGGCGCGCTGCGTGACCGGACGCAATGGCGCGACCTGGCAGGTCGATGCCGTCCGACACCTCGAGGACCGAGGTTTGGATCGGCGGGCAGCTCTTCACGAGATGCTCCGCCTCTACACCGAGCACATGCACTCCAACGAGCCGGTCCACAGCTGGCCCCTCCCATGACAGGTCAAGGCAGGTCTCGCTGCCGCGATACGCGTCGTCGCTGACCGTCAGAACGGGTCGTATGCCGTCCGCCCCGGTCGGTGATTCCACGTGCGGATCGCGGGCGTTGCCTTTTCCATCTCCAGGACGCTGATCGATCCGGCGTCGAGGAGGAACTGTCCGCCATCAGCGGAAGGGAGGCCGAGGTAGACGCACGCAAGGACCCGCAGGGTGTGGCCATGGGCAACCACGCACACGTCCTCGTCGCGCAGGGTCGGCGCAACCCGATGCAGGACTGCGCGCGCGCGATCGGCGACCTGGTCCAGAGTCTCGCCGGCACTCTCACCGGGGATGACGCCGTGCGTGAAAATGGTCCACCCGCCGTCGCCGGTCTGCTCTCGGATCGCGGCGCTGGTCAGCCCCTCGTAGCCGCCGTAGTCCCACTCGACGAGGTTCGGCTCGGAATGCGGCTGGAGCCCGGCGAGTTCAGCGGTACGCCAGGCTCGCTGGAGCGGTGAACTCAACACCAGGCCGAAGGAACGGTCAGCGAGGGCCTGGCCCACGGCATACGCATCGTTCTCCCCCTCCGGGAGGAGCGGGAGGTCGGTGCGTCCCGTGTGCTGACCAGAGCGGCTCCATTCGGTGGAGCCGTGCCGGACGAGGACGAGCCTCCCCGTTGACTCCGGGTTGATCAGGGCCGTGGCGGTCGGCGAGGACTCCATGAGGGCAGCGTAGGCTCGATGATCGTGATCCAGCGCAAGAGCCTCATGGGTTGGGGCCGGACCTCGCCCACCGTGGCCAAGGTCGTCAAGGCCTCCAGTGACGAGGAACTCGCCGAGCAGGTGCGCTCGGCCGGACCGCGAGGAGTCCTCGCACGAGGGCTGGGCCGCAGCTATGGCGATGCCGCCCAGAACGCCGGCGGTGTGGTCCTCGACCTGACCGGACGCGATCAGGTGCTCGCGATCGACAAGGCCAGCGGGGTCTTCACGGTCGAAGCGGGAGTGAGCCTGGACTCGCTCATGAGGCAGTTCATCCCCCAAGGGTGGTTCGTCCCGGTGACGCCCGGAACGCGAGCGGTGACCGTCGGGGGAGCGATCGGCAGCGACATCCACGGCAAGAACCACCATGTGAAGGGCACCTTCGGTCAACACGTCCGGTCGCTCGACCTGCTGACCGGCACAGGCGAGATCCGCACTCTGACGCCGGAGGACGAACTCTTCTGGGCCACCGTCGGCGGGATGGGGCTCACGGGTGTCGTGCTCCGTGCCGACGTCGCGATGACGCCGATCGAGAGTGCCTTCTGCTCGGTCGACACGCGCCGCTGCGCCAATCTCGCGGATCTGCTCGTCGAGATGGCCGATGACGATGCCTATGAGTACTCAGTCGCCTGGGTGGACTGCCTCGCGCGGGGCGAGTCACTCGGCCGCTCGGTCCTGACCCGTGGACGCTTTGCCCGTCCGGATGAGTTGCCCGAGAAGAAGCAGGGGCACGCCCTCGACTTCAATCCACGCGTGCCACTCACGGCCCCCCGCGGGATCCCCGGTGGATTGCTCAACAAGTACAGCGTGGCGGCCTTCAACGAGGCGTGGTTCCGCAAGGCGCCGGCGCATCGAGATGGCGAGTTGCAGTCGGTGACCACCTTCTTCCATCCGCTGGATGCGGTCGCCGACTGGAACCGGATCTATGGTCCCGGTGGCCTGCTGCAGTACCAAGTGGTCGTGCCCGACGGCGCCGAGGACACCATCGCCGCGTGCATCGACGCCTTCAGCAACGCTGGGGCCGCGTCCTTCCTGGCCGTGCTCAAGCGTTTCGGGCCGCAGAACCCCGGACATCTGTCCTTCCCGACGGCGGGCTGGACTCTGGCCCTTGACGTGCCAGCGACCATGAGTGGCTTGGGAGAGTTGCTCGATCGACTGGACAGGCTCGTCCTCGACGTGGGTGGCAAGGGCTACCTCGCCAAGGACTCTCGGATGTCGGGCGAGACCCTGCGCACCATGTATCCCCGGTTGCCGCGCTGGCAGGAACTGCGCCACGAAGTCGACCCCGACGGGGTCTTCCAATCCGACTTGGCCAGGAGGCTGACATTGTGAGGGACGGACTCGGACGCATGCAGCGTGTCGTCGTCATTGGGGGGAGTTCGGCGATCGCGGTGGCCACCGCGGCCCGCTGGGCTCGCGCTCAACGGGGACTGGAGGTGGTGCTCTGTGCGCGGCCCTCGGTGCGCCGTGATGAGGCTGCCGAACAACTGGCCGCCCTCGGCGCGGTCGTCGAGCTGGTGGACCTCGATGTCGAAGGCGCACATGCGGAGCAGGCTGCGGTGATGGAAGCGGTGTATGCCGGTCGCGACGTCGACGTCGTGCTGGTCGCCGTGGGCGTGTTGGGGGACCAGGAGCAGGCCTGGCAGGATCCGCAGGCCGCCCTCCGCATGGTGGACGTCAACACGAGGGCGCCGATCGTGCACGGGGTCCTCGCCTCCAACCAACTGCGTCGGCAGGGTCACGGCTCGCTGGTGTTGATCTCCACCGTGGCTGGGGAGCGGGTGCGCCGGAGCAACTTCGTCTACGGCGCCACCAAGGCGGGCGCCGACGACTTCTACCGAGGCCTTGCCCAGGCCGTCGCGCCAGAAGGGGTGCACGTCCTGGTGGTGCGACCGGGCTTCGTCCGATCACCCATGACCGATGGGCTCGATGAGGCCCCGCTGGCGCAGACGCCCGAGGAGGTGGCCGAGGTCATCGCCGAGGGCGTGCGAGAGGGACGCGAGGTGGTCTGGGCGCCGGCGGCGATGCGCTGGGTCATGACTGGCCTGCGCTCGGTGCCGACACCGATCTTCCGCAAACTACCGATCTGAGTCGGGCAGGCCCGGCCGTGTAGGGACTGGCCCCCCGGGGTAAGCGCCGATCAGAGATAGACCGCGATGCCGAGCGAGAGGACCCAGAGGGCCCCGAGGACGATCAGTTGGCGGTCCTTGAGGATGATCTCCTCGGGTTCGCCACCCTCGCCGCGGTCGACGTCCACGGCATACCTCATGAGCGCCATGATGAAAGGGACGATCGACAACGTCGTCCACAGGCGCTGTTGGTCGCCGAAGCGAGACAAGGCCCATTGCGCGTAGGTGAGGCACACCGCACCCGCAGACACGGTCCACACGAAGCGCAAGTAGGTCGTCGTGTAGTGCTCGAGCACGGGTCGTGTCCTGCTCAGCAGGCCGGCCTGAAGTCGGTGGAGCTCCCCATAGCGCTTGCCCGCTGCCACGAAGAGCGATCCGAAGCCCGCCGTGAGCACGAACCAGTGCGAGAGGTCGATCCCGGTCGCCACACCTCCGGCGATGGCCCGGAGGAGGAAGCCGCTGGCCACGAGGAAGAGCTCGATCACGGGCTCGGCCTTGAGCCGCAGCGAGTAGGCAAGCGAGAGGACGAGGTAGATGACGATGACGGCGCTCAGATGCCAGTTCGCGAGCAGTGCCAGGGCGGGTGCGCCGACGAGCAGGACGACAGCGGCCGCCCACGCCAGGGGGATCGGGAGCAGCCCAGCGGCGATGGGCCGGTTGCGCTTGGTCGGGTGTGCTCGGTCGAGCTCGACGTCGACGATGTCATTGATCAGATAGACCGCGCTCGACGCGAGGATGAAGGCGATCATGCCCAGTACACCCAAGGCTAGCTTGTCCCAGTGGGCCAGCACGCCTCCGGCGACTGGCGCCGCAAGGACCAGTACGTTCTTGACCCACTGCCGGGGCCGACAGGCCTTGAGCAGCGCACGGGGGATCGACCACACCGAGTCGCCCGCACCGTGTGCAGGCGACTCGGACGGCTGGTGTGGCTCGGTCATCAGGGCCGCGGCATGACCGCGACGAAGTCCCGAGTCGACGGGGTCAAGTAGCGCCACGCATTGGGTTGAGCGCCCTCGGGGAACATGTGCGGCGTCGTCTGACCGTTGTCCTGGGTGTAGGTGATGTAGTTCGTCCAGGACGGGTTGATGTCGAGCTGCATGGCTCGCACGCAGCCCGCGGCCTTCATGATCGAGGCGAGCGACTTGATGTTCATGGCCGGACCGGCGACGAAGATGACGGTGCCGTCGTTGCGCACCCCGACCGCGGAGCGCCACACGAAAGCTGCGTTGCCGATGGTGGCGCCCCACTCTGCGGTCACCTGAGAGTTGGTCACCTCGGGCGTCAACTCACCGTCATTCACCATGAGGATGAGGTTCTGGCGCACCGTGTGGATGCCGGCGCCGGGGGCGCCGCCCTCCCAAGCGCGCACGTCGAGTGTGCCGTCATCGTTGAGGACCATGGAGGCTCCGCCGGGACGCAGTTCGTTGACCGCATTGCCCTTCTGCCAGAACCCGCCGCGGCTGTCGACCATGGTGAAGCCAGAGTTGAAGGTAGCGAGGATGCTGGAGCGTGCATCCGCGGGGATCTGGTTCTCCTCGGCCCACGGTCCACCACCGGGGACCTGATAGCCCGGGTGCAACTTGAAGCTCACCAACTTCGGGTCCATCCACACCACACCGACGAGGTAGCCGGTGTGCTCGTTGTCCGGTCGGATGTAGGTGGCCTGGGCTGCCACCTCGCCCTTGACCGAGTACATCGGTTGCCAAAGGCCCTCATTGGGGACCGAGCCCTCGGCCAGGGGGGTCAGGTTCCCCGGCGCGGTCGAGGTCGGGATCTTCTCGACCGTGGCCGAAGCCGACGGCGTGGGCGCGGCGGGACTCTCTTCGGCCACGGTGGGGATCGCGCTCACGGTGCCCCCGGTCTCGGGCTTGGTGAACTCGTACTGCACCTTTTCGGCGAGGTTCACAGCCCAACCCAGGTGGTGGAATCGGGCCCATTGCGCCAGACGCGCGGCCGTGCTGTCGGTGCCCGGTGAGGTCAGTGCCCCGGTGATCGACCAGCAGAACCAGAGGGCGGGGATGATGAGGATCGCAATGACACGCCGACGCCAGTAGGTCCATCGCGAGCGCGGCCCGGTCCGTCGCTTCGGTCGTCGCCCAAGGGATCCGATGGGCGATCGGCGCCGGGTCTGGGTTCGACGACTGCTTCGGGTCGGCGGCGTGCGCTCGTCGGTGTCGAGTGCCATGTCGGCGTCGTTTCCCTCCGCCGCGACCATCGGACCCGGCAATCTCGTCGTGTGGATGAGCTGCGGTGTGGGTTCCCTGGAGGATTCCCACCACTGACCCCAAACGTCGTGGCAGCGCGATCCAGTGTACCGAGCCTCCCGCGGCCCACCGGACACCTCGGCGGCGAGTCCCCATCACTTCGACGACGGTTTCCGCACAGCCGAGTAACAACAAGACCTGACCGGCCGACATCGAGGACATGGACAGTACTGGCCTGCAAGGATGATCAGAGAGCGCGAGGAAGGGATGATCATGAGTGATCAGGCGTCTGAGAGCACCCACAACACCGGCACACCGACTCCCGAGACCGGTGGAACCGGTCAGGGCCATCGAGAGGTGCGTCTGGTGCGCACTGGGCACGGGGAGTTCGACGTCACCAATGTGCGTGGAGGACGGATCCACATCGGCTCCGGGGAGACCGACGACTTCACCCCTGTCGAGCTGCTCCTCACGGCGATTGCTGGCTGCTCCGCTGTCGACGTCGACTTCATCACCGGCAAGCGGGCCGAGCCCGAGTCCTTCGATGTGGTCGCCTCCGGAGAGAAGCTCAAGGACGCGGTCAAGGGCAACCACATGGGCGATGTGTCCGTGACCTTCACGCTCCGATTCCCCGACGGGGAGGACGGCGACCGGGCCCGCGACATGATCGGCAAGGCGATCACGATGTCCCACGACCGCCTTTGCACCGTGAGCCGGACCGTCCAACTCGGTACACCGGTCGAGATGCGTCAGGCCTGATCGAGGTGGCCACCTACCTCGACGTCCATCCGGTCGACCCGCAGCCCCGGGCCATCCGCACCGCGGTGGCCGCACTTCGGGAGGGCGGTTTGATCGCCTACCCCACGGACTCCGGTTATGCCCTGGGCGCCATGCTGGGCAACCAGGACGCCAAGGACCGGATCAAGGAGATCCGCCGGCTCGACGATCGCCACCACTACACGCTGATCTGCCGCGACTTCGCCCAGCTCGGGCATCTGGTCCATGTCGACAATGCGATCTTCCGCGCGGTCAAGGCGTCGACCCCCGGCAGCTACACGTTCATCCTCCCCGCCACCAAAGAGGTGCCCCGGCGCCTGATGCACCCAAAGAAGAAGACCGTCGGGGTGCGGATCCCCGACCACCCCGTCGTGCGAGCGCTTCTGGCCGAGCTGGGCGAGCCGCTGCTCAGTTCCACCCTGATCCTTCCCGGCGAGACCGAACCGATGAGCGACGGGTGGACGGTCAAGGACACCCTCGACCATCAGGTCGACATCGTCATCGACTCGGGGGAGTGCGGCACCGAGCCCACGACCGTGGTCGACTTCTCCGACGGCGCTGCCGAGGTGGTGCGCGTCGGTGCAGGCGATCCCTCCCGCTTCGAGGACTGAGCTCGCGGTCCCGCTCAGCGCTGGGCCAGGACGAGCACCTCGCTGTGAGCGGTCTGCGGGAACATGTCGAATAGTCGAGCCTTGGTCACCGTGAAGCCGGGCATGGCGGCGAGATCCTGAGCCAAAGTCTCGGGGTTGCACGACGAATAGACGAGGGTGGTCGCCGCGCTCCGCTGGATCGTCGTGGCCAGATCCGCGCCGATGCCTCGACGGGGCGGATTGACGATCACACAGTCCGCGTCGCTGACCCTCCCTGCCGCGGTGGTCGCGTCCGCGGCGACGAATTCGACTGACCCGGGCGCCTTTTCGTCCTTCCGGAGTTCCTTCAGCGTATGCCGTGCGCTGGCGATGGCGTCATCACTCACCTCCACCCCGATCACCGATGGGGGAGTGGGCAGAGTCGCTGCGTAGAGGCCGAAACCGCCTACGCCGCAGTAGAGGTCGACGAGTGAGCCGGGCTGGCTGTCCTCGAGCCATGCCCTGGCCGTTTCGTACAAGCCTTGCGCCACAGCGGTGTTCGTCTGGAAGAAGCTCTTCGGTCCCAGCTGCAGCGTGACCCGGCCGAGGTCCATGGCCAGAGTCCGCTGCTCGGTGAGGATGTCCTCACGGTCACCCTCGAGGAGGGCGACGTGCTCTGGCAGGTGGTTGATGGTCGCGACCCTGAGCCCGGGGAGTTCGACGTGCAACTGGGGGAGCGTGGCGATGATCCGCTGGGACTGACGGTCAGTGCGGAGGACGAAACGCACCATGAGTTCGCCGACGGGATTGCTCGTCACGTGCAGGTGCTTGAGCTCGCCCCGACGCTTCGGCACGTCGTAGGGGAGCAGCCGGAGGTCGTCGATGAAGTCGGCGAGCACGGGCAGGGCACCCTTGATCGATGTCTCATGGATGCCGCAGTCCTGGAGGTCGACGCCCCGCTGCCCTGCATCGAGGATGCCGAGCGTGGCAGCGCCGACATCACCGGCCACGACCAGCTTGGCGCGATTGCGAAACCCCGACTCAGCGGACGCGAAGGGGTCCAGCCAGGCCGACTCGGGGACGACCTCGGTGAGCACCCGACGAGCCGCGGCGACCTTGTCGCCCAACTGCACGGCATACGGGTTCCCCATGAGGCTGCACGAACGGCACCGACCGGCGTCGAAATGGTGGCACTGCATGCTCAGTCGCCGACCGGCCTTGGCCAGGCGAGGGGGAAGAGAGGGTGGTCCATCGGCGCACCATCGGGCAACAGATCGAGGAGTTCGTCGAACGGGGGAGAGGTGACCCACTCGCGAGGTGCGTGCCGGGCATCCTCGGCGAGGTAGCGCAGGGACAGCACGCGGCGTCGACCAGCGAAAGGGAAGCCCGGGGCGCCGTGGACGGTGAGGAAATCGAAGAAGATCGCATCACCCGGCTCGAGTTGGGCCGCTCGGATGTCGAAGGCGTCCCGGTCGGCCTCGATGTCCGGGAGCTCGTCGAGGGTGCCCTCGGGGAACCATTTGGCCTTGCCGTCGAGGAAGGTGCGGGGCATCTTCCAGGGGCCCTCGTGGGAGCCTGCGACGAGTTCGAGGCAGCCGGCGAGGGGCACCGGGTCGACGGGGATCCACGCGCTCGTGCCGTGTCCGTCGACGTTGTAGTAGGGCTGGTCCTGATGCCAAGGGGTGCGCTGCTTGGTGCCGCCCTCCTTGACCAGGATGTGGTCGTGGTAGAAGCGCACCTGCGCCGAGCGAAGGAGGTCTGCGGCCACGTGCGGCACGTCGGAAGCCAGCGCTAGTCGCTCGATCTCGGGCACGTCCTGCCAGCGGCGGAAGTCCTCGACGAAGCGGCCCGGATCGTCGACGCCACTGGCGATCTGGGC
>DAOLRO010000105.1:0-9372 GCA_035418665.1 Phycicoccus sp.
ATCGCCTTCGGCTGGGACCGGATCGTCATGCTGCTCGGCGGTTTCGACAGCATCCGCGACGTCATCGCCTTCCCGAAGTCCGGAGGCGGCTACGACCCGCTGACCGACGCTCCTGCCCCGATCACCGCGGCCCAGCGCAAGGAAGCCGGCGTCGACGCTCGTCCGGAGCCCAAGGCCGATCCGTCCGCAGTCGTGGTCGGTGGCCCCGCCGCTGGCTGAATCGCATGACCCTTCCGCGGCGCATCGACGTTGATGCGCGGGCGATCCTCGCCCGACTTGACCCCCGCCTTGCTGACGCGAGCCTCACCGAGGTGGGTGAGGGCTGGGACAACATCGCGTATGCCGTGGACGGTCACCTGCTGCTGCGTGTCGGCAAGCACACGGACGTTGCCGAGCGGCGTCGTGTGACGGCGAAGGACGTCGCAGTCCTGGCCTTCGCAGGGCGCAACTCCTCACTGCCGACCAACAAGGTCCTCGCGGCAGACCCGGACGAGGGGGCCATCCTCATGACACTCGTGCCGGGAGAGCCGGCCGAGGTGAGGGCTCCGCGAGACCGGGCTGCCTTTGCCGCCACGTTGGCCACCTTCCTGACCCGCCTGCACATGGTGCCAGTCAGCGAGTTGGGCGAGGTGGTGGAGCCGGACCGCTCGCAGGCCGAGTGGCTCAGGGAGACCTCGGAGGCGTGGAGCGCCGCGCGCCACCTGTTCGATCCGCGAGATCAGCGCCAGATCGAGGACTTCCTCGCACAGCCGGTCCCGGACCCTCCGCGGCGGATGGTGTTCTGCCACAACGATCTTGGTGAGGAACACATCCTCTTGACCAATGGTGGGGCGGCCGTCTCCGGCGTCATCGACTGGAGCGATGCCGTCCTCGGTGATCCGGCACGCGATCTCGCTCTGCTCTGGCTGGACTTCGGCGTCGAGGTCTTCGAGCCGGTCCTGGCGGGATACGAGGGTCTCCACGACGACGACCTTCGCGGGCGCACCAGGTGGTTCGCCGCGAGGGCTGGTGTCGAGGGTGTGACCTACCGGGCGGTGCACGCGCGCCGAAGCCTGGGTCGCACGATGACCTCCTTGCGCGCGATCCTCCTGGAGCAACCATCATGAGTGCGGGGAGAGTGAGCGCGGGCCTGTTGCCGTTCACGTTGGCGGCGGATGAGCCGATGTTCTTCATCGCCCACATGGGCGGGCCCCACTGGGCGGGCAAGGACGAACACGCCTGGTCCCTGGTCAAGGGCGAGTTCCACCCCGACGAGGAGTCGCCACGGGAGGCGGCAGCCCGGGAGTGGACCGAGGAGACGGGGACCCCGGTGCCGGCGGGTCCGTGGATCGAGCTCGGGACCATCACGCAACGCAATGGCAAGACCGTCCACGGCTTCGCCGTCGAGGTCCGTGAACCCTTCGACGTCCGACTGGGGGAGTCCCTCTCGACGGTGACCATGATGTGGCCGCCCCGGAGCGGCCGCCGGATCACCTTCCCGGAGATCGATCGGGCGCAGTGGCACGACGCGGAGGGGGCGAGGCTGCGACTGACTGTGGGTCAAGGGGTCTTCGTCCAGCGACTCCTCGATGTGGTGGGGGGTGGCCCGTGAGTGTCCACGTCCTGCTCTGGGATGCCGACGGCGTGTTGCAGCACGGGCCGAGAGGGTGGAACTGGCGAGCACGACTCGACCGCATCGGTGGGCCAGGGTTTGCCGACGCGGTCTTCCGGGCCGAACTCCCAGCTCTGCGGGGAGAGGCACGGCTCGCCGACGTGCTTGCCGAGGTCCTCGCGGAGGGCCGGGACGTGCCCCTCGAGGTGGATGACCTCCTGGGACTGTGGGAGATGGCAAGCGTCGACGAGCAGGCCTTCGCCTTCGTCGCCGAGCTTCGCGCCAGCGGCATCCCGTGCCACTTGGCAACGAACCAGCAGGACCACCGCCGGATCTGGATGCGCGATGAGCTGGGCTACGACAGTCTGTTCGAGCGCACCTTCTACTCGTGTGAGCTCGGGGTCGCCAAACCGGACCCCCGGTTCTTCGAGGCGATCCTTCAGGAGCTCGATCTCCCGGCGTCCGCGGTGGGCTTCATCGACGATGCGTCCGCGAACGTCGCGACGGCGGAGGCACTGGGCATCAGGACCTATCACCATCCACCGGCGGGAGGCATCGCGGCGCTGCGTGCGGGGGTACAGGAACTCCTTGGTGAGGCGTCAGCGTCTCCGTCGACCGGCCCGCAGGACGGGTAGTGCCTCGAAGTCCAGCTCCTGCTCCCGGACCTGATGGATCAACTCGGGGAGTGCGGTGACGGTGGGCCAGCGGTCGATCGACTGGGGATTCGGGCCATCGAGGTGACCCCCGTCGTGGGCCAGGATGATCGTGCCCGGCTGGCAGCGGCCGGCGGTCACGAGAGCAGCCTCGTTCAGAGGGTGGTGGGAGAGGTTGGCTTCGAGGCAGGTGCCCCAGAAGACACTGCGGACATCGAGTGATCTCGTGACTGCGGCGACCGTCGGGCTGGTGAGTCCCCGAGGGGGGCGAAAGTAGCCATTCGGGCTTGCGCCGGAGTGGCTCAGCAGACTCGTCCCGCGCTGCACCTGGTCACGCACCTCGGGCTCGGTGAGCCGGTCGAGCCAGAGGTGGTCCGCCGTGTGATTGGCGATCGTGTGCCCCTCCCGCAGGACACGCTGGACCAGTTCTGGGTGTGCCGCAGCCAGTCGACCGATCATGAAGAACGTTGCCGTGACTCTGTGCTCACGCAGGATGTCGAGCACTGTGGGGGTATAGGCAGGGTCCGGTCCGTCGTCGAAGGTGAGGGCGACGAGGGGCGCGTCCGTGGCGACACCGGTGATCGCGAGCGGGTCGATGGTCTTCACACGAGGGACCTTGTCCTCCACCCGCCACGTCTCCGGATGGGCTGTGCCGACGGCGAGCGAGAGCAGGCAGACGCTCGCTGCACCCCCGAGCAGGACTCGGCGATCGATGGCCGGAGTTCCGCCCCCGTGTGGTTCGCGCGCGGGGCGCGGAAGGAGTTTCACTCCGTGATGCCCCACTTGTCGTGGAATCGGCGCAGGGGCGCGGGGGCCCACCAGTTGAGCCGTCCGAGGACGGTCATGGTCGCGGGGACAAGGAGCATCCGGACGAGGGTGGCGTCGATGAGCACGGCGACCACGAGGCCAAGGCCCATCTGCTTCATCATGAGCAACTTTCCGGCGGCAAAGCCGGAGAAGACGATGATCATGAGAAGTGCGGCCGAGGTGATGATGCGACCCGAGCGCTGCAGACCCAGACTCACGGCCCGGTCCGTAGGGTGACCTTGTTCGTGCAACTCCACGATCCGCGCGAGCAGGAAGACCTCGTAGTCCATCGACAGACCGAAGCCGAAGGCCAGAATGAGCAGTGGCATCGTCGCCTCGATGCCACCGGTGGACGTGAAGCCGAGCAAACCCTCGAGGTGGCCCTCCTGGAAGACCCAGACGATGAACCCGAGGGCGGCACCCAAGGAGACGATGTTCATCAGGATCGCCTTGACGGGGATCACCAGCGAACCCGTCATGAGGAAGAGCAGCACGAAGGTGGCGACGACCACGAGCAGGATGGCCCACGGCGCCCGCTCGGCGATCGCCCGCTGGAAGTCCCAGACGCTCGAGGCCTGACCCACCGTCCATGACTGAAACGGTGTCCGGTCCGTCCGCAAGTGCTCGACGACACCCCGGGACGCATCACCCAGTCCACCATCGCCAGTGCGAAGGCCCAGGATGCTGACGCCATCCTTGGCCGAGACCGGAGGGTCAACCGATCGCACGCCGGGAATGTCGGCGGCGCGCACGGCATACGCGGCAAGTTCTTCGGGGGACGCCTTGGTGACGATCGCGACGTCAGCGCCACCGAGGCGCGGGAAGACGGCCCGGGCGTTGTCGAAGAAGACCCGCTCAGGCGTGTCCTTGGGGAGCAATTCGGCCCCGGAGGAGGTCAACCGCAGGCTCAGGGAGGGCAGGGCGACCGTGACCAGGAGGGCGGTCACCACGACGATGATCGCCCACGGAAAGCGCTGCACGAAGGCGGCGAGACGGGAGAAGACCCCGTGGTCACCGCTGCTCTCGGTGCGCTTGCCACGAATGCGCCGCGCACCAAGGACGCACAACGCCGGGATGAGGCTGATCGCCACTCCGAGGGCCACGATGACGACGGAGACGCCGGCGGCGGCGACGGCCCGGATGAACTCGACGTCCAACACCGCCAGCCCGGCGAGGGCGATGGCCACGGTCACGGCCGAGAAGATCACCGTGCGACCGGCTCGGTCGAGGGTGCGCTCGCATGCGCCGACGATCTGGTCCCTCGCGAGGGCGGGCCGCTGCCGGGTCGTACGGGGGGAGGTGATGTCAGGGTCGAGCTCCTCGCGGAAGCGGCTGACGACGAGCAATCCGTAGTCGATGCAGAGGCCCAGGCCAAGGACGGTGATGACGTTGACGACCGAAGCGTCGAGATCCATCCAGTAGGAGAAGGCCAGCAGGCTGGCGAGTGCTCCGGCGATGGAGGCGATCGCCCCGAGCACCGGGAATCCGGCGGCCAGGAAGCCGCCGAAGACGACGATCATCACGAGGAAACTGATCGGCAGGGCGATGCCCTCGCCGGTCTGGCCGTCGGTCTTGACCTGGGCAACGACCCGATCGACGAGGGCGCGGATGCCCCCTCGATCGCTGCGCTCGGGCTCGAGCGTGGAGACCAACTGGTCGAAGACCTTGTCGACCTCCTTCTGGGCGCCCTGCTCCTCCTCCTTGGTGACGTCGTCCCCGTAGCGCACCGTCGTGGCGAAGGCGCCTGATCCAGCGCCGCCCTCGCCGAGCATCGAGGCGGCGAGGGGGGAGGTGATCCCGCCCTCGACGACGAAGGGATTGACCGCGGATTCGACGTGCTCGATGCCGACGAGCGTCTTGACCGCGTTGACGGCTGCGGTCGCCACCGCCGGGTCCGTGATGTCCACCCCCTCGACGGTCAGGGTGTAGGTGCTGAAGCCGCTGGCGCCGGCCTCGCGCAGGACGGCCCGCCCGTCGGCGTTCTCACCCGGGACGACGATCTCCCCGGAGTGCAGCCGGTCGAAGAGCGAGGGCCCGCCGAAGGCGCCGCCGGCCAGGCCGAAGCCGAGAACGATGAAGACGATCCAGAAGGCCAGGACCCACCGCGCGCGTCGAGCGACAAAGGCCCCCCAGCGACGCAACAATCTGCCGTGTTCGGGGGGAGCCTCGGTCATGGGGACAAGGGTGCCACTGCCGTTGGTGGTCATCGATCAAGAGGGGGGAGGTCGCGGACCGCCACGTCCCAGGCGTCGGCGAGCGCTTCGAGATCGGCTCTGTGTCGCCGGATCAGGCAGCCCTTGCCCGTGGGCTTGATCGCGATCCCTTCGAGGATCCACTCCTCGTGGGCGCGGCGGAGGTGGAAGTCGGGCAGGTCGCCGTTGGCGTTGACCACTCGCCACCATGGCACCCCCGAGCCCCACGTGCCCATGACGCGCCCCACGAGACGGGGTCCGATGCCGACGAGTCCGGCGATGTCGCCATAGGTCACGACGCGGCCTCGGGGCACGAGCTCAACGGCCCGCAGCACCCGCTCGACCATGACGTCGTCCACGACCGACAGGGTATGCCGTGGGGCCGGTAGCGTCTCCCGAGTGACCTTTCGCATGGCGTTGGCGCCGACCGGAGTCCTGCGCGCCTCGATCAACGTGGGCAATGCGGTCCTGACCAATGGGTCTTTCGACGAGCCCGGCGGGGTCACCGTCGACCTCGCACGCGAGTTCGCCCGGCGCCTCGATGTGCCTGTGGACCTGGTCCTCTGGGATGCCGCGCGCAAGTCCGTCGACGCCGTTCGTGACGGCGTCGCCGACGTCTGCTTCCTGGCCGTGGACCCGCAGCGGGCCGAGGAACTCGCCTTCACCGCTCCCTACGTCCTCATCGAGGGCGCGTATGCCGTGCGCGGCGACTCGCCGTTGCGGCAGGTCGACGACGTCGACCGCGAGGGGGTCCGGGTCGGGGTCAAGCTCGGCTCGGCCTACGACCTCCACCTCACCCGTGCCCTCGCAGCGGCCGAGATCGTGCGAGGGAGCGATGGTGTCGACGTCTTCGCCGAGCAGGGGCTCGAGGTCGCTGCGGGGATCCGGCAACCGATCGAGGCGTATGCCGCGACGCACCCCGGCCTGCGAGTGCTGGAGGGCACCTTCATGGAGATCCCGCAGGCGGTCGCTGCCTCCCGTCGGCGCGATGGTGCGGCGATCGACTGGCTGAACGCTGTTGTCGAGGAACTCACTGCCACGGGTTGGGTCGCCGAGGCACTGGCCAGGAACGGACACGATCCCGCGCTCTCGGCACCCCCCACGCCTATCGTGGAGTGATGGCACCGACTCGCGAACGACCGGCGCGTGACGCCGATGACTTCACATCTCTCATGGGTTGGTATGACCTCCAGCGGGGGATCGTCCTGCTCAAGTGCGAGGGCCTCTCGGATGAGGATGCCCACCGGTCGGTCATCCCCACCTCGCCCCTCATGACCGTCGCCGGGCTGCTCGCCCACCTGCGCTGGGCCGAAGAACTCTGGTTCCGCGAGGTGGCGCTGGGGGAGCCGGGAAGTGGGCGAGGCTTCCCCGAAGTCGAGGAGGACGGCGAATTCATGGTCTCTGGAGTACCGCTCGCAACGTTGCAGGCTGAGTATGTCGCGGAGTGCGAGCGTTCCGACCGCACCATCGCTGCGCTCGGGTTGGATGCCGCCGGTTCGACGGCTCTGCACTCGGTGGGTGAGGCGAGCATCCGCTGGATGGTCTTGCACATGCTCGAGGAAACGGCCCGGCACGCAGGGCATCTGGACCTGATCCGTGAACTCATCGACGGCGAGAAGGGCTACTTCTGAGACTGGTCGTCGGCGAGGACGTGGTCGTGGTCTTGGGCTCCGTTGGAGTGCCGACCGACGTAACCCTGGGGGGTCCCCGCATCATCGGACCCGTTGGACATCTGGTGGGTCAGGGCCAACGCCGCATATCTACCTCCGAACTCGAGCAGCGAGTCGTGGGTGCCGCGCTCGACGACCCGACCGCCCTCCAGAATGACCACCTCATCGGCATCCGCCAGCGTCGTGAGTCGGTGGGCGATGGTCAACGTCGTCCGACCACGAGTGAGTCGCGCCAAGGCACCCTGCAGTTCGCGTTCGGTGTCATTGTCGAGGGCGCTGGTCGCCTCGTCGAGCACGAGGACCGGGGGGTCTCGAAGGAGGGTCCGCGCGATCGACAGTCGCTGCCTTTCTCCTCCGGAGAAGCGCTGACCGCGCGAGCCCACCACCGTGTCGAGTTGGGCAGGAAGTGACCGGACGGTCTGGGCGATCTGTGCCGACTCCAGGCTCTCCCACAACTCCTCATCGCTGGCGTCTGGTTTGGCCAATTGCAGGTTGGCACGCACCGTGTCGTGCAAGAGGTACGTCTCCTGGCTGACCAGGCCCACCACGTGGGAGAGGTCTGTCGCGGAAATCGTCCGGACGTCGATCCCATCGATGGTGACGCGACCGTGGCTGGGGTCGGCCAGGCGGACGAGGAGGGAGGCCAGGGTGGACTTGCCCGAACCGGTCTCGCCGGCGACGCCGAGGGAGGACCCCGCGGGAATGGTCAGGTTGATGTCGTCCAGGACCGGTGATTCGCCGTCCGGGAACTGGAATCGAACATCCTCGAAGCGCACCTCACCCCGCACCTCCGTGGCCTCCACCGGATGGGGATGCGTCGGGGCCGGCACACGCGTCTCGAGGTCGAGGTAGCCGAAGATCCGGCTCAACAGGGCCATGGAGGCGACCCACTGGGCACCCATGTTCAACAGGCTGAGGATCGGCTTGAACACGGTCATCTGCAGGCCGGTGAAGGCCACGACCGTGCCCAGGGTGAGCGACGGAAAGAGCCTCGGGAAGCCAGCCGCGAGATACACCGCCGCCGGAATCGCCGCGAACACGATCTGCATCGTCATCATCCGCCACCGCCCGGCCAACTCGGCTCGCACGTCGAGGTCGATGAGTTCGCGGGAACTGGCTGTGTAGTCGGCCAGTTTTCGCTCGCTGATGCCCAGAATCTTCGTCAGCTGTACGCCGTGGATCGACAGAGACTCATCGACCTGGCTCTGCAACTCGGCCAATCTGCGCTGGCGCTGGCCGGCGAGAACCTTGCGAATTCGCGCCACTCGTCGGGTCGACCAGACGGCCGGAGGCAGGACGGCCGCAGTCAGCAGCGACAGGCGCCAGTCGAGCAGGACCATCGCCACGGCAGTGGCGACCACCGTTGTCAGGTTGGAGGCAATGCTCGTCGCCGAGTTGGTGATCACATTGCGCATGCCGGCAATGTCGTTGGTCATCCTCGACTGGATCTCACCGCTGCGCGTGCGCTTGAAGAAGTCCAGGGATTGCGACTGGACATGCCGGAAGACGTCCGTGCGCAGGGTGTGCATCACCCGCTGACCGATCAGAGTGGCCATCCAGGTCTGGGCGACCCCCAGAGCCCCCCGTGACCGCTGCGACTCCCACCAACCCCGCGCAGAGCAGCATGAGGAGTTGCCGGTCGTACGTCGGGAGCGCGGTGTCGATCAGGGCCTTGATGAGGAAGGGTTGGGCCAGTCCGATCACCGAACTGGCGACGATGACGGTGGTGACCAGAGCGAGCTGGGTGCGATGAGGAGCGAACATCGCCGCAACCCGTCGCCACGGCACAGGGGACTCCGCGAGTTGTTGCCGGTCGCGAGGGTCGATCTTGGTGGCCTTGTGCGGGCGCACCGCTGTCTCAACCATGGGTTCGCTGTGTCTCCGTCCCTGCTCGAGAGCGTGCGGAGCCAATGGTCACATCCGACCTGACGAATGGCCCCCGCACAGGTTAGGGCACGGCCCAAGTCAGTGTCGCCGTCCACGACTAGTCTTCGGTGGGTGAGTGGACTGGACGGGGGCGACCTCTTCGCTTCGGCGGCCGGGCAGGCCGAGCAACCGGTCGCGACCCTGCCGCCTCTGGCCGTCCGGATGCGCCCACGCACGGTCGAGGAGGTGCGCGGCCAGTCCGACGTGCTGCGTCCCGGAAGCCCCCTGCGTCGGTTGATCGCCGGAAGCGCCGGCGCGGCCGGACCGTTGTCCGCGATCATCTGGGGGCCACCTGGCACGGGCAAGACGACGCTGGCCCACCTCGTGGCGACGGCCGCGGACCGCGAGTTCATCGAGCTCTCCGCGGTGACGGCAGGCGTCAAGGACGTCAGAGCCGTCATGGACCAGGCGGCACGCGCTCGTGACCTCTACGGACGCCAAACGGTGCTCTTCCTCGACGAGATCCACCGCTTCACCAAGGCCCAGCAGGACGCCCTGCTCCCGGGAGTCGAGAATCGTCAGGTCATCCTCGT
>DAOLRO010000106.1:0-9299 GCA_035418665.1 Phycicoccus sp.
CACGGTCAACACTGACCGGCCAACACCCCGAACCCTTTGATCAACACGCCCTAGGCCGAATAGCCGATGGGGTTTTCTGTGACGAATCTCCAGGAGTCCTCACACATCGCGGCTAGGTCGTACTCGGGACTCCAGCCCCACGCAGCCTGCACCGCGCTGATATCAGCGACGAGCCGAGGCACATCCCCGGGTCGTCGGTCGACCACCTGATAGGCAATCGGACGGTTCGCCGACGCCTCGAAGGCACCGTGCAGCTGCAGCACCGAGGTTCCCTCGCCTGTGCCGAGGTTGAACAGCTGCATGCCGTCCGCGTCATCGACGTGGCCCAGCGCTACGACGTGACCCTTGGCAATGTCCACGACGTGCACGTAGTCCCGAATCGCCGTTCCGTCGGGGGTCGGGTAATCGCCACCGAACACCTGCAACTGCTCGCGCTGCCCCGCCGCGACCTGCGCCAGATAGGGCACGACATTGCGCGGCACACCGCGCGGATCCTCGCCCAGCCGCCCACTCGGGTGCGCCCCGATCGGGTTGAAGTAGCGCAGGCTGACCGCGCGCATACCGTCCAGGTAGTGGCAGGACTGCTCGATCAGCTGCTCACAGGCGAGTTTGGTCCAGGCATAGGGGTTGGCGGGCGCGGGCGGCGAGTGCTCGTCGAGGGTGTCGGCGCGGGTGTCGCCATAGATCGAGCACGACGACGAGAAGACCATCCGGCCCACCCCCGCGCGCTGGGCCGCCTGCAACAGCGTCACTGTGCCGGTCACGTTCGTGTGGAAGTACTCGAGCGGGATCTCGGTGGACTCTCCCACCGCCTTGCGTGCCGCGAAGTGGATGATCGCATCCACGTGGTGGCGCGCGAAGACCGACTCCATCGCCGCTGCATCCGTGATGTCCGCGACCTCTAGGACCGGGCGCGTGCCGGTGATCTCACCCACCCGGTCGACCGCCTCGACATAGCCGGCCGAGAGATCGTCCACGACGATCACGTTGTGCCCTGCGTCGATCAGCTCGACACAGGTGTGGCTGCCGATGAAGCCCGCTCCACCGGTCACTAAGACATCCATTGACTTCCTTAGACGAATCAGACAACGACGAATCAGAAACTGCGCCAAAGAGGGAATCGCTTAGCCGACGATGCCCATGTGCACGAGGAAGTGCCACAGCGAAATCACGTAGAAACCCGAAACCGTGATGACGCCCGCACCGACGGTCAGGCACAGCAACAGGGGCGCACCGATCAGACGCAACGCATGCATTCCCCCAATCCCGGTGTTTCGTCGGGTTTCGACCGCATGCAGGATGGTGATCGCGGTTGCGACCACCATCTGCGAGAGGGCGGTGATGAGCGAGAGCCCGACATAGCCGATGACGTTGGGGGAACCCAGGCCGATCGAGGCACTCCCGGCGAGTATGACCGTGACGACGACGAAGGGAATGACCAGGCGCACCGGGAAGGGCTGCGGGCCGACATCGCCCTTCGGCGTCACCTTGAAGTCGATGGTCCGCGGGACAATGCTCTCCATGATTGCTGCAGCGACGCCCAGGAGGACGAACGGGAACCGGCTCCCCACATACAGGGCACGCTGCCAGCTGATGATCGGAGACTCGATCGGCCGAAGCAGGCCGTTGCGCCGCAGGAGGAAGGCCACGAGGAGCATCCACAGGCTCATCGTCAGCCACAGTGCGAAGAAGGTCACCACGTTGACCGCAACCCACGGCGATCGTGTCGCCGTAGCCGTGGCAAAGAGAAGCACTCCGCCCACAACCATCAGGCTGAACAGGAGATAGGAGCCGGACTGGACGATGAACCGAAGGCCCAGCGTGGTGGGCAGCCTTCTCCAAGTACGGAGCACAAGGTGCATCAACGCCTTCATCAGGCTTCGAGACCACTGGAACTCCTGGGTCACCATGGCAGCAAAGCTCGGGGGGCCGTCACCGTGTGCGGCCGCATCGATCGCGAAGACGCCCCGCCACCCAGCGACATTCAGCAGGTAGGACGTCGTGAAGTCCTCTGCCAGCTCCGGCCCGACCCCGCCGATCTGGCGGAGCGCCTTGGTGCGCACCGCATAGTGCGAGCCGATGCACACCGGAGTCCCCTTCGTGTTGAGACCCAGCTGCTGGGCCCCATGGAAGGACGCCTCCTCGTGGGGTCGACCCATCACTGTCCAGGACTGCCCGCTGTTCGCATCACAGACACTGGGCGCGGCGACGTAGCCGACCGCCGGATCCCAGAACGGACGGACCATCTCCTTGAGGTAGTCCGGGTCCGGGACGTGGTCCGCGTCGAGCTGGGACACCACGTCGTATCTGGCATAGCCGTAGTAGTCGTAGAAGTATGCGAGGTTCCCCTCCTTGCAGCGGCGGCGGCGTGGCCAGGTCAACCGCTGGTATCGCTCGTCGCCGCGCCGGGTGGAGACCCCGATGCCCCTGGGTAGGCACCACTCGATGACCTCATCTGTGGGGTCCTCATCAGCGAGCCAGACGTCGTAGTCTCCCGGGTAGTCCTGGGCGAGCATCGCCTCGAGCGTCGCCTGGACCATGGGCCAGGGTTCAGAGGGTGCCTTAGTCACGACCATGGCAACCCGCAGATCAGGCACGGGGACGTTGTGGTTGACTCGCCGCATCCCGCGGATGGCGTGCAGGAAGTAGACCGGCAGCACCAGCACGGCGAGGAGCAACACCGAGTTGGCCACGAACCCGAACCATGACAGGCGATGGTCGGGAGAAACCCACCACAGGAAGAACGCGGTCATCGTCAGGCCGAAGAGAACAGTGAGCCCGAACAACTTGCGCTGCGGCCCTCGCGCGAGGGCGGGAACCATCACGCGCCGCTGGCCTTCGCGGCGGGCGGGTAGAGCCCCGAAGACGGGCCCCGACGGGCGGATGTCAACGACGCACCCGCCGGACAGCTCGTGGAGGTACTCGCGGATCTGCGGGACATCGTTGCGTTGCCGCGGCGGCAGGACGAGCGAGGTCGCGTCGTCCGCGGAACCTCCCTGTCTCTGGTGACTAGACGGCAGTTCTGTCTGCATCAAGGCCCACGCAGCGAATCCAGTCGATCGTCTTGGACAGCCCGTCGACGACCTCCACCTCCGGACTCCAGCCGAGTTCGGCCTGCGCCCTGGCGATGTCGGGCCGGCGGCGCTTCGGGTCGTCCTCGGGCAGCTCGCGGAACTCGAGCGGCGAGTCGGATCCCACCAGGTCGCGGACGAGCTCGGCGATCTGGCGGATGGTGAGCTCGTGCGCGTTGCCGAGGTTCACCGGACCGAAGTATGTCCCGTCGATCATGGCGACGAAGCCGCGCACTAGGTCAGAGACGTAGCACAGGCTGCGCGTCTGGCTGCCGTCTCCATAGACGGTCAGCGGAGCGCCCTCGATCGCCTGGGAGATGAACTGCGTCACGACGCGGCCATCATCGGTGCGCATCCTCGGCCCGTAGGTGTTGAAGATACGGATGATCCCGCCGTTCAGGCCCTCCCGGACGTAGGCGGCGATCAGGGCCTCGGCGTAGCGCTTGGCCTCGTCATAGACGGCGCGCGGGCCGACCGGGTTGACATTGCCCCAGTAGTCCTCGGTCTGCGGGTGCACGAGCGGGTCCCCATAGACCTCGCTGGTGGAGGCCTGGACGAACCGGGCGTTGTGCCTGGCAGCCAGATCCAGTGCGTTCTGGGTCCCGGCCGAACCGGTCTGCAGGGTGAAGATCGGCTCCGCGAGATAGGCCGGCGGCGAGGCCAGGCTCGCCATGTTGACCACTGCGTCGATCTCGCCGATCACGGCAATCGGCTCGCGGATGTCCTGCTCCACCAGGGTGAACCGTCGCGATGCGAGCAGGTGCTCGATGTTCGACAGCCGTCCGGAGGCGAGGTTGTCGACACAGACAACGTGATCACCCCGGGAGTGCAGGGCGTCGCACAGGTGCGACCCGATGAACCCTGCTCCTCCAGTTACTACAACACGCATGGCGCGCCTCACTCTCACGTACTTCTCATTCGTCTTTCGGGAGTCGCGGACCAGCCAGCGCCGATGCGGGCAGCCCCAGTCTCGCGCTCTGGATCCGAACCCCTGCGAGCACGGCCCACCGACGTGGACAGGCCTGCTACAAACGAGTCTTGCGACGCGACCGGATCGATTCTACCTGACTCTCGAGTCCGTCCCAAGGCGCATGCCGAACGGCTGACCACCGCATACCGGTGAATTTGTCTGTTTCGAACCAGTCGGCAATAATCGCGGCGTGAAAATCGCAGTAGCAGGTATCGGATATGTCGGTCTGGGGAATGCGTCGGTGCTGGCACGCCGCCATGACGTGGTCATGCTGGACATCGATGAGCGCAAGGTTTCTCAGGTCAACGACCGGGTGTCCCCGTTGGAAGAGGTTGGGCTGACTCGCTACCTGGCCACCGAGCCGCTGGCCCTCAAGGCGACGAACGATGCCGCCACGGCCTTCGAGGGTGCTGACGTTGTGATTATCGCCACGCCGACGGACTACGACCCGGAGCGCAACTTCTTCAACACCTCCACTGTGGAGTCCGTCGCGCGCGACGTGGCACGGCTTGCCCCAGGAGCGACCGTGGTGATCAAGTCCACTATCCCGGTCGGGTTCACTCGCCGGCTGCGCGAGGAGCTGCCGGGGCTGGCCATCTACTTCTCTCCCGAGTTTCTGCGGGAGGGTAGCGCCCTTGAGGACTGCCTCCACCCGAGCCGGATCGTCGTCGGCGGCACCGACGAGCGCGCCAAGCAGGTCGCGGACCTGCTGCTGGAGGCGTCCGCCGAGCCGGACACCCCGGTGCTGTTCACCGGCTCGACCGAGGCCGAGGCGATCAAGCTGTTCGCCAACACCTATCTGGCGATGCGGGTGGCGTTCTTCAACGAGCTGGACTCGTACGCAATCTCACACGGCCTCGAGCCCCGGGAGATCATCGAGGGCGTCGGACTGGACCCGCGGATCGGGCAGCACTACAACAACCCAAGCTTCGGCTACGGGGGGTACTGCCTGCCGAAGGACACCAAGCAGTTGCTCGCCAACTACGAGGACGTCCCGCAGAACATCATCCGCGCGATCGTCGACTCGAACACCACGCGGATGGACTTCGTCGCCTCCGACATCCTCGCCCGCAAGCCCGAAGTGGTCGGTCTGCACCGGCTCGTGATGAAGGCAGGGTCGGACAACTTCCGCACCTCCTCGATCCAAGAGATTATGGAGCGCCTCAAGGCCGCAGGTGTCACGGTCATCGTCTACGAGCCGACCCTGGACGGGGACGAGTTCTATCACTCCGAGGTCGTCCGCGACGTGGTCGAGCTGAAGGAGCGCGCCGACGTCATCATCGCGAACCGGCTCACCCCCGAGCTCGACGACGTGGCGCAGAAGGTCTACACGCGCGACATCTATGGGCGTGACTGAGTGCTAGATCACAGTCCTCGCCCTGATCCTCGATCGCAGGCGGGAACGACGGTGCGTGATACCGTGGGTCCGTCCGCATCGAGCGCAAGGACTGTTCGATTGAAGCGCGAAACTCATCAGCGCGCCCAGCGGCAGGGAGAGTTTGATTCGCTGAATCGACGCACCGTGCTCGCAGGCGGGGCAGGGCTGCTCGCGAGCGCCCTGGGAGGTTGTCAATCCTCGGCGGTCGATGACGCAGGTGCGGGTGCGGTCCCGACGCAGGCGCCGACCACTCCGGCTGTCACCCCCACGCCGTCCCCGACACCGACCCGCCGTCCGCCGCCTCCGCCCGGTCCGCTCCCGGGCGTGGGGACCTGGATCGAGGCGCCCTATGGAACCGAGTCTCTTGCTGACTCCGGTGCCCGCTGGTTCTATACCTGGGCACCCGACCATCCGGGGTTCGACGTGCCTGAGGGATGCGAATTCGTGCCCATGATCGAGGACGAAGCGCACCTCAACGAGAGTGCGCTCGAGCGTGCGACGCAGAACGGCGACACCCTGTTGGGCTTCAACGAGCCCGAGCTGCGGCTCCAGGCGAACACGTCCGTCTCCAGGGCACTGGAGGCATGGCCCATGTTGGAGGACACCGGAATGCGATTGGGTGCCCCGGCGCTGGCGGGCAACGCCCACAATCCCGCCAGCTGGCTCGGCGAGTTCATGCAGGGCGTGGAGGCACGCAACTACCGCGTGGACTTCGTCCCGGTGCACTGGTACCTGGCGCCGGAGCTCCGGGAGGGCTACTCGGTGGACCGGGCCGTCGATGACCTGCATGGCTACATCGCCCGGGTCTACGATGCATACGGCTTGCCCATCTGGCTCACCGAGTTCAGTCTGATCACGTGGTACCCCACCTACTCCTTCGGCATGCCCACCGAGGCGCAGGCCGAGTTTCTCGCAGCTGCGGCCGAGATGATGACCGAACTCGACTATGTCGAGCGCTGGGCGTGGTTCTCGCTGACTCCTCCCCCCTATGCCCCATCTGTGGCTCTCTATGACAACGAAGGTCACATCGCTGCCGCCGGCCGGCGGTTCCAGACGCTGACCTGAGTCTGCATACCTCATGTCCTGCGCCCGTCAGTCGGTCATCAGCTGCGGACGGCGGCCGCGCTGGAGCAGGACGACCAGCAGGACGGCCACGGCGATCCCGTCAGCGGGGGGATGCCCACCTCCAGCACGCCACTGGTCCACGCCACCGCCGAGGCGAGGGTATAGGCCAGCAACCCGCGCCAGTCGAAGGCCGGCAGAGCCAGGCTCATCGAGATCCCGGACCGCCAGCGACAGTAGTAGTCGGCGATGATCACGCCGCCCAGGGGTGGGATGAAGGTCCCCAGCAGTCCCAGGTACTCGATGAGGTGATTCTGCACCCCGGTCAGCGCGAGCATGGTGCCGATGATCGAACCGGCGATGATGAACGGGCCCTTGACCGGGCGCTCGAACATCTCGGCCCCGGCCACACCGAAGGCGTATGCGGTGTCGGCGTTGGACTTCCACAGGTTGCCGGGAAGACTCCCCAACCAACCAGGCCGAGGTTGTACAGGACCAGCACGAAGTCCCCCTCGCCGAAGGTGATCGCGCCGATCGCCCCGAACAGGATCATCAGACCGTTGCCGATGAGGAAGCCGATCAGACAGGCCCAGACGGCCTGGTTCCCGGAGCGCGCGAACCGGGTCCAGTTCGGGCCTGCGTGCCGGCCGAGATGAAGGTGCCGACCACGGTGGTCACTGCGACCGGGATCGCCATCGCCGCGGAGGGCTCGACCGCCAGCAGCCCGTCGAGCCCACCGACCTCCTGCAGTGATCGCCCCACGACCCAGAAGGCGAGGATCAGGATCAGCGGCGTGGAGATCACCGAGACCCAGTACATGCCGCGGTAGCCGTAGAGCGCCGTGATGCACATCAGCGTGCTGGTGACCACCATGATGGTCGCCTTGGCCGCATACGACTCGATCCCGAAGGCGGATGCGGTCAGGTCGCCGATGGTCCCGATGATCACGCCGTACCAGCCGATCTGGGTGCCACCGAGCAGCAGCGAGGCGAGCTTCGAGCCGCGGTTCCCGAAGCTGAACCGGGCCATCACCACGGTGGTCAGACCGGTCTTGGCACCGACATAGCCCATCATCGCGACGTAGCCGCCCAGGATCAACGACCCGACCAGGATCACCCAGAGAAGGCCCCCGAACGAGAATGCCGAGCCCAGGGACGCCCCGGCCAGCATCGTCGGAGTGAAGACCGTGAAGCCGAGCAGCACCACCGCCAGTGAGAAGAACGTCTTGCGGGCGTGGCGGGGCACCGGGGTCACAGTCCCGGTCGACGACCTTCTCCTCGACGGTCCCCTCCGGGGGTCCCGAGTCCTGCGTGAGCATGCTCATGCCTCCTCGCCGATGTCCTCGGCCCACAGCTCGGGCTTGTCCTGCATCATCGTGGCCATCAGGTCCTTGCAGGCCGGGTCATCCGCGACCACCAGCTCCACGCCGCGGGAGGCCAGCCAGTCCTCGGATGCGCTGAAGCTCTCGTTCTCACCGATGACGATGCGCGGGATCTCATAGAGCACCGATGTTCCGGCGCACATGAAGCACGGCGACAAGGTGGTGTAGAGCACGCTCTTGCGATACACGGTGGCCGGCAACCGACCGGCGCGCTCGATCGCGTCGGTCTCCCCGTGCCGGATGGCGCTGCCCATCTGGACCCTGCGGTTGCGGCCGGCTGCGAGCACCTCGCCTTGATGAACGAGCACGGCACCGATTGGGATCCCGCCTTCCTTCCACCCGAGGCGGGCCTGCTCGATCGCCAGGTCCAGGAACCGGCGGTCCTCCGTCGACAGTGACATCTCTACTCCTTGGGGGTCGTCGCATCGAGCGGCGTCTCGGCCGCAGGAGACAAGTGGACCGAAGCACCCAACGTCAGAGCAAGGGACACCATGTCTGGTTCGAGTAGAAGCTCTCAGACCCTATGTCCCTCCACGAACAGGGTGCTCCGATGCAGAATGGTCAGGTGCGGCCCCAACCTCACCCAGGTTCTCGACCTCCCATCCTTCCGTGCCGCCGAGGTGCGGATCGTGGTGGGCGATCCCGCCGAGCACAGCATCCGATGGGTGCACTCCTCGGAGGTCTACGAGATGGGTGGACTTCTGGCCGACGGCGAGCTCCTGCTCACCACCGGGCTGGGGTTCTACAACCGCAGCGCCGCACAGCTGCACGACTACGTCGCCTGGCTTGCCGATGCCGGATGTGTCGCCCTCGCCCTGGGGGACCGGTCGCAGCCTCTACGAGATCCCGCCGGTGATGATCGCGGCGGCGCGCGAGCGCAGCATGGTGCTCATCGAGCTGTGCGCGGTCGTGCCCTTCGAGCGGATGATCGAGGACTTCCACGAGCTCCTGGTGCGCCAGCGCATGGGGACGGTTCGGGCAGCCGAGCCGGTGTGGCAGGAGCTCATGGGCACCGTGCTGCAAGAGCAGGGCCTGAACGCACTCCTGGATGTGACAGCTCGGCTCGCCGGCTGCCCGGCATCCTTCCTCGACACCGACGATGTGCTGGTCGCTCGCAGCCGCATCGCGACGGCGGCCGAGTCCGGCGGACCGACTGAGTTCGAGGTCCGCGGCCCGCACGCGGGCCTCGGCAGACTTGTGCTGGATGGCCGAATGAATCGCCACCGGGACATGGTCGGTCAGCGCGCCGCCATTGCGCTGGCGATCGAGGTGGGCCGGACCACCACCGGCGCGTCGGCCCCTCGAGGAGCCGACAGCCTGGTCCGAGACCTCGGCACCGGAGTCCTGCGCTCAGCGGAGGAGCTCCGAGAGCGGCTCGCCACGCTAGGCCGTGTTGATCTAGGTGCTGCGTAGCCAGATCAGGGTGGCGGCCAGGGC
>DAOLRO010000107.1:0-9297 GCA_035418665.1 Phycicoccus sp.
ATGGACAAGGTCGGCAAGGAAGGCGTCATCACCGTCGAGGAGAGCAACACCTTCGGCCTCGAGCTCGAGCTCACCGAGGGCATGCGCTTCGACAAGGGCTACATCAGCCACTACTTCGTCACCGACGCCGAGCGCATGGAGGCCGTCCTCGACGACCCGTACGTGCTCGTCGTCAACTCCAAGATCGGGTCGATCAAGGACCTGCTGCCCGTCCTCGAGAAGGTCATGCAGTCCGGCAAGCCGCTGCTGATCATCGCCGAGGACGTCGAGGGCGAGGCCCTGTCGACCCTGGTCGTCAACAAGATCCGTGGCACCTTCAAGTCCGTCGCCGTCAAGGCCCCGGGCTTCGGTGACCGCCGCAAGGCCATGCTCGCCGACATCGCCATCCTCACCGGTGGCCAGGTCATCTCCGAGGAGGTCGGCCTCAAGCTCGACACCGCGGACCTCGACCTGCTCGGCAAGGCCCGCAAGGTCGTCGTGACCAAGGACGAGACGACGATCGTCGAGGGTGCCGGTGACGAGGACGCGATCGCTGGTCGCGTCGCCCAGATCCGCTCCGAGATCGAGAAGTCGGACTCCGACTACGACCGCGAGAAGCTCCAGGAGCGCCTCGCCAAGCTCGCCGGCGGCGTCGCCGTCATCAAGGCGGGCGCGGCCACCGAGGTCGAGCTCAAGGAGCGCAAGCACCGCATCGAGGACGCCGTCCGCAACGCGAAGGCGGCCGTCGAGGAGGGCATCGTCGCCGGTGGTGGCGTCGCGCTGATCCAGGCCGGCAAGAAGGCCTTCGAGAAGCTCGACCTCTCCGGTGAGGAGGCCGTCGGTGCCAACATCGTGCGTGTCGCGATCGAGGCCCCGCTCAAGCAGATCGCCGTCAACGCCGGCCTCGAGGGTGGCGTCGTCGCGGAGAAGGTCTCCCACATGGAGTCCGGCTTCGGCCTCAACGCTGCCACCGGTGAGTACGTCGACCTGATCAAGGCCGGCATCATCGACCCGGCCAAGGTCACCCGCTCGGCCCTGCAGAACGCTGCGTCCATCGCGGCGCTCTTCCTCACCACCGAGGCCGTCATCGCCGACAAGCCCGAGAAGGCTGCTCCGGCGATGCCCGGCGGCGGTGACGAGATGGGCGGCATGGGCTTCTGACGAACCCAGCCACACGGCATACGCCAAAGGAAGGGCGGTCTCCCGAGAGGGAGGCCGCCCTTCTTGCCTGCCCGGCAAAGGTGATCAGGGTGTGAAGATTTGGGATCAGGGTCGAGTCAGGGCGGACACCCGCAGCGGGTATGCCGTGCGCTCACCTAGCGTTGCCGCCATGACATCGGTGAGGGAGACAAGGGCCGCGGCGCGTTTGGTGGGAGTGAGCAAGACTTATGGCTCCGGCGACGCCGAGGTCCGGGCCCTCGATGACGTGACGGTCGACCTCGCGGCCGGTGAGTTCACGGCGATCATGGGACCGTCCGGGTCGGGCAAGTCCACCCTCATGCACTGCGCGGCCGGGTTGGACTCGGTGAGCGCGGGTCGGGTCTTCATCGGTGATGTCGATCTGACCTCGCTCAAGGAGAAGGACCTGACGATCGTCCGACGCGACCGGATCGGCTTCGTCTTCCAGGCCTTCAATCTCATTCCGACCCTGACAGCCGAGGAGAACATCCTGCTGCCGCTCGCCATCGCGGGCCGCAAGCCGGATCAGGCGTGGTTCGAGCAGGTGGTCAGCACCGTCGGGCTCGGTGACCGGCTCACGCACCGACCCAGTGAGTTGAGCGGCGGCCAGCAGCAACGGGTTGCGTGCGCGCGAGCGCTCGTCAGCCGACCCGAGATCATCTTCGCGGACGAGCCCACCGGCAACCTCGATTCGACGTCGGGGGCAGAGGTGCTCGGTTTCCTGCGTCGCTCGGTCGATGAGCACGGGCAGACGATCGTCATGGTCACCCACGACCCGGGTGCCGCGAGTTGGACCGATCGGGTCGTCTTCCTTGCGGACGGCAAGGTCGTCGACCAGTTGCGGCAGCCGACGCCGGAGCGAGTGCTCGAGATGATGGGCAGTCTCGACGCGCGGGCTGGCGCGCACTCGGCCAGTGCTGCTGGCGCGGTCGGTGCTGCCGCGGGGACCCGCTGATGTTGCGTGCCTCGTGGGCCAGCCTGATGGCCCGCAAGTTGCGCCTGTTCATGAGTGCGGCCGCAGCCATCCTCGGCGTGGCCTTCGTGGCGGGGTCGTTCATCTTCACCGACACCCTCGGCAACTCCTTCACGGCCATCACCAAGTCGAGTGCGGGCGACGTCGTCGTGCGTGCCACGGGCGGTGTCGGTGACGAACAGGTTTCCAGCAAGACCCTCCCGGCGGCGGTCATCGCCGAGCTCGCGAAGGTCCCCGGGGCGGCGCGAGCCGACGGCAACGTCACGGACTACACGACCTTCGTGATCACCAAGAAGGACAAACTCATCGGCGGGCAGGGGGCGCCCGGGCTGGCCTTCAATCACACCGGTGGTCCGGCGGCACATGGGGTCGAGGCCTCACGCCTGGTCACCGGCCGCTGGCCCGTCGCCGATGGGGAGGTGGTGCTCGACACGGCAACGGCCAAGAAGGCCGGTTACCTCCTCGGTGAGCAGGTCAGGTTCGTCTCGACCGGGTCCGAAGCCACCTTCGAGGCCAAGCTCGTGGGCACCCACGAGATGACCTCCGGCTCGTCGCTGGGCGCCTCGCTCACGGTGTTCGACACGCAGATGGCCCAACGGCTCTATCTCAAAGGCGAGGACGTCTATCAGGACGCGTGGGTCACCGCGGCCAAGGGGACCTCGCAGGAGGAGTTGCGCTTGGCGGTCGCCAAAGTCGTGCCTGACGGCTTCGAAGCCGTCACTGGAGACTCGGTGTCGGAGAAGATGGCAACGGACATCCAGAAGGGACTCTCCTTCGTCACCACCTTCCTGCTCGTCTTCGCTGCCGTCGCGCTGGTCGTCGGCACCTTCCTCATCATCAACACCTTCTCGATCCTCGTCGCCCAGCGCAGCCGCGAACTCGCCCTCTTTCGCGCGATCGGAGCGAGTCGTCGTCAGGTGACCCGGACGGTCCTCTTCGAGGCCTTCGTCGTCGGGCTCATCGGCGGCACGGTCGGTCTGGTCCTGGGGTTCGGCCTCGCCAAGGCGATCACCGTGGTGTTCGGGCAGTTCGGGTTGGACATGTCGCGCACCCCGCTCGCTCTCAACCCGCGCACGATCATTGCCTCGTATGCCGTGGGGCTGGTCGTCACCATGGTCGCCGCGTGGTTGCCGGCCCGGCGGGCGGGCCAGGTGCCGCCGGTGGCCGCGATGCGCGATGACGCCGTCCTGCGAGAGGGCGCGCTCCGAAAGCGCATCGCGGTCGGGATGGTGCTGACCCTGATCGGTGCCGGATCAATGTTCATGGGGCTCAAGGTCGTGGACTCCAACGAGATGAAGTGGCTGGGCCCGGGGATCCTCGGCGTGCTCATCGGTGTGGCCTTGATCAGTCCCCTCCTCGGCCGACCGCTTGTGCTCGCGATCGGATGGCTCTACCGCAAGGTGTTCGGGGTCGTCGGGACGATGGCGACTCAGAACTCGCTGCGCAACCCGCGACGGACGGCTGCGACCGCCTCCGCGCTGATGATCGGGGTGTCCCTCGTGACGCTCATGTCGATCTTCGGGGCGTCGGCCAAGGCGAGCATCGACAAGACGATCGCTCGCGATGTCACCGTCGACTACGTCGTGTCCAACGCGATCGGACAGGCCTTCTCGCCCCAGGTGGCCGACAAGGTGCGGGGCGTGCCCGGCGTCGGAGTGGCCGTTCGGGACCGCTTCGCGGGTCTGTCCATCGATGACCCGGTGGGCGAGGCCGAGCAGTGGGTGCGCGGCGTCGATCCGGACTTCATCGCGCGGATCGCGAAACTGAAGGTGACCGGTGGTTCACTCGACGGCTTCGGCGCCGACACCGTGGTGATGGAGACCGGCTCGGCTGCCTCGCTGGGGATGACGGTGGGACAGACGCGTGGCTTCTCCTATCAAGGGGTTCACAAGGAGTTCAGGCTCATCGCCACCTATGGGGAGAGCCAGTTCTACGGCACCGCACCGATCTTCACGATCGAGGGCCTCGATTCCCTCGGAGTGCCCGACAAGGACAACTCGATCTATGTGTTGCGCGATGTCGGCGCGTCGCCATCGTCAGTGCTTCGCGGGATCGAGGCTGCCCTCGCCGACCTCCCGACGGTCACCGTGAAGGACCAGGCGGCACTGGCTGCGGAGCAGCGAGCCCCGGTCGATCGGATGCTGACGATCATCTACGCCCTCCTCGGACTGGCCGTGGTCATTGCGATCCTCGGCATCATCAACACCTTGGCCCTGTCCGTGATCGAGCGCACTCGAGAGATCGGATTGCTGCGGGCCGTGGGCCTGAGTCGTCGACAGTTGCGGTCCATGCTGCGCCTGGAATCGGTGGTGATCGCCCTCTTGGGCGCCACCCTCGGTGTCCTCCTCGGACTCGGCTTCGGGGTCGCGATCCAGCGTGCTCTCGCCAGCGAGGGATTCGACACCCTCACCATCCCGTGGGGCCAGTTGGGCCTCTTCCTCGTCCTCGCGGCTGTCGTGGGCGTCCTGGCCGCCCTCTGGCCCGGCCGCCGAGCCGCCAAGGTCGACATCCTGAGGGCGATCACCACCGAGTGAGCAGCGTCAGCTGAACATGCGCACGGCCTGAGCCTCGGTGTCGGCGTAGACCTCTCCCGCTTGGCCGAGGACCTGGCCGATGCTGTCCAGCGAGGCCTTGACCTGCGTCTGGGTGCCCTGCCACTGCGCCACCACGCCTTGGAACTGGGCCGCGGCGGCGCCTCGCCAGGCGTCCTCGAGCGCGTTGAGCCGACCCATCATGGACTGCACCTGGCTCTCGATGTCACCAGCGATGGTGGCGATGTCCACCGATGCGGACTGGATGCGATCGGTGTCGACCTGGAACTGACCGGACATGGGCTTCCTCCTGGGTGTGTGGGTGATCACTCTTCGATCCCCGTTCCCACGAAGGTAGGCGGGCCAGCGGCACTCTCCGAGTTGTCCACAGGGCAGTTTCCGGTGGCCCCACTCGTAGGGTGTGAGACGTGTCCGTGCTCATCGACCCTCCCGCCTGGCATGCCCACGGCAGGGCCTGGTCTCATCTGGTGAGTGACACCGACCTCGCCGAACTCCATGCCTTCGCGAGCGAACTGGGCATCCCACGGAGGGCCTTCGAGGGCGACCACTACGACATCCCCGAGGAGCGCTACGCCGCCGTGGTCGCGGCCGGGGCCCTCGAGGTGAGCGGTCGAGAGCTGCTGCGTTCGCTGACCTCTGCTGGCCTTCGGATGCAGAAGCGCTTGGGGGACAAAGGAATTGCCCGTCAGTTGGCGGTCCCCCTCATGAGCGGTGCTGTGGCCGATGTGGACCTGTTCGCGAGTTCTCGGCCGATGGATGAGCGCCGCGTCTTTGCGGCCATGGTCTTCCTGCGCGACGCTGCGGGGGATCTGGCGGTCGTGCACTCCGACCGTCGTCAGGAGTGGGGTTCGCCAGGGGGTTGGCGTGAGGGGTCTGAATCCGTCCGGGACAACGCGGTCCGCGAGGTCAGTGAGGAGACGGGCATCGACCTGCGCACGGACGACTTGAGGCCCTGTGGCTACGAGCGCTTCCGGCCGGTGTCTGGCACGCCATTCGTCCCATCTGGTCGGGACATCCTGCAGGCCTACGTGGCGACGGTGCCGCTGCGTCGGCCATCGCTCAGCGCGCAACTCGACGACACCACGGACCGGCGATGGGTGACACCCAGCGAATACGGCGCGCTGTGTGGCCACCTCTTCTGGTGGCCACTGGCGCAACGAGCGCTCGAGTTGGACTGAGTGCTGGACCAGAGGCCTCAGGAACCCTGGGCCGGTGGGATCGGGGGAATCGGCGGCACCGGGGGCACCGGGGGCGCCGGGGGCGCCGCCTCCGCCAAGGGAGTCGCAGCACCTGTCACGGGGTGCCCGCCCGGGCCCGGCTGGGCCGGCGTTGCCGTTGTCGCTGCACCATCGGTTGGCGCAAGGTGCGGGCCCTCCGACGGACCCTCCGGCCCGGCGGCCGCGTCGCGGGCGCGGTCCAAGGCCTTGGCGTAGCCGGTCCCGGCACCCAGCAGCATCAGGCCGACGACGATGAAGGCGATCACCCGCCAGATCCCACTGAGGACGGACAGGTCGTAGAGGAAGAGTTTGCCGACGCTGATCGCCGCCAAGGCCAACCCGATCCAGATCGACAGCTTGGCGTCCTTGGCACGCCGCAGGCCGATGCCCAGGAGCCACACCGCCGTGGCCATCCACAGGATCGTCGCGAGGGCATGCCCGGCCCGGAAGCCCGCCGGCGGCGTGCCGAGCTGCTTGCCGATGAGCACACCCGCGGCGACCACTCCCGTTGTCGCGACGCTGAGTCCCACGAACCACGCGGCCGAGCGGGCCCAACGACGTTGGGTCTGGGTCAAGGTCACGCTGCGGACCGTGAGCCAGGCCAGGGCCAGCACCGTGATGACTGTCAGCAGCGAGTCGACCACCACAACGGTCATGTCCGCGCGCAGCGCGGTGCGCTCGACGAGGACGGTGAAGGGGTGACGAAGGTAGAGCAGTAGCGCAATCGTTGTCATGGCCAGCCCGGACCAGGTCGCCAACCGGGAGCGAGTGGCCCCGGCCACGACGAGATAGGCCGCGGCCGCCACGAGGAGGAGCGAGCCGGTCCACCGGGGCTCGTCACGCACGAGGATGGCCAGGAGGACGGCGAGTGTTCCTGCAACCAGCGCCGGGATCGTCACGTGCGACGCGAGCTTCTTCGTGGCCTCACCCACGCCAGCCAGGGCCAACCAGCAGCTGGCGGCCACGGCATACGCAACTGTGTGCCACGGCGCGGGCAGGAGCCCGGCAGACACCAGGAGGGGCAACGCCGAGACAGCCACGGTCATCGAGGCGACCTCGGGGTGCGGATCCCGCCGGGCGTCGATCGCGGCCATGACCAGCCCGGCGAGGGCCAGGACCACCGAGACCCCGAAGTGCGCCCACGGTTCGTGCACTTGCCCCTGCGAGGCGAGGGCGCTGGGGATGACGATCAGGGTCGCCGGGATCATGCGAGCTCCGGTGAGCACCGGCCAGGCCCGCCCGATCTGGGCGGGCCAGGTCGCGATCGCCAACACGACGACGAAGGCCGAGAGGACCCAACTCGCACCGTCGGCCACGAAGGGTGCCAGCAGAGCAGCCCCGAGCACGATGATCACCGCGAGGATCTGACTGTCCCAACGACGCGCCACCAGCAGGCCGGTGGCCGCGACGATCGCCGCGAGAAGGAGGCCGATCGCCGGTGGCAGCCAGCCGTAGATGGCTGTCATGGCGATGACACAGAGGTAGGCCGCGGCATACCCCGTCGCCGCGATCGCGACCGCGGCATGGCCGGCTCGCCCTGCCCTGACCTCGCGGGCGCGCACCAGATGGGCGATGACGATCAGGCCGATCGCGAGGACCCAGCCCGCGACGACGCGGGGGATCGGGCCGAACCAGTTCTGTTGCACAGCCAGGACGAGCAGCATGACCAAGCCGGACAGGGTGACCACCGCGCCGGTGATGCCGAGCAGGCGGGTCACGAAGCCCTCGCGTTCCCAGAGCGGGACCGGCGGCTCGAGTGGAGCCGACGGCGGCGCGTATGCCGTGGGGTCAGGAATGTAGGCGCGCGCGGGTTCCCCCGGGGCTGAGGCAGGGTGGCCGGCGGCCGTCCCGACCGCGGCCGTCGCGACCGGGGGAGTCGGGATCGGCGGCGGGACGGGTGGGGCGGCTTGCGATGGGACTGCCGGAATCGGGGGGACAGCGGGTGCCGCTCCAGGCATGGTCGCGGCGGCCGGTGGCGGGACAACGGGGCTTGGGGCCGCTGCGGGCGAGGCCATCGCGGCCGGCGCCGGGCCGTGGAGATGGGGTGCCGCTGCTGCGGCCTGCTCCGTCTCGAGGCGGTGGCGCGTCGCGGCGAGAGCATTCCCCACGGCATACATCTCCTGCATGGCCTTGGCGAACTGCTGCTCGAGTCGTTTCAGGTCCCCCAGTTCATCACCCATGCGCCCATCCTCACCTACGCGGACCCGGGACGGAACCAAGGGCCCGAGTCGGCGGTGAGATTCAGTTGCCGGCCGGTCGTGCCGCGAGAGTGGACGTCAACTCCTGGCTCTCTCCCTGGCGAACGATGGTGAGCGTGACCTTGGCCCCGATCGTGCTGGCGCGAATGGCGCCGACGAGGGCGTCTGCGGACTCGACCGAGCGGCCATCGACGGCCACGACGACGTCGCCGACGCGCAAGCCGGCGGCCGCGGCTGGTGTGGCCGTGCCGACCTGGCGGATCTGAGCACCCGCTTGCGTTGCCCCGTCGCTCAGTTGGGCCTCGCCGTCCACCGGGGTGACACCCAGATAGGCGTGGGATGCCGAGCCGGTCTTGATGAGTTGGTCGGCGATGGTCTTGGCCTGGTTGCTGGGGATGGCGAAGCCGATCCCGATGTTGCCGCTCTGACCCGAGTCGCTTGCGCCGAGGGAGGCGATCGCCGAGTTGATGCCGATGAGCTGGCCCGCGGCGTTGACGAGGGCGCCGCCACTGTTGCCCGGGTTGATAGCCGCAGAGGTCTGGATCGCGTTGGTGACCACGGGCTCTGCGGCCTGTCCTGCTCGTGCCCCCGAGTCGGCTGCGCTCGTGCGGACGGGCCGGTTGACGGCACTGACGATGCCGGTGGTGACGGTGCCCGCCAGGCCCAGTGGGTTGCCGATGGCCATGACCGGGTCCCCGACGGACAGTGCGCTCGAGTCTCCGATCGCCATGGGCTTGAGTCCGGCCGGTGGCTTGGTCAGCGTGAGAACGGCCAGATCGGTGGACGGGTCGGTGCCCTTGACGGTCGCAGGGTGGGTCGTGCCGTCGTTGAGGGTGACGGTGAGCGTCTGGGCGCCGTCGACGACATGGTTGTTGGTGAGGATGTGGCCCTGGGTGTCGAGGACCACTCCGGACCCTTGGCCCTCACCCGAGGGGCTGGTGGCGGTGATGGCCACGACGCTGGGGGACACGGCCGTGGCCGTCGCGGTCCAGTTGGGGGACTGCGGATCTGCTTGCACGACAGGGACGGCGGTGTTCGAGGCATTGCTGGTCGAGGCGCTGGAGGTGTCTCCAGTGCCGCGATCCGAGCCGGAGGAGCTGGACGTCGCGGAGGGGGATGACGTCGTGCTCGACTCCGCTCGGATCGCGGCATAGGTGCCGCCCGATGCGAGGGCGGCAGCAAGTGACGCCACCACGGCC
>DAOLRO010000108.1:0-5654 GCA_035418665.1 Phycicoccus sp.
GTCCCACAACACCTTGAGGTCCCCACGCAACGAATGGGACCGGGCATACGCGGCATACATCCGCGCCTTCTCCGGAAGGATCACGTGCACGTAATGGGCCTCAGGGTCGGCGGCGGCTGCCAACTCCTCGGACTCGTTGCGAAAGCGAATGCTCGCCGGATCGGTGATCCCGGGCCGCACGCTGAGGATCTCGTCCCGGAGCTCGGCGGGCCATTGCGCGACGTACTTGGAGACCTCGGGGCGTGGGCCGACCAGGCTCATCCTTCCCCTGGCCACGTCCCAGAGTTGTGGCAACTCGTCGAGTTTGGTCTTGCGCAGGACACGTCCCACTCGGGTGATCCGGTCGTCACCGTCCGAGGTCACCTGAAGTCCACCGGCTCCCGAACGCATCGTCCGGAACTTGTGGATGTCGAAGGGCTCGCCACCCAAGCCGACGCGCTCCTGGGTGAAGAGCACAGGAGCCTCCGGCTCGCTGCGCTTGATCAGTCCGGCGACGACGGCCAGGACGGGCGAGAGGAGGACCAGGCCGATCCCGGAGACGGCGAGATCGATGGCCCGTTTCATGACGACAGGATCGTGGTGACGGCTGAGATCACCCGTTCGACCTGGTCGTCGGTCATCGCGGAGAAGATCGGAAGGCTGACGACGGAGGCGAACTCGGTGTCGGCGCACGAGAGCGCCGGCGCCTCCGGGCCACGCAGGCGAGCCCACACCGGGTGGTGGTGAAGGGGGATGAAGTGCACGCTCGTGCCGACGCCTGCCTCGGCCATCGCGGCAATGAACTCATCGCGCGACATCCCGGCCTGCTCGGTGAGGCGGAGCACGTAGAGGTGCCAGGCGTGTTCGGTGTCGGGCGCCACCGGGCGGGCCGGTCGCCGAACGGGCAGCCCCTCGAAGGCCGCGTCATAACGGGCGGCGATGGCCGACCGCTTGTCCTTCATCTCCCGCGAACGGGTCAACTGGACGCGACCCATGGCCGCCGCCGGGTCGGTCAGGTTGTACTTGAAGCCCGGCGCCACGACCTCGTAGTGCCAACTCGGGGAGGTCGAGGTGTAACGGTCGAAGACATCCCGGCTGATGCCGTGCAGACGCATCGTGCGCATCCGCTTCGCGAGCGCCGGATCCGCGGTGACGATCATCCCGCCCTCGCCGGTCGTCATCGTCTTGGTGGCATAGAAGCTGAACACCACGGCATCGGATTCGCCCAAGCCCACCGCGACTCCGGAGCTCGCGACGGGGTGCGAGTGGGCTGCATCCTCGATGACCTTGAGTCCGTGCGTGCGCGCGAACGTGGCGAGCGTCTCGCGGTCGACGGGAAGCCCGGCGAAATGGACCGGGATGATCGCCTTGGTCCGCGGCGTCACAGCGGCCGCCGCGGCGGCGAAGTCGATGTTGAGCGTGTGTGGTTCGACATCGACGATCACCGGAGTGGCACCCAGATAGCGGACAACCTCGGCCGTGGCGGTGAACGTCCAGGTCGGCACGATCACCTCATCGCCGGCGACGATGCCGAGCGCCTCGAGGGCGAGGTGGAGCCCGGACGTGGCGGAGTTGACCGCGATGCCCTCGTAGGACCGACCGGCGTCTGGTCGGGACCCCACGAGGTCAGCGACGAACTCCTCCTCGAAGGCACGAGCGTTGGCCCCCGTGGTGAGCCAGCCGGACCGTATCGCTCCCGCGGCCGCCTCGATCTCGGCCTCGCCGATGTCGGGCACCGCAAACGGGATAAAGTCTGGAGAGCTCACGCGGGGTGCCTTTCGAGGTCCGAAGTTCGACGTCACTCTATGCCGAGTGGGCTGGACACGCAGGGACGACCACCCTGCTGAGCACGTGTCGACCCAGGAGAGAGGACCACGCCGTGACGATCACTGCGCTCGACCCGACGAACACCACCGCCTCCGCGGAGGTGGCCGCCCCGCCGAGTTGGCATCTGGCCGCCCACGTCGTCTTCCCCACCCATGCCGAGCCCGAGTTGCTCCCCCTCTACGTCGAATACGGCACCCGCGCAGCCCGCATCGATGACGCCCACGACCGGACCCAACGCGGGTGGGGTGACTACAAGGGCATTCAGACCACCGACCACCAGGACACGGCCGACCGCATCTTCGACGTCACCTCCCGACGGTCGATCAAGGTCCGCTCCGGCGAGCGGATGTCCCTCGCGACCTACTTCAACGCCTTCCCCACGTCCTACTGGCGGCGCTGGACCACGGTCGACAAGGTGCGCCTCGTGGCGCAGGTGCGGGGTTCGGCCACGGTCGTGGTCTACCGATCGAACGCCCGGGGTGCGGCGATCCAGATGGCCACGGAGGTGGTCGGCCTCGAGGGCTTGAGCGGGACACCAGTCCACGACGTCAGCGTCGACCTCGACCTGGTGCCCTTCGTCGACGGCGGCTGGTACTGGTTCGACATCGTGGCCGACGGCGAGGACGTCGAGCTGGTGGGGGCCGACTGGTTCGTCCATGGGGCGCCGTCACGGCCGGCGCGTCTGTCCATCGGCGTGACCACGGTCAACAAGGTCGACTACGTCGAGGCACTCGTCGCCCGGGTGGCCGCCGAGCCCGAGCTGCGCGACCACCTCGACACCCTGTGGATCGTCGACCAGGGCAGCGTCCCGGTCACGAGCAGCCCAACCTGGGCTTCGAGTGCTGCCGAACTCGGCGACCAACTGGTCCTCATCGAGCAGGCCAACCTCGGCGGGTCCGGCGGCTTCTCGCGTGGGATGTTCGAGACCCTGCGCGCCGACCGCTCGACCTTTCACATGGTCCTCGATGACGACGTGCGGCTCGAACCCGAGGGAATCCTTCGGGCCGTGCGCTTCGGTGCGTTCACGACCAAGGCCACCATCGTCGGCGCCCACATGTTCGACCTTCACAACCCGACGACCCTGCACAGTTTCGGCGAGGTGGTCGACCCGGTGAAGTGGATCTTCGGGCCCGTCCGGGGAGTGCACGAGGAGTGGGACCTCGCCGCCTTCGGCCTGCGACAGACCCCGTGGATGCATCGACGAACCGATGTCAATTACAACGGTTGGTGGATGTGCTTGATCCCGACCGAGGTGCTGGACGCCGTCGGGCTCTCCCTGCCGGTGTTCATCAAGTGGGACGACGCCGAGCATTGCCTCAGGGCCGGGGCTGCTGGGTTCCCCACCGTGACGCTGCCCGGCTCGGCCGTGTGGCACGTCTCATGGAACGACAAGGACGACGCGTGGGAGTGGCAGGCCTACTTCCACCAGCGCAACCTGCTCATCAGTGCGCTCCTGCACTCCAGGCAGCCACGAGGCGGTCAGGCGATCGCCCAGTCCTTCCAGTGGCTGGTCAAGCACGCCTACTCCATGCGCTACTACGCCAATGCCATTCGGCTCCGTGCCCTGCGTGACCTGTTCGACGGGCCCGGAGCGCTGCATGCAACTCTGGGCACCACTCTGCCCGAGCTTCGCGCCATGGCTGCCGAGCACCCAGACGCCCAATACCGTCCCAACCAATCGGGATTCCCCACTCCCAGTGGGGTTCTGGGCGGCGCACTTCCCGCGCTGCCTGCTCGATCCCGCCTCATTCCGTGGGCGGCCAAGACCGGTCTGCGCCAACTCAAGCGGGTTGCGCCGGACGCTGATGAGGCCCCCCAGATCGCCGTGCCCTCGAGGTATGCCATGTGGTGGTTCCTCTCGCAGTACGACTCGGCTCTGGTCTCACGCATGGACGGCACCGGAGTGGCCTTCTTCACCCGTGACCCCGCCACCTTCCGGTCACAGATGGCCGAAGGAATCCGGTTGCACGCGCGACTGCACCGCGAATGGGACACCCTCGCCACGGCATACCGAAAGGCCTTGCCGGAGATCACCTCACCCCAGGCCTGGGCACGGACCTTCGGGATCGACGAGGACGCCCCGCCCCGCTCCCCCGGCTCAACCGGCTCAACCGGCTAGGTCGTCGGGGCTTCCGGGCGACTCGGGTTGCTCGGTCTCGAGGTCGCCAGCCTCAGGGTCATCGGTCTCGGGGTTCTCGCTCCGGAGCAGTGCGACGGCGTCCTTGATGGGTCCGTCGATGACCATCTTTCCCTTGCGCAGGACGATCCCACGGTCAGTGAACCGCGAGATCATGTCGAGGTCATGGCTGACGATCACGAGGCACTTGCCCTCCTCGCGCAGCTCACGGATGCGGTCGAGGCACTTGCGTTGGAAGGGTTCGTCGCCGACGGCGAGGATCTCGTCAACGAGGAAGATGTCAGGGTCGGTGTGGACAGCCACAGCGAAGGCCAACCGGAGGAACATTCCCGAGGAGTAGAACTTCACCTCGGTGTCGATGAACTCCTCGATCTCGCTGAAGGCGACGATCCGGTCGTACTGGGCCTTGATCTGCTGCTCGGACATCCCCAGGATCGCCCCGTTGAGGAAGATGTTCTCGCGCCCGGTGAGGTCGTGGTGCATGCCGGCGCCGACGTCGATGAGACCCGCCACCCGTCCCCGCGTCTGCAGGCTACCCGAGTCGGCACCCATGACGCCGGAGATCAATTTGAGCAGGGTGGACTTGCCGGAGCCATTGCGCCCCAACAGGGCAATGGCTTCGCCTTCCTTCACCGTGAACGAGACGTCATTGACGGCGGTGAACCGCTCGGTCAGTTCGCCGCGCCGGCCCTGGACTGATCGGACCACGACCTCCTTGAAGGCTCGCGTGTGCCGCAGCGTGAAGTGCTTGGTCGCATGATCGACCCGAATGCGATCCATCGGATCCGAAGAACTCACCATCAGAGCTCCTGCGCGAATCGGCCATCGAGCCGACGGAAGATCAACTGTCCGATCACCAGGGTGAGGACGGAGATGACGGCCGCCACGGCGACAAAGGTCCCGAACTGCGGCGGCATCGTCGCTCCCGAATCAACCGTGGGCGCCCAGAAGGTCCAGTGGAAGATCTCGACGACCGACGTGAGTGGATTGCTCTGGTAGAGGGTCCACAGCCATCCCGTCCCGATGGCCTGCGTCACCAAGGTCCACGTGTACAGCACCGGCGATGCCCAGGTGGCGACGACGAGGATGAGGTCGACGAGGTTCTCGAAGTCGCGATAGAGCACATTCAGGGCCCCGAAGATCAGGCCCAGGCCCAGAGCAAAGGCCGCGAGGAGGACGAGTCCACCCAGCCCGGCCAAGAACTGGAGCGGCCCGGGCCGCCAGCCGCTGACCAGGCAGCCGATGAGGAGCACGACGAGTTGGGGCACGAAGTGAACGAAGGAGACGACCACGGACGCGACCGGAAACAGTTCACGCGGGAGGTAGATCTTCTTGACCAGTGCGTGGTTGTCCGTGATCGAGCGCGTGGCGTTGCTGAACGCTTCGTTGAAGAAGTTCATCGCCACGATTCCGGAGAACAGGTAGACCGCGTAGTTGCCGATGTTGCGGTTCATCTGCAGGAAGACGCCGATCACGAAGTAGAAGACCGCGAACTGCACGGCCGGCTTCATGTAGGACCAGCCCATGCCCAGAACCGACCCGTGGTAGCGCTGGCGGAGTTCCTTGTGGACGAGCAGGCGAAGGAGATAGCGACGTCGAACGACCTCGAGCAGGCCCCCACCGGAGCCCGGCGTGACGAACGGCATGGTCTCGCTCATGTGGCGGGTTGTTCTCCTCGATTCGTGGGCCCGATGGCCCCCGAAAGGCTACC
>DAOLRO010000108.1:5754-9288 GCA_035418665.1 Phycicoccus sp.
TGGGATGCGACCCACTTCCTGAGGATCGCCGAGGACGGATACTCGCTGCCCTCACCGGCTCGCCCGAACAGCAATCTCGCGATGTTCCCGCTCCTCCCCATGCTGACCCGGACCCTGGCCGCGATCACTCCGCTCAACCCCCCTCAGTCCCTGATCGTCATCGCGTGGTCGGGCACGCTGCTCGCGGCACTCGGCATCTTCGTCTTCGTGCGGGAACTCACCGACGGCCGGGTCGCCACCATCGCGGTGCTGTTGTGGGGCGCTGCGCCCCACTCTTTCGTGCAACTGCTCGGCTACACCGAAGGTGCCTTCACGGCGACCGTTGCGTGGTCACTGTGGGCGCTCCGACGTGAACGCTGGTTGCTCGCAGGGATGATCGCCGGCCTCGGCGCCTTGCTCCGATCCACGGGCGCGCTCCTCGCGATCACCCTTGCTGTGTATGCCGTGGGGCTGTGGCTGCTCTCTCGGCGGCGTGCCATCGGGGAGACTTCCGACTCGCGGCCCGGGTGGCGCGAACTCCTCCGGCGCCTGGCCTGCACGACCCTGCCCGGCGGGCTCGCGCTGGCGGCCGTCCTCCTCCACGTCGCGCTCCGGCTCGGAAGCCTCACCGGCTACTTCGACGTCCAGCGCGCTTGGGGCACAACCCTTGGTTCACCACTGGGCACGTGGCGCGAGATCGCCCCCTACTGGAGTTCCACGGACCCGACCATGACGCCCTATACGCGAGACATCGGCGTCATCCTCCTCGTCGCGCTCGTCCTCGTGATCGCCCTGATCGGCTGGGGAGGGAGCAGTCGAGAACGTTGGCCGATGACCTTCTTCACCGTTGGGCTCTACGCCCTCACGGTGTGCACCTTGGGATATCCGCAGTCGAAGGCCCGTTTCCTCCTGCCCGGCTTCGGGATGTGGGTACCCATCGCGGTCGCTCTCGCCAGACTGCCCACGCTGGTCATCGCTCTCGTGATCGCGGGCGCGACCGCGTGGTCGGTGCACGTCGACAGCGGTCTCGCAGTGGGCCCATGGAGTCCGTGAGGTGGCGGGTCGACAGGCGGGCGGTCAACGCCTCAGGCGCCACGCATCCCACAGTGCCGCAGCCACGGCACCCATGAGGAGTTCGGCCGCCAGGGCCAGCCACAGCCACCCCGCCGGTGAGCCGATGTCAGAGAGCCGATAGGCACCGAGAGAGGATCCGCCCACGACATCGAGCACGGCGATCAGCGTCGCCGAACCGACTGCTGCAGATCCGGCCGTGAGGATCTTGGTCCCGACCGATGACAATCGGGCGATCGTTCGCAGTGACCAGCGAGCGATCGCGACACCGCAGAGGAGAGGCACCAGCACGACGGCGGCCACGTACGGGGGAAAGGACTGCGGTTGGGGAAGTGCCGCGAAGACCGGGATCAGGGGCATCAGCCCGCTCTTGGCACCGCCCCACGACACGGCTGCACCGTCGACGACGGAAAAGCCCGGCCCGGCGAGGAAGGACAGGCCCCACAGAGCAAGGTTGGGCAAGGCTGCCGCTTGCACCAACCACATCACGGCAGCACCGATGGCACCTCCACCGACCGCCGTCTGGACGGAGAGGACCTCGTGCCACGACAGGGCGACCATCGCCAGCACGAGTGCGGCACCCACACCGAGCAGGAGTCCGGCACCACGAAGGGACGTCCCCAACCCCCGGCGAACCCACACCGGAAGCACGGATCCGTCCAGACGCGGCCCGAGGAGCCAGTCGTCGGTGTGCGCCTCCACGGACAGCACGATCGCGGCGGCCAGCGCCGGGAGCACGACGAGAGGGCCAAGGATGGTCCAGTACACGGGGGGCGACGGGCCCGAGATCGCCAGGGCGACCGCCACCGTCGAGGGCACGGCATACCCGGCCCACCACAGGAGAACGATGCGGAGCACGTGCCTGGGCAGGAGTCCCCACATCCACCCGTCCTCGGACTCCTCCCGCCGCCGAAGCAGCCAGCGCAAGGAGGCGGCTGCCGTGGCCAGTGGTACGAGCGCAAGGAGCAACGGCAGGAAATCGACTGGGACCCGGTCAACTTGGAGGGTCGCGCCCCCCAAGGCGAGCCACAGGGCGGCCCCGAACTCGGCCGCGCCCCGAAGCGTGCCGGTGGTGGGGCCATTGCCGGACCACACCATGACCACGCCGCCCACCACCAGCACCAGCGACACCACGCCACCCAGGGCACCCACCGCTGGCGCGACCCAACGCGGGTCAGCGGGTGCCACGACCGCTGACTCGGTGTCCCGGGAGTCGTCAAGGAGGGTCATCGGATCCAGTTTCACCCGAGCGGCGGGCGAGCACGGTCAGCACACGCCGAGAGTCCCCGCTCAGCTGGCCCCCTGCTGGGGCCGCTGGCCCGGCGGTGGCTTGCGGATCGTGGCCACGAGGTGGGTCCGGAGCAACGGGATGGCGCGTAGGGCAGCGTGCACGGCAGGGTGCCATCCGACCCGGCGGGCAATGGGTGGGGCCAAAAGGACCCGCCGGGACGTCAACTCCCCGGGAAACAACTGGGCCAAGCGGGCCCGGGGCACCCCGCGCACGTGCGGGTTGTGGGGATTGTTCATGGTGAAGTCGATGGACAGGACCAGTCCCCCCGGCCGCAATGCCCGCCACATCGTCGCCGCCACGGACTCCTGCACCTCGTCGTCGAGGATGGAGGACAGCACCGTGGACTGGAGGACGATGTCGTGGTCCTCGACGGCCGCCAAGGTCCGGGCATCACCGTTGACCAGCCGCACCTCAGGCGGCATGACGGCCAAGGCCTGCTCGTGCCGATCGGTCAGCAACTCGCAGCCCGTCAGGTGCTCCGGCCGGAAACCCCACCGGAGCATGCGCAGGAGATTCCCTCCCGAACCGCTCCCCACCTCGAGGACGCGAAGTCCGGCGAAGTCGGTCATCTCCTGCTCGCGGAGCGTGCGCAGGATCGCGACGTCGATCTCCGCCGAGCCGATGGCGACGTCAGCTTGTGTCACGTGGTATCGATCACCCTGAGTGCGTGCCCGCTGGGCATAGTGATCCTTCAACCGTTCGACGTCATCCATGGCCCTCCGCGGGTGGTCCGGGCTCCTCATCAAACCATGACCTCCCCTCGACCGGGGTCTTCGGTGAAGCCGAAAACCGCGGGCCCGTCACCTCGGTGAGGTGACGGGCCCTTTGGCGTATGCCGTGCAGCCGCCTTGACCGCGATCGACCGGTCAGATGACCTCGGAGTCGAGGTCGCGCATGATCTGGCGCATCAGCTCGGCAGTCTCTGAGGGTGTCTTGCCGACCTTGACCCCGGCCGCCTCGAGGGCCTCCTTCTTGGCCTGGGCGGTGCCCGAGGAGCCGGAGACGATTGCGCCGGCGTGGCCCATGGTCTTGCCTTCCGGGGCGGTGAAACCCGCGACATAGCCGACGACCGGCTTGGTCACGTTGTCCTTGATGTAGGCCGCCGCGCGCTCCTCGGCGTCGCCGCCGATCTCGCCGATCATGACGATCGCGACGGTCTCGGGGTCGGCCTCGAAGGCCTCGAGGCAGTCGAT
>DAOLRO010000109.1:0-4508 GCA_035418665.1 Phycicoccus sp.
TCATGCCCTCCTTCTGCGTGAACTGTGGTCGCCCGTTGACTCCGGGTCACCGCTTCTGCACCGGCTGTGGAAGTGCCATCACTCCTCTCGAGACCTCCCGGCCCATGGCGGCCGAGCCCGGCTTCGCTGCCGAGCCCGTCCACGACGGCGTAGCCGTCCAGGCCACCGAGTCGGTCTTTGCCCCGGCCCCTGCGCCCGCGTTCACCGTCGAGCCCGTACCCGCTGCCCCCGCCGCGACCCCGGCCGTGACGCCGGCACTGCCGCCCATGGCGGCCGCTGCCACACCGGCACCCATGGCCCCCGCTCAGGCCGCTCCCCTTCCAGGGCCCGCTGGCCCGGTCGAGCCGGGGCAGCCGCTGTGGCTGGCCGCCCAGAATGCCGGTCAGATCCCGGGCGGACAGGCAGCCGCGCTTCCCTCGCTGGGGGCCCTGCCGGCGCACCTCCAAGGGGCCTTGATCCTCGGGGCGCAGGTCCTCGGACTCATCTTGGCCTTCGGTGCGGCGATGTCCTTGCTCGGCGTGGTGACCATGGCGGCGCTGGCTGATGCCGGGTGGGGCTTTGGCACCTCGATCGGGGCCTTCTTCGCGGGCATTCCCCACATGGCCGGCCTGATCCTCTTCGGGGATCTGACGATGGGCTCGACGCTGCTCGGCGAGAGTGGGATGTCGATGTCGGGGTTGACCCCCATCTGGGTCCTGGCCCTGCTGCTCTCCATCATCGTGCGGTTGGCTCGGCGCCGCCCGCGTCAGAGCGCCGTGGGCCCGGTCCTGGTCGAGTCGGCGATCGCCACCGCGGTAGCCGTCGGCGTGCTCACCCTCATCATCTCCCTGTTCCCCGTCACGGCCGGTGAAGGCTTCGCGGAGGCGTTCCTCAAGGTGGGCGCCGTTCGGGTCTTCTTCCTCGGCGGGCTCGCGCTCTTCCTGGCGTTGGCCCTGCCTCGCCTCGGGCCGGTGCTGTCGGCCTTCCCGGTGTTCCAGAGCCCCTTGATCGCTCCGGTCGGGAGAGCGCTGACCCTCGTCCGGGACCACTTCCTGCTGTGTTACGCCGTCGCCTTCGTCGCGTTGACGATCACGGCACTCATCGAAGGTCCGTTCAAGCTGGCCGTGGCCATGGTCATCGTCATGGGTCCGCTCGCCACCATCTCCTTCGTGCAGCTTCCGGCGCTGATGCTGGGTGTGCCGATGACCACCTCGGCCAACGCCACGGCAGAGGGGCTGGCGAACTTCCTGAAGTCGGCATCGAGTGAGGGCTCCTCGTCGGTTGCCGCCTCCCACAACAACGGCCTGTTCAGCTCGGGTGCGCCGACCTGGCTGATCATCCTGTCCCTTCTGGCCTCGGTGCTCATCATCGTGATCCTCGGGCTGCGTTGGGGGCTGGCCCAGCCCGTGGGCTGGCACAGCGTCTGGGGCACGGCGTGGTTCCTGCCCGTCGTCTTCGCCATTGCATGGGGAGTGATCACCTGGCTGGCGTCGATCACGGTGTCCGGCAGCCTGAGCAGCATGATCCCGATCCTGGGTGGCAGCAGCGGAGGCATGACGGTGCGACTGGCCGCCTATGCCTTCCTCGTCATGGCCGTGGTCGGGCTCGCGGTGGAGGCGGTGGCGCGCGTCCTCGCCCCGGTCATCGCGGTGTCGTCGCCGGGATTGGTCCGTCTCCTTCGAGTGGCCCCGTCCACGCCGCGGATGACCAGCGCTGGTCCGACAGCGCCTCCGTCATCGATCCCATGACTGACTCCTACTGCGGTTCGTGTGGTGCGGCGCAGGCATCAGGGGCGGGCTTCTGTGCACAGTGTGGTGCTCCTCAGACGGCCTCGGCACCTGAGGAGCAGGTGACCTCGAGCCCTCCTCTGGGCCATGAGTGGCAAGCGTGGGAGGAGCCCGCGCTTCCCGCCCCTCGGAAGGGACGCGGGACGGCGCTGGTCATCGGTGCAGCTGTCGCCCTGTTGGTGGTGTCACTCGGAGCCGGGCTCTGGTGGCTGTTGGGGCGGACCGGGTCGGGTGACGCTCAGGGGTCTGAGGCGCGGCAGACCAAGACCGCGACCGCCCACGTGACGGCGACCGTCACTGCGGTCGCGCCCACTGCTCCGACCGCCGCACCTTCCACCACTGCGGCGCTGCCCACGATCCGGGACCTGCCCGCCGGCACGGTCATCTCGGTGCTGCAGTCGATGCCGCAGGGCGAGTTCACCGAGGCGCAGGCCTGGCAGCGGGCCAAGGAGCTCTCCGTGTCCGCGCATCCCCTCGTCGTCGTGGACTCCTCGTCGGTGAGTGGCCTCAACGCTGGTTATTGGGCGCTGTCGGTCGTCCAGCGTGATGGTGTCGACGGAGCGTCGATCTGCTCGGCCTATGGCCGCGCAGTCGGAGGGACCTGCTACGACCGTCGGGTGACCTGATGGCCTTGATGCCACCCGTCATCCGACCGCGGGCGGACTGGGCCGGGGATCTTCCTGCCCTCTGGGCGATCCAGCCCGAGGAGGACGTGCGCTTCCTGCTGGTCCACCACACCGCCAGCGCGAACGTCGGGCCAGAGTCATCTGTCGCGCAACTGAGGTCGTTCTACGGCTACCACACCAGCGCGGAGAAGGGCTGGCCGGACATTGCCTACAACTTCCTCGTCGACTCCGGAGGGCAGATCTGGGAGGGGCGGACGGGCAGCCTGGCTGGGCCGGTGCGTGGGGATGCCACCGGAGGCAGTCAAGGGCACGCTTTGTTGTGCTGTTTCATCGGGGACTTCACCGCCATCGAGCCCTCCCCCGCGGCGACCGAGGCCATGACTCACCTGCTCGCCTGGCTGGCGCAGACGTATGCCGTGAGCCTGGCCGAGGGGGCAGCGACCACCTTCGTCTCCCGTGGGTCCAGTCGGTGGCCGGCCGGGTCCACGATCACCACACCGACCATCTCCGGGCATCGGGACATGTCCCAGACCTCGTGTCCGGGCGACACGGCATACGCCATGCTCGAGACCACCTTCCGGCCGGGCGCCCGGTCCCTGCTGGCCGCCGCTGGCCCGTCGGCCGGGCTCTCTGACTCGCCGTCGCCCGAGCCCACTGCCACCGATGCGGTGACGCCCTCACCATCGGACACTCCGTCCGGCACCCCCTCCATGTCGGCCGCAGAATCGGGCGGAGCGTCGCCGTCCATGTCCGCCGTCGCTGCGGGAGCGGGGCAGGATGCTGGTCTCGGTTGGCCGCTCGCGGCCGGATTGGGTGGCACGGCAGCGGTCGCGGCCCTCGGATGGGTCCTGCACCGCCGGATGAACCCGCAGGGCCAGCATGGTCCGACCGGCCACCACGCAAAACGGGCCGAGCCATGAGCTGGCTCGGGACGATGAGATGGGCAGGGACACGGTGACCTTCTGCGGACAGTGTGGGTCGCAGGCCCAGGGGCGTTGGTGTCCCAGCTGCGGTGCCGCAACCGGTGATGACGACGGCTACGCGCCGCCATCTGCTTCTCCGGTGCCAGCACCTCGCCCAGGTGCGTTTGTCAGCTCGCCCTCAGGATCACCTCACGTGTCGAGTCGGCCCGCAACGGGTGGCGTGCCCGGCTGGGCGTGGGCCGTGCTGGCCCTGGCCATGGTCGTTGCCGGCGTGGGCGCCACCCTGCTGTGGGTCAGCCACCGGAACGCGTCATCGGACACGAGCGCATCCTCCGAAAGCGCCACACCTTCGACCTCGCTCGTCGCCCCCACCACACCGTCAGTGACGGTCACGGCGACCGTCACGGGTCCGACCCCGACCACCGCGCTGCCTGTCGAGGGGGACACCCAGGGCTTCCCGACTTCGCAGGGTGAGTTTCCGATCCAATCGCTATCGGGCATGAGGTCTCGAGCCTGGATCGATCCCGCCTTCGGATTCAGGGTCGCCGTGCCGGACGGGATGTGGGTGTCCCGCAACGGAGGGGTCACGACCTTCCGCGCCAGTGGAGCGAAGCTGGTGGCGTGGGGTGAGAATTCACCGAAGCCCAAGGCGGAGGCGGAGAACGACCTGCGGGCGTTGGGTGCCGAGATCACGTTGAGCAAGGGCTCGGACGATGCCTACAGCATCTCCGGCTTCCTCGGCGACAACATCTTCTACGAGCGTGTGCTCAGCGGGTCCCGCTCGTCGAACTGGATCTACTGGGAATACCCGAAGAGCGCCAAGGCGTCCCTCGATGGCCCGGTGACCCGGTCAGTCGACGGATTCGTGGCCGGTGACCTGGGCGCCAGCCACTGATGCACGGCGCGTCCCGGGTGCCAGCGGTCACACCGGTGGTCGGGCGGGGAGCGGCAAGCGATAGGTTGCCCTGCGAACCCTGAACGCTGTTGAGAGGATCCACCGTGCGCATTGGCGTGCCCAAGGAGTCCAAGCCCGGAGAACGTCGCGTCGCCGCGACCCCCAAGACCGTCGAGCAGCTGATCGGCCTCGGGTATGCCGTTTTCGTCGAGTCCGGAGCCGGCGCCGAGGCGTCCTATGAGGACGGCGCCTTCCAGAGTGCGGGCGCCGACATCGTCGACGCGGCCGTCTGGAACGC
>DAOLRO010000109.1:4608-6577 GCA_035418665.1 Phycicoccus sp.
GCGGTCAAGACGGAGGTGAGCACCGACGGCTACGCCAAGGAGATGGGGGAGGACTTCAACAAGGCGGCCGAGGAGCTCTATGCCGCGCAGGCCAAGGACGTCGACATCATCGTCACGACCGCTCTCATCCCCGGCAAGCCGGCACCACGCCTCATCACGGAGGACATGGTCGCCTCGATGAAGCCGGGCTCGGTCGTCGTCGACATGGCCGCGAGCAACGGCGGCAATGTCGCCGGCTCGGTGGCTGACCAGCGCGTCGTCACCGACAACGGCGTCATCATCCTCGGCTACACCGACCTGCCGGGCCGCCTGCCGATGCAGGCCTCGCAGCTCTTCGGCACCAACCTCGTCAACCTGCTCAAGCTCCTCACTCCCGCCAAGGACGGCGAGCTCACCCTCGACCTGGACGATGTCGTCCAGCGGGGGGTCACGGTCGTGCGTGAGGGCGAGGTGATGTGGCCGCCGCCCCCGGTCCAGGTGTCCGCCGCCCCGACCCCAGCGGGAGGTGAGGCAGGAGCGAAAGCTGGCGCCACGGCATACGCAAAGCCTGAGAAGAAGCCCATGTCGACCGGCACCAAGGTCGCGTTGGCGGGTGTCGCCGGGCTGGCCTTCCTCCTCGTGTCGGCGCTCTCGCCAGAACCCTTCCTCGGCCACTTCATGGTCTTCATGCTGTCCGTGGTCATCGGCTTCTACGTCATCGGCAATGTGCACCACGCGCTGCACACGCCGCTCATGTCCGTGACCAACGCGATCAGCGGCATCATCGTCGTCGGCGCGCTCCTCCAAGTGGGGCACGAGGGCAAGCTCTGGCTGAGTCTCGTGGCCTTCATCGGGATCCTCGTCGCGAGCATCAACGTCTTCGGTGGCTTCTTCGTGACCAGACGAATGCTCGAGATGTTCAAGCGTGAGGAGGTCAAGCGATGACCATGTCGTTGACCCTCGTCCAGGGCGCCTACATCGTGGCCGGCCTGCTCTTCATCCTCGCGTTGGCGGGACTCTCCAAGCACGAATCCGCTTCTGCCGGCAACCGATTCGGCATCGTTGGCATGGCGGTCGCCTTGGTGGTGACGGTGTATGCCGCGGTGGCCGGTGTCGATGGCGCTCCCCTCGGGCGCGGCGGAGTGGACCGGCCCGGGACGGGTCTCATGGGGCTCGGCCTCATCATCGCCGCGATGGCGATCGGTGGTGCCATCGGCATCTGGAAGGCGAAGAAGGTCGAGATGACCGGGATGCCGGAGCTCATCGCGCTCCTGCACTCCTTCGTCGGTCTGGCGGCCGTGCTCGTCGGCTGGAACTCCTCCTATGAGGTCGCGGCCTATCCCAAGATCCACGACGTCGAGGTCTTTGTCGGTGTCTTCATCGGTGCCGTCACGCTGACCGGCTCGATCGTCGCCTATCTGAAGCTCTCCGCCAAGATCAAGTCCGCTCCTCTGGTGCTGCCGGCGCGGCACTGGCTCAACCTCGGGATCATCGTCGCGTTCGTCGTGATGACGGTGGTCTATGTGATGACGCCGCACTCGTCGGTCGGGCTGCGCCAGGGGTTGCTCGGCCTCATGACGGTGCTGGCCCTCTTCCTGGGCTGGCACTTGGTCATGTCGATCGGCGGCGGCGACATGCCCGTCGTCGTGTCGATGCTCAACTCGTATTCGGGCTGGGCGGCAGCGGCGGCCGGCTTCCTCCTCGGCAACGACCTGCTCATCATCACCGGTGCTCTGGTCGGCTCCTCGGGTGCCTACCTGTCCTACATCATGTGTCGCGCGATGAACCGGTCCTTCGTGTCGGTCATCGCCGGCGGCTTCGGAGTCGAGGCCGGGACGTCCTCTGGTGACGTCGACTATGGCGAGCACCGCGAGATCTCGGCTGAGGGGGCCGCTGCGCTGCTCGGGCAAGCCGGGTCGGTCGTCATCACGCCCGGCTACGGCATGGCCACCGCACAGGCGCAGTATGCCGTGGCTGACCTCACCCGTCG
>DAOLRO010000109.1:6677-9056 GCA_035418665.1 Phycicoccus sp.
TTCTTCAAGGAGAACTCGCAGATGCTCTTCGGCGACGCCAAGGCCAAGGTCGAGGAGATCATCGCCGCCTTGTGACCCCTTGCGCACGGGTCACGGGGTCCCGCCCCGCGAAACAACCTCTCCCAGTGCCAGTTTGCATACTGGGATGCCACCTCGTAACCGACACTCCAGTATGCAAACTGGCACCCTCTCGAGGGTCTCGACGATGACAAGAACCGCTGGCCGAGGCCTGTCGGCAGCGATCAGGCGGCCGAGTGCGCAGCCGCGGCCAGGGCCCGCCTGATCTTGGCGAACAATCGCGCGGGGTTGTCCAGATCGGCCCACTCGATGCGGACCACGATCCATCCGAGGGCCCGAAGCCGGTCTTCGCGTCGCTTCTCGGCGATCAAGGTGTCAGGGTCGCCGGAGGTGTACTTGACCTTGCCGTCGAATTCGAGCGCCACCCTTGTCCCTTTCAGCACACCGTCGATTCTTGCGAAGACCTGGCCGCGTTCGTCGAGCGCCTCCACCTGTGGCTCCATCTCCCAGCCCTCGAAGGCCAGCAGGCATCGCAAGCGCGACTCGCCGACCGACTCGCTTCGCCCGTCCATCAGCTTGGCCATGGCCTTGGGTCTACTCGACCAGGTCGTGGCGAGCCCGCTCACGTATTCGGTGACCTCGGGAGCAGTCACCAATCCGCGGTGCAGTGCAGCATCTGCGCTCACCACTCCCGGAACGATCCCGAAGTCGATGGCGAGTTCGGCCAACGCCGTGGTCACTGGAACGGCCATTCCGTATGCCGTGTCCACCGACTCGCGGGCGGCGCGCCGCACGTGGACTCCCCGGATCCCGCGCCCTCTGTTCACGGGGCGGCGGAGGATCGGGGACGTCAGGTCGCACGACCAGACGGGTAGGGCATGGGCGGCGGCCGCACTGACGCTCGCGAGCACGGCATCGGGATAGACCAGAAGTGCCGCCCGGCACATGAGCAGGTGTCGCCGCTCGGCCGCATCGGGACCGTCAGCCTCCTCGAGAAGGGACGGCACGGCATACACGCCTCTGAGTTGATGGCTGAGCAAGCCCGCGCGACACCAGCCCGAGATGACCAGGCGATTGACGCCCAATCCCTCAATCTGCCGAGTGGTGAGCAGACCGTGCTGGCCCTTGGCGAGGTCATTGAGGGCCGAGTCGACAAGCATCATCGAGCCAGCGTCGACGGTTCGATGGGACTGAGGAAGGCGCGGAGGAGCACTTGTGGACGACACGGTCATCCAGCAGAGCCTGGGGAAAAGTCAGCGGGAGGCTTTGCCTACTGGAGTGCCGGTTACGAGGAGGCACCCCAGTAGACAAAGTGGCACTGGGAGAGGTTGTTGGGGTCTCTCAGGTGGAGGTGATCGAGGGTAGTTGCTCGCCACTGGGGTGGGGGTTGCCCGAGAGGCGCGAGCGCTTGTAGCCGTAGAAGGCGTAGATGATGAAGCCCAGCGCCATCCAGGCGAGGAAGCGCAGCCAGGTCTCGAGCGACAGCGTCAGGGCGAGGTAGAGACAGACGGCGGCCGAGATCCAGGGCAGCCACGGTGAGAAGGGCACTCGGAAGGGTCGCTTGAAGTCGGGCCGCCGCTTGCGCAGGACCGGGACGGCCAAGGACACGAGGAAGAAGGCCGTCAACGTCCCGATGTTGATGAGCAACTCGAGTTTGCCGACCGGGGTGAGGGCGGCGACGAAGGCCACGACGGTCCCGAGCCCGACGGTGATCTTGACGGGAGTGCCGGTGCGGGCGTTGGTCTTGCCCAGGCCCGGGGGGAGCAGCCAGTCCCGCGACATCGCGAAGATGACGCGCGAGGCACCGATGAGCAGCGTCATGACGACCGTCGTGAGACCGGCCACCGCGCCCGCGGAGATCAAGGTCGCATAGAGCGGTTTGCCCACGTCGTCGAAGATCTTGGCGAGCGAGGCCTCATCGGAGAGCTGGTCGTAGCGGACCATGCCCGTCATGACGAGCGCGACGCCGCAGTAGAGGACGGTGCAGATGAGCAGCGAGCCGAGGATGCCTCGGGGCAGGTCGCGCGCGGGGTTCTTGGCCTCCTCGGCCGTGGTCGCGACGACGTCGAAGCCGATGAAGGCGAAGAAGACGAGGGAGGCGCCGGCGAAGATGCCACCGATGCCGAAGGCCGTGGGGCTCAAGCCGAAGATGGTCTGGATGAGCGGTGCCTCCCAGACCGAGCTGACGGCATCACTGGCCTGAGCCGGCGGGACGAAGGGCTTGTAGTTGTCGGTGTTGATGTAGCCGATGCCCGCGATGATCACGAAGACGACGATGAAGACCTTGATCGCGACGAGGACCATGTTGACGCGCATCGACTCCTGGATGCCCAAGGTCACGAGCGCGGTCAGCACGACGAC
>DAOLRO010000110.1:0-8910 GCA_035418665.1 Phycicoccus sp.
AGGACCTGCGCCAGTGGATGATGCGCATCACCGCGTATGCCGACCGGCTGGCCGATGACCTCGACCGGGTCGAGTGGCCCGAAAAGGTCAAGCTCATGCAGCGCAACTGGATCGGGCGCAGCCATGGCGCGCTCGTGCGCTTCCCGATCGCCGAGGCCGGGTCCAGTTATGCGCACTCCGATCCGGCTATCGAGGTCTTCACAACCCGCCCCGACACCCTCTTCGGGGCGACCTTCATGGTCCTCGCACCCGAGCATCCCCTCGTGGAAGCCCTTGTGCCGCACGGCAACTGGCCCGAAGGGACCAACCCGCTGTGGACTGCAGGTGCGGAGTCCCCGGAAGCCGCGGTCACGGCATACCGGCGGGCAGCCTCTCGCAAATCGGACCTGGAGCGGCAGACCGACTCCAAGGAGAAGACCGGTGTCTTCACCGGCGGCTATGCCGTCAACCCGGCCAACGGGGCGCGGATCCCGGTCTTCATCGCCGACTACGTCCTCATGGGTTATGGCACCGGCGCGATCATGGCGGTGCCGGCGCAGGACGAGCGTGACTGGGACTTCGCCAAGGCCTACGAGTTGCCGATCGTGCGCACCGTCGAGCCGCCCGCCGACCACGACATGGACACCGCCTGGACCGGCGACGGTCCGGCGATCAACAGTCAGAACGCCGAGGTCGACCTCGATGGGCTCGGGCTCGCCGACGCGAAGTCGGTGATGATCGAGTGGCTCGACGCCAGCGGTTGGGGCGAGGGCACGATCAACTACAAGTTGCGCGACTGGCTCTTCTCGCGCCAGCGCTATTGGGGCGAGCCCTTCCCGATCGTCTTCGACGAGCAGGGGGCGCCGCACGCGCTGCCTGAGTCGATGTTGCCGCTGGAGTTGCCCGAGGTCGCGGACTACTCGCCCAAGACCTTCGACCCCGAGGACAACAGCAGCGAGCCCGAGGCTCCGCTGGCTCGCGCCAGCGAGTGGGTGCATGTGGACCTCGACCTCGAAGACGGTCGCGGCACAAGGCGATTCACGCGCGAGACCAACACGATGCCCAACTGGGCCGGATCCTGTTGGTACTACTTGCGATACCTCGACCCGGCCAACTCCGAGGCACTGGTCGACCCGGAGAACGAGAGCTATTGGATCGGGCCCCGTGACGTCGCGGTGTCCGGTGCGCCCGAAGCGGCGGTCGACCCCGGGGGCGTGGACCTCTACATCGGCGGCGTCGAGCACGCCGTGCTGCACCTGCTCTATGCACGCTTCTGGCACAAGGTGCTCCACGACCTTGGTCACCTCACCTCGGACGAACCCTTCCGTCGCTACTTCTCGCAGGGCTACATCCAGGCGCCGGCCTACACCGATGCGCGGGGGCAGTATGTCGAGGCAAGCGAGGTCGAGGAGGTCGTCGGCGACGACGGGCTGGCGACCTTCACGTGGCAGGGTCAGCCGGTCAATCGCGAGTTCGGCAAGGTCGGCAAGTCGCTCAAGAACATGATCAGTCCCGACGACATGTATGCCGCGTATGGCGCCGACACGTTGCGTCTCTACGAGATGGGCATGGGCCCGCTCGAGCAGTCCAAGCCGTGGGAGACACGGGCGGTCGTTGGCTCGCACCGCTTCCTGCAACGCTTGTGGCGCAACGTGATTGACGAGGAGAGCGGCGCGGTCCGGGTCGTCGATGACGAGCCGTCTGTCGACCTGCTCCGAGTGCTGCACAAGACGATCGCTGCCGTCCGCCAGGACTACGCGACCCTCGGCTTCAACACCGCGATCGCGCGCCTGACCGAACTCAACAACGCCGTGACCAAGCTGGATGCGCCGCCGCGTGCGGTCGTGGAGCAACTCGTGCTCATGACGAGCCCGCTCGCCCCGCACATCGCGGAGGAGTTGTGGTCGCGCCTCGGTCACCCGGAGTCGCTCGCCCACGAGGCCTTCCCGGTGGCGGACCCGACCTACCTCGTCGATGACACGGTGACCTGCGTTGTGCAGATCAAGGGCAAGGTCCGCGACCGGCTCGAGGTCCCCGCGGACATCAGTGAGGACGCCCTGCGGGAGCTCGTGCTCGCATTGCCGCGGGTCGTGGAAGCCATTGCGGCGGCCGGTGGTGTCCGAACCGTCATCGTGCGCGCCCCGAAACTGGTCAACGTCGTCCCCCTCTGACTTTCCCGCCCAATGCCGGAAACCCTTACTTCGGGACGCTAGTTCGCGACCCAAAGTGGGACCTTCCGGCATTGGGCGGGAAACGAGGGTCCGTCCCGATCCGTGGACGCTTCGCGATTCGGTATGCCGTCCGCTCGCCGTTGTTTGCTAGGTTTCCTCCCGTAGGTCACGAGTGCCAGTGACAAGCCCCGGCTCGCTGGTCGGCAACCCTCCTCCGCGGTGGGGTGCTCCGGGTGACGACCTGGTCGACGTCGCAGCGGCGTCGGCAAGCGCGGACGTCTCGGCACATCCGAGGGTCCAGACCTTGTGGGAGCCACCCTCATGTCACTGTCACCGTCCTTGTCCCCGGCCACGCCCCACCCCTCGAGCCGCCGGACGGCGGCCACCCGTCCGTGGCTGCGCCTTCTGCCGGAGACGCGCATCACTGATGCTCCCGCCCAGCACGCCCCGACAGCGCTGCCGACGGTCGTGGGAGCCGACGAACTCGTTCCGACGATTCACGGGGACCTGCTCACCTACGCCAACTTCGACCACGGTGCTTCCACCCCGGCCCTGGCCAGCGTTGCCGCAGCGGTCGAGGCCGCCACGCGCACCTACAGCAGCGTCCACCGTGGCAAGGGGTGGAACTCGCGCGTCTCCAGCGCGCTCTATGAGGCCGCGCGCGACGAAGTCGCCCGCTTCGTCGGTGCCCGCCCGGGCGACGAGGTCATCTTCACCCGCAACACGACCGACTCCTTCAACCTCCTCGCCAGCGCCCTGCCGCGCGACACCCTTGTCCTCGTCTTCTCCTCGGAGCACCACGCGACGCTGCTGCCCTGGGATGCCCGACGCACGGTCCGTCTCCCCGTCCCGGTCACGACCGCCGACGCCGAGGCGCTCCTGCGCGCCGGACTCGCCGAGACCGCCCACCACCGAGGCCCGCGGCTCGTCGTCCTCAACGGAGCGTCCAATGTCACCGGCGAATACTGGCCGCTCGACCGCCTCGTCCCGATCGCCAAGGCCGCAGGTGCTCGCGTCGCCGTCGACGCCGCCCAGCTCGCGCCCCATGGTCGGGTCGACCTGACCGAGCTCGACGTGGACTACGTCGCCTTCTCCGGCCACAAGATCTACGCCCCCTACGGCGCTGGGGTCCTCGCTGGCCGCAGCGACTGGCTCGACGCCGCGCGCCCCTACCTCGCCGGTGGAGGTGCCACCAAGGAGGTCGGCCAGCACCACACCGAGTGGCAGCGTGGACCGGCCCGCCACGAGGCCGGGAGTCCCAACACCCTCGGGGCGATCGCCCTTGCCGCAGCCTGCTCCGCTCTCACCGAGCACCACCAAGCACTCGTTGCCCACGAGCGCACCATCACGGAACGCCTCACTGCCGGGCTGCGCGCCATCGATGGCGTGACGACCTACTCCGTCTTCGGCGACGACCACGACCGCGCCCCGGTCGTCACCTTCACAGTCGACGGCCTCGATCCCTCGCTCGTCTCGGCGGCCCTCTCCGCCGAATACGCGATCGGCGTGCGCGACGGCAAGTTCTGCGCCCACCTGCTCGTCGACGCCCTCCTGGAGGACGCGGGCGAGACCGTGAGCTCGGCGATCCGTGTGAGCGCTGGCCTGGCCACCACCGAGGAGCATGTCGAGCGACTCCTCACCGCGGTGGCCCAGCTGGCCGCGGAAGGCCCTGGCACGGCATACACCCATGTCGCCGGGCACGGCTGGGAGCCCGCGGACGACCCCCGCGACCTGACGATCCCTCGCCTCTGGTGACCACGTCCGAGTTGGGTGCGCTCCGGGTGGCCCTGGCCCACCCGTCCGCACCCAACTCCGGTAGAGGGCCACTACTGTGGCCACCGTGAGCGTCGCCCTCGTCACCGACTCCACGGCCTACCTGCCGGACGATCTGCGGTCCCGCCCCGGCATCAGCGTCGTGCCGCTTCACGTCATCCTCGGCGGGCAGGAGCACCAGGAGGGCGTGGACGTCACGCCCGATGAGGTGGCTGCGGCGCTGCGTGCCTACAAGCCGGTTTCGACCTCGCGACCCGCACCGCAGGCCTTCCTCGACGCCTATCGCAAGGCGGCGGATCAGGGCGCCAAAGCCGTTGTCTCCGTGCACATTTCGTCGGCTTTGTCGTCGACGATCGGTGGCGCCGAACTCGCGGCCGCCGAATCGCCCATCCCGGTCACCGTCGTCGACTCGCGGGCGCTCGGCATGGTGATGGGGTATGCCGTGGAGTCGGGTGCCGATTTGGCCGCCGGCGGGGCGTCGGCCGAGCAGGTCGCCGATCACGTGCGACGCCGGTGCGCGGCCTCGAGCATCGTCTTCTATGTCGACACCCTCGAGCACCTGCGCCGTGGTGGGCGGATCGGCAAGGCCAGCGCGCTCTTCGGGTCGGCGCTGGCGATCAAGCCGATCCTCACCCTGAGCGACGGGGCGATCGTGCCACTGGAGAAGGTCCGGACGACCAGTCGCGCCATTGCTCGGTTGGAGGAGATCTCGGCCGACCGGATCGCGGCTGCCGTGTCCGACGGCAAGGGTGTGGATGTGGCGATCCACCACCTCGATTCGTCGGAGCGTGCCGAGGCATTGGCCGAGCGGCTCCGTGCCCGCGTTGGTGAGGCCGGGCAGGTCATGGTCGGGGAGCTGGGGGCCGTGGTCGGGGCACATGTGGGGCCCGGGACGATCGCGGTGGCGGTCTGTCCGAAGGTCGACTGAGGCCAGGCGATGGGAGACAACCTGCTCCTCGCCATCGGGGCCGGGCTGATCGGCGCGACGATCGGGTGCTTCCTCATCGGCTCCCTCTCACCGGCCACCTGGATCGCGAAGGCCTTTGGCAAGAACGTGCGCGACGCCGGGTCCGGCAACCCCGGCGCGACGAATGCCGGACGGGTGCTCGGCGTGAAGTGGGGCGTGCTCGTCGGAGTGCTCGACGTGCTCAAGGGTTTGGTGCCGTGCTGGTTCCTCATGCAGACCTTCGGGAGCACATTCGCCGCGGTGGGCGGGGTTTTCGTGGTCCTGGGGCATGTGTTCAGCCCGTTCCTGCGAGGGCGTGGCGGCAAGGGGGTCGCGACGACGCTCGGTGTGATCCTGGCGCTCTCGCCGTGGCTGGGGCTGGCGGTAGTGGTCGTGTTCGCCGCATTGATCGGCCTGCTCAAACGGGTGGGTGAGGCCTCGGTGGTCACGGCTGTCGCCCTCGGAGGGCTTGGTGTCCTGATCGCGACCGGGGCGGTCGAGTGGGCCCGCATGACACAGGCCATCGGGGTCTGTCTCGTGGTCTTGTCCCTGATCGTCCTGGGCCGACACCACAGCAACATCGCCCGAGCGTGGGATCGCGTCAGCGGTAGGTGATTGCGGTCGTTTGGTCGTGGACTCGAGTGATCGCGATGTCTCCATCAAGGTCGGTGCGGTGAACGGCATACCCGAGGTTGTGCAGCAGCGTGAGGTGCGAGGGCGCAGGGTGGCCGTAGTCGTTGTCTGCGCCGACGCTGATGACCGCCAGGGGTGAGCGGACCGCGGCCATGAGCTTGGGGTCGAGGTTGGCGCTGCCGTGGTGCGGGGTTTTGACGACGTCGAAGGTGGTGCTCGTGATCATTCGCGAGGCATCGCGTCGGATGCGCGAGGCAATGGCTGCACCGGCTTCGCGCTCGATGTCGCCGAGCAGCAGGGCGCGAACTCCGCCGGTCTCGACGGCGAGGACGACCGAGGCATTGTTGGGGATCGAGCCGGCGCTGATGCGGCGTTCGGGCCACCAGACCTCCGCGTGGAGAGTGCCGTAGTTGAGTGAGTCGTCGGCGTGGAGTTGCTGGGTCGGGACGTGATGGTCGCTGGCCCACCGGCGGACGCCGCGGACGATGTCCTCGGGCTCGGTGACCCACGTGGTGAGGAGGACACCGACCGTGCGATCCCGGGTCGCGCCCTCGAGCCCCCCTGCGTGGTCGAGGTGGAAGTGGGTGAGGACGACGGCGTCGATGGACTCGACACCGAGCCGGTCGAGGCAGCCGTCGACGAGGTCTGGGTCGGGGCCGGCATCGACGAGCACGGCTCGGGCGGAGCCGGTGCGCAGGACCATCGCGTCGCCTTGACCGACGTCGCACGCGACCAGTTGCCACCCCGGAGGAGGCCAGGTGAGGGCGCGGGTGGGGGCGAGGAGAGCGAGGCTGACGAGCAGGATGGTCAGCGCGGTCATCGGTCGATGGCCTGCCCACCGTGTCACCGAACGCCCCAGAAGCAGGACCGCGATCGTCAGGGCAGTGAGGGAGAAGGCGCCCCAAGCCCCATCCGGCCAGGGGATCGAGCCGCCCGGCACATCGGCCAGGACGCGACCGACCCGACCGATGGCGATCGCGGGGAGTCCGGGGACCCACGCCAGCCAGCCCGCGCCCGTCGGCCAGACGAGGGCGAGCACGGCGACCGCTACGCCACCGATCGTTGTCAGCGGGACGAGGGGTGCGGCGAGCAGGTTGGCCAGGATGCCGACGATCGAGACGGAGGACTGAAGCAGCACGATGACGGGCGCGCAGACGACCTGGGCAGCGAGCGGCACCGCCACGGCAGTACCGAGCACCGTCCATCCTTTGGTGGGGCGGTCCGTGTCCTCCGCGGCCTTGGCTCGCCCCGTGCTGGCTCGTCCCTTGCTGGCGGGCCTCAGCCGATGGGCCCAGGCGCCGAGCCGGGTGCCGTCCAGAGCCCGCGTCGTGGCTGGGCCGAAGTGGTGACGGGCCGACCGTGCCGCCGGGTCGACGACACGGCGACGGAGGTGAGCCAGCCACGGTCCCGCGCGCCGATGCCCCGCCTCGGCCAGCGTCGCACCCCACGGCCCGGCGAAGACGAGCAGCCCGAGCGTGGCCAGCGTCGACAGGGCAAACCCATATGACCTCGCCAGCCACGGATCGAGCACGAGGACGACGAGGATCGCGGCGCCCAGGACTGGCAACCCGGCCGCCTGTCGGTTGCGACTGAGGCCGATCACGCCGATCGCGCCCATCGTCGCGGCCCGGACAACGCTCGGCTCGGGCCGCGCCAACACCACGAACCCAGCCAGCACGAGCAGCCCCAGCCACGGCCGGAGCCGCCTCGGGATGCCGACCAACCGGCTCAGCCCGAAGGCCAGCGCCAGGACCACCGCCACGTTGCTGCCCGAGACAGCCGTCAAGTGGGTCATCCCGGTCGCGCGCATCGCGGCATCGAGCTCGGGCGGCAACTGGCTGGTGTCACCGATGACGAGGCCCGGCACGAGTCCTTGGGCATCGGGCGGCAGACCGGCGACGCTGTCGCGAAGCCCCGCGCGGAGGTGTTCGGCAGCGGTGGCGACGACACCAGGTGACTCGAGGATCAGCGCCGGTCGACTGACGCGGATCGCCGCCACTTCAGCATCGCCAGGCTCCATCGGGCTCAGACGTCCACTCACGGAAATCGTTGCGCCCCAAGGGACTTGCTTGAGTTCTGGGGAACCGCGGACAAGCACCATCCCGTATGCCGTGGCCGCCTTCCCGCGCCCACTCACCGTGGCACTGTCGAGGCGGAAGAGCACGGTGGACTGTCCGCGCGCTGACGTGACCGCACGTGGGTCGGTCGCCACGCGCCCGGTCAGGGTGACCACGGCGCGATCGGTGGTCAGATCATCGAGAGGGCCGACGGCGTGAAGCAGTTGATGTCCGGTGGCCGCGACCTGCAGGAAGGCGGTCGCCGCGAGGACGAGGAGCAGGACGAGCGGCGTCCGTCTCGGGGCGCCGTGTCGCCACGGACGAGACCGGCTTCCCCTTGAGTCGATGCCTCGCCAAGAGCGCCAGCGCCGTTGTCCCCCGAGCACGCCGAGCGAGAGGAGAGCCAGGCCGGAGAGGATGGCCGCGCGCGCAGGTCCAGACCAAGCGAGCGTCGCGGCAAGGACTGCCCATGCGACGCACGCGGCCGCCATCAGGCGGAGGTCGGCCGGAGGCGCCAACACCTGTCCGGTCGCCGAAACGCCGTCAGCGGTGAGGGTCTTCGTGGTCACAGCGAAACCAGGGGCTTGATCTGGCTGAGGAGCTTTTCGCCGATGCCGGTGACCTCACCGAGTTCGTCGACGCTGGTGAAACGACCGTGTGCGGTGCGCCAGTCGAGGATGCGTTGCGCGAGCACGGGACCCACGCCGGGCAGGGAGTCCAGCGCGGTTAGGTCTGCTGAGTTCAGGGACACCAGCCGGCCGCCTCCCGCACTGCCCCCCGCCGTACCACCCGAGGCGCCACTTCCACCGGAGCCGCCGGTCGCCGGACCTCCGAGCGCCGGGCCAATGACCTCACCGGGGAGGGGAACCCGGATCTGTTCGCCGTCGACGAGCAGGCGCGCAACATTGATGGATGCCAGGTCCGCCTCAGCCGTGGACCCTCCGGCCGCCGCGATGGCATCAGCCACCCGAGATCCCGCGGCCAGTTGCACCAGTCCCGGCTTGTTGACGGCACCGACGACGTGCACGACGACCACGCCCACCTGGCCGGTGCCGATCGCGCCGGGCCCCGCACCGGATGGCGAACCCGAAGCGGCGGCCTTGGCCGAGGCGCTGACGCTGCCCGGTCCGGGACTCACCCCGTCGGCGCCAACATCCCCGCTCGCGCTTTCACGACCACCCGCTCCGAGACTGGCTCTGGCTCCTGACACCAAAGGAAGCGCCTCGTCGTTGGCCATCGCCCACGCCACGCGCACGCCGAGGATCGCGGACACGAGCACCACCAGCAGGACCATCCCGAGGCCCGCACGCCGAGACGGCACCCAACGACCGGTCCGGAGCTTCCCGGGCAC
>DAOLRO010000111.1:0-8896 GCA_035418665.1 Phycicoccus sp.
ATGCTCCGCTCGACCGGCCTGCCGCACGACCTGCGCAAGTCGGCGCCCTACTGCGGCTACGAGACCTACGACTTCGATGTCGTCACCCGGACCGGTGCGGACGCCTACGACCGCTACCGCAACCGCATCGACGAGATGTACATGTCGCTCAAGATCGTCGAACAGGCTGTCGACCGGCTCCGCACGACCCCCGGCCCGGTCATGATCGAGGACAAGAAGATCGCCTGGCCCGCGCAGCTCTCCGTGGGCGGCGACGGCCAGGGCAACAGCCTCGACCACATCCGCGAGATCATGGGCACCTCGATGGAGGCCCTCATCCACCACTTCAAGTTGGTGACCGAGGGCTTCCGCGTCCCGCCGGGTCAGGCCTATGTCGCCGTTGAGTCGGCCAAGGGCGAGCTCGGCTGCCACCTCGTGTCCGACGGCGGCACGCGCCCCTATCGCGCGCACTTCCGCGACCCGAGTTTCAACAACCTCCAGGCCGTCGCCGCCATGTGCGAGGGCTCCCAGGTCGCCGACGTCATCGTCGCCGTGGCCTCGATCGACCCCGTGATGGGAGGGGTGGACCGATGAGCGGCCACTTCGGACGGCAGACCGCATCGGGTCACCTCACCGTCCCGGCAGAATCCAAGGCCGCGTATGCCGTGGACGTCGAGGAGCGCTTCCGCGCGGACTCCGCGGAGATCATCGCGCGCTATCCGCAGAAGCGTTCTGCGCTGCTGCCGATGCTGCACCTCGTGCAGTCCATCGACGGCTACATCACCGGACGCGGCATCGACCTGTGCGCCGAGTTGCTCGACCTGACCACGGCTGAGGTGTCGGGCGTCGCGACCTTCTACACGCAATACAAGCGCCACCCGAACGGGCGCTACACGGTCGGCGTGTGCACCAACACGCTCTGCGCGGTCATGGGTGGCGACGCCATCTGGGATGCCGTCTCGGAGCACCTGGGCATCGGTCACGACGAGACGACCGACGACGGCATGATCACCCTCGAGCGCATCGAGTGCAACGCCGCCTGCGACTTCGCGCCCGTCGTCATGACGAACTGGGAGTTCTTCGACAACCAGACCCCCGACTCGACGATCGAGCTCGTCGACGCGTTGCGTGCGGGCGAGCAGGTCAAGCCAAGCCGTGGCGCCGACACGGTCGTGTCCTTCCAGGACATGTCTCGGGTCCTCGCTGGCTTCCTCGACGGTCGCGCCGACGAGGGCGTGGGCGCCAACGGCGCCTCCCTGGCCGGGCTGGAAGTGGCCAAGGAACACGATTGGCACGCCCCGGCATACCCCTCGTCGGAGTCCGCCGACGCAAAGGCGAGCGACAAGCCGGCCGAAGCCGCTGAGCCCGCCGCCCCTGCGGCCCAGGCGCAGACGCTCTTCGATGCGCCCAAGGCGCAGACCCGCGGCGACTTCGCCGACGGCGGGTTCGGTGAGGGCTCGGCCAAGCCCGCCGCGGACGGCACCGGGCCGACCGGCTGGGACATCAAGGGCAATGCCAACTCGATGCTCTTCCACACTCCCGACTCCCCCTGGTATGGGCGGACCAAGGCCGAGGTGTGGTTCCGCGAGGAGGAGGCGGCCAAGGCCGCAGGCTTCACCGACGCGCGCGAGCGACGCACCAAGAACGCAGACGGCAGCGACAAGGCAGAGGGTGACAAGGCATGAGCACCACGCTGACTCCGATCCTCACCAAGTTCTGGGACGACCCCCAGTCCTGGACGCTGGAGACCTACGAGAAGCACGACGGCTACAAGGCCCTCAAGAAGGCTCTCGCCATGGCTCCGGCCGACCTGGTCGCGATGACCAAGGACTCCGGCCTGCGTGGCCGTGGTGGCGCTGGCTTCCCCACCGGCATGAAGTGGAGCTTCCTGCCTCCGCCCGATGGTGGACCGCGCTATCTCGTCGTCAACGCCGACGAGTCCGAGCCGGGCACCTGCAAGGACATCCCGCTCATGATGGCGGCGCCACAGTTCCTCATCGAGGGCGTGGCGATCACCTCCTTCGCGATCGGCTGCAACCACGCCTTCATCTACCTGCGCGGTGAGGTCGTCCACGTCTACCGCCGGTTGCTGCGTGCGGTCGAAGAGGCCTATGCCGCAGGGCATCTGGGCAAGAACATCCACGGCTCGGGTTTCGATCTCGACGTGACCGTGCACGCTGGCGCCGGCGCCTACATCTGTGGCGAGGAGACCGCGCTGCTCGACTCCCTCGAGGGTCGTCGCGGGCAACCGCGCTCCAAGCCGCCGTTCCCGGCCGTCGCCGGCCTCTACGCCCGCCCGACGGTCGTCAACAACGTCGAGTCCATCGCCTCCGTCCCGCCGCTGCTCCTGGGCGGCTCGGGCTGGTTCAAGGAGATGGGCACCGAGCGCTCGACAGGCTTCGGCATCTTCAGCCTGTCCGGTCACATCAAGCGTCCCGGGCAATACGAAGCGCCGCTCGGCATCACGCTGCGTGAGCTCATCGACATGGCCGGTGGCATGCGCGACCCCGACCGTCCGATCAAGTTCTGGACCCCGGGCGGATCCTCGACCCCGATGTTCACCGACGAGCACCTCGACGTGCCCCTCGACTTCGAGTCCGTGGGCGCGGCCGGCTCCATGCTCGGCACCCGCGCGCTGCAGATCTTCGACACGAGCGTCTGTGTCGTGCGCGCCGTCGACCGGTGGACCGACTTCTACAAGCACGAGTCCTGCGGCAAGTGCACCCCGTGCCGCGAGGGCACGTGGTGGCTCAAGCAGATCCTCGGCCGCCTCGAGCACGGGCAGGGCACCGAGGAAGACCTCGACAAGCTCCTCGACATCTGCGACAACATCCTCGGCCGCAGCTTCTGTGCGCTCGCCGACGGTGCGACCAGCCCGATCATGAGCTCCATCCAGTACTTCCGGGACGAATACCGCGCACACCTGACGCACGGTGGCTGTCCCTTCGACCCGGCTGACGCCGCACTCTTCCCCGTGAAGAAGAAGGAGACCGTGTCGGCATGACGACCACTCCGGACAAGACCACCGCGACGGCACCCCCTGCCGTCGACCTGGTCACCTGCACGATCGACGGGGTCGAGGTGTCGGTCCCCAAGGGGACGCTGATCATCCGGGCCGCCGAGACGGCCGGCATCGACATCCCGCGCTTCTGCGATCACCCCGGGCTCGACCCGGTCGGCGCCTGCCGCCAGTGCCTCGTCGAGGTCTGGATGCCCGGCCCGCCCGGACCCGACGGCACGCCCGCCGAGCCGCGCCAGATGCAGGGCCCGCCCGGACGCATGAAGCCGCAGGCCTCCTGCGTCATGACCGTCGCTCCCGGCATGGTCGTCAAGACGCAATACACCTCGCCGGAGATCGACAAGGCGCAGCACGGGAACATGGAGTTCCTGCTCATCAACCACCCGCTCGACTGCCCGGTCTGCGACAAGGGTGGCGAGTGCCCCCTCCAGAACCAGGCGATGAGCAACGGTCGCGCCACCTCGCGCTTCGAGGACATCAAGCGCACCTACCCCAAGCCGATCAACATCTCCTCGCAGGTCCTCCTCGACCGTGACCGCTGCGTCCTGTGCGCGCGGTGCACCCGCTTCTCCGACCAGATCGCCGGCGACCCCTTCATCGCCCTCGTCGAGCGCGGCGCCCTCCAGCAGGTCGGCATCTACGAAGAGCAGCCCTTCGAGTCCTACTTCTCGGGCAACACCGTGCAGATCTGCCCGGTCGGTGCGCTCACCGGCGCTCGCTACCGCTTCCGCAGCCGCCCGTTCGACCTCGTGTCGACGCCGACGACGTGTGAGCACTGCGCGAGTGGTTGTGCCCTCCGCACCGACCACCGCCGCGGCAACGTCCTGCGCCGCATGGCGATCAACGACCCGGCGGTCAACGAGGAGTGGAACTGCGACAAGGGTCGCTGGGCCTTCGCCTCCGCCGACCTCGGCGACCGGATCGGCTTCCCGATGGTCCGCAAGGACGGCGAACTCGTCGTCGCGTCCTGGCCCGAGGCGCTCGACGCCGCGGCGGCCGGACTCCGTGGCGCCACGTCCGCGGCCGTGCTGACCGGTGGTCGCGTGACCTCCGAAGACGCCTACGCCTACTCGAAGTTTGCGCGAATGATGTTGGGCACCAACGACATCGACTTCCGCGCGCGTCCGCACTCGGCCGAAGAAGCCGACTTCCTCGCCAGCCTCGTCGTCGCGACCGGTCCGTCCGATCAGGGCGGCACCGCGGTCTCCTACGCCGACCTCGAGCGGGCCAAGACCGTGCTGCTCGTCGGCTTCGAGCCCGAGGACGAGTCGCCGATGGTCTTCCTTCGGCTTCGCAAGGCCTTCCGCAAGGCCAAGACGGCTGTGTATGCCGTGTCGCCGCTCGCGACGCGCGGCCTCGCCAAGGTGGGTGGTCGCCTCATCGCGGCGGCCCCCGGCACCGAACCTGAGGTCCTCGAGGCGCTCGGCTCAGGCTCGGAGGAGATCGAGGTCGTTCAGGCGGCCGCCGATGCCCTGCGTGGTGAGGGGGCGATCATCCTCGTCGGTGAGCGCCTGGCCACCGTGCCGGGAGCCCTTTCCGCAGCGGCTCGCCTGTCCTCGGACACCGGTGCTCGCCTGGCGTGGATCCCGCGTCGTGCGGGGGAGCGGGGCGCTCTCGAGGCTGGCGCCCTGCCGGGCTTGCTGCCCGGTGGTCGCCCGGTGACCGACCTCGCCGCTCGCCAACAGGTCGCTGCGGCTTGGGGTGTCGGCGTGGAGGCCATCCCGGAGACGGCGGGCCGCGACGCGGCCGCCATCATCCGAGGTGCGCGCGACGGCTCGATCGACGCGCTCGTCGTCGGTGGCGTGGATCTTGCGGACCTGGGCATCGCCGATGCCGAGGGTGCACTCGAGAAGCCCTTCGTCGTCTCGCTTGAGATCCGCCCCTCCGCGGTGACCGCTCAGGCCGACGTCATCCTCCCTGTGGCACCGCACGCCGAGAAGGCCGGATCGTTCGTCGACTGGGAGGGTCGCGTCCGCGAGGTCGGGCTCGCCACTCCGACCAACGCCGTCAGCGACTTCAAGGCGCTCGACATGCTCGCCGACGCGATGGGTGACTTCTTCGGCACCCGCACCGTCGGCGAGGTGCGCGACGAGATGACCGCACTCGGTCCGTGGACCGGAGCTCGCGCAGCGGCCCCGACCGTCGAAGCTGGTGACGTGCCCGAGGTGAGCGAGGGCCTCGTCCTGGCCACCTGGCGTCCACTGCTCGACAAGGGCACCCTCCAGGACGGCGAACCCTTCCTGGCCGGCACCGCGCCCAAGGCGGTCGCGAAGGTGTCGGCGAGCACCGCCGAGCGCCTCGGGGTCAGCGAGGGCGAGACCGTCACGGTGCGTTCGGGCACGACCTCGGTCCGTGTGCCGCTCGCGATCGCCGAGATGGCCGACCTCGTCGTCTGGCTCCCGACCAATTCCGCGGACTGCGATGTGCGGGCCCTGCTCGCCAACGCGCCCGGGACACCCGTCCTCGTCACGAAGGGAGGCGACCAGTGATGGCGGTGAACGCCCTCGCATCGGTGGCGCACGGCATACCTGCGTTGATCGCAGCCGACGTTCGCGACAACCCGATGGCCGACTTCAGCGACACCCCTCTGTGGGTGAGTCTGATCAAGGCCCTCGGCATCTTCGTCTACCTGCTGATCTCGACCCTGATGGTCATCTGGTTCGAGCGCCGCGTCATCGGTCGGATGCAGCAGCGTCTCGGCCCGAACCGCAACGGTCCGTTCGGCCTGCTCCAGACGCTCGCGGACGGCATGAAGTCGATGCTCAAGGAGGACGTGCGTCCTTCCAAGGCGGACATCTTCACCTTCACGCTGGCACCGCTGATCACGGCGACCTGTGCCTTCGTCGCGTTCTCGATCATCCCGCTCGGTGGCGAGGTCAACATGTTCGGGCACACCACGCCCCTGCAGTTGACCGACACCCCCATCTCGGTGCTGCTCGTGCTCGCCGTCGCCGGTGTCGGCATCTACGGCATCGTCCTGGCCGGCTGGTCCTCGGGTTCGACCTACCCGCTCATCGGTGGCCTGCGCGCGACCGCCCAGATGATCTCCTACGAGATCGCGATGGGTCTCTCGCTCGTGGCCGTCTTCCTCTACGCGGGCTCCATGTCGACCTCGCAGATCGTCGGCGCCCAGGGCGGCTTGTGGTTCGCGATCCCGGCCTTCTTCAGCTTCTTCGTCTACGTCATCACCATGGTCGGCGAGACCAACCGGCTGCCCTTCGACCTCGCCGAGGGTGAGGGTGAGATCGTCGGTGGTTACTTCACCGAGTACTCCGGCATGCGTTTCGCGATGTTCTTCCTCGGTGAGTACATCAACATGTTCTCGGTCGCGGCCCTGGCCACGACGATGTTCCTCGGTGGCTGGCAGGCGCCTCCCGGCATCGCGGCGATCAACGACGGCATGTTCAACCAGGGCTGGTGGGGCCTGCTCTGGTTCACCATCAAGCTCTGGCTCTTCATGTTCCTCTTCGTGTGGCTGCGCGGCTCGCTCCCGCGCACCCGCTACGACCAGTTCATGCGCTTCGGCTGGAAGTTCCTCATCCCAGCCACGCTCATCTGGGTCGTCGTCGTCGCCCTCTTCCGCGCCTCGCGCAACGGGTGGTTCGGTGACTCGGTCGTCACTGTCGGTGGCCTGAGCTTCCCGGTCGTCTCGCTCTTCATCGTCGGTGTCGTCGCGGTCGCGGCGCTCGTCGGCGGTTGGTGGTGGGACAACCGGACGGCGGCCAAGGAGGCGTCGGAGGCGACGCCGCCACCGGCCACGATCGACCCGTTCGCCGGTGGTCACCCCGTGCCGCCGTTGCCGGGCCAGACCCTCGCCGAGCCCTCGTTGCGTCCCACGGCCATCGAGGCCGGCTCCACCGCGTCCAAGGAGGCCATCCGTGGCTGACAAGAAGGACAACTCGTTCCTGTCCGACCTCTTCGCACCCATCGCGGGCTTCGGGGTCACCTTCGCGACCATGTTCCGCAAGGTCGCGACGGCCGAATACCCCGACGAGAAGGTGCCGACCCAGGCGCGCTTCCACGGTCGGCACCAGCTCAACCGTCACCCCGACGGCCTCGAGAAGTGCGTGGGCTGCGAGCTCTGCGCGTGGGCCTGCCCCGCCGACGCCATCCTCGTCGAGGGCGCGTCCAACAATGACGAGACGGGGGAGCGCTACAGCCCCGGTGAGCGCTACGGCCGCGTCTACCAGATCAACTACCTGCGCTGCATCTTCTGCGGCATGTGCATCGAGGCCTGCCCGACGCGTGCCCTGACGATGACCAACGAATACGAGTTGGCCGACAACAACCGCGCCGACCTGATCTTCACCAAGGACCAGTTGCTGGCCCCGCTCCAGCAGGGCATGCTCCAGCCCCCGCACCCCAACGTCCAGGGGCTCTCGGAGAAGGACTACTTCCTCGGCAAGGTCTCGCAGGCCACCGACGCGCAGCGCGAATGGGTCGCCGAGCACAACCCGGAGGGGTCCAAGTGAACGAGGTCATCTCCGGCGGCGAAGCCGTCATGTTCTGGATCCTGGGCCCGCTCGCGGTCTTCGGCGCGCTCGGCCTGATCTTCGCCAAGAAGGCCGTCCACGCGGCACTCGGCATGGCCCTGACAATGATCATCCTCGGCGTCATCTACATCGCCCAGGGATCGGAGTTCGTCGGAGTCATCCAGATCTTCGTCTACACCGGCGCCGTGATCATGCTCTTCCTCTTCGTGCTCATGCTCGTCGGGGTCGACTCCTCCGACAGCCTGCTCGAGACGCTCAAGGGCCAGAGACTGGCCACCCTCGTGCTGTCCATCGGCATGGGCGCCCTGCTCGCCGGTGCCGTCGGCTCTGCGGCCTATCCCGCACCTGTGGGCGTGGCCGCCCTCAACGCCGAGAACGGCAACGTCTCCGGCACCGCCCAACTGGTCTTCGGCCGCTACGTATGGGTCTTCGAGGTGATCGGCGCCCTGCTCGTCGTCTCCGCGATGGCCGCGATGGTGCTCGCCCACCGCGAGCGCCTCGGCAAGCCGCGCAGCCAGAAGGAGTGGAGCAAGCGCCGCATCCTCAAGGGCGAGAACGTCGCGGGCCTCCCAGCTCCCGGTGTCTACGCCCGACACAACTCGGTCGACACCCCGGCACTGCTGCCCGACGGCACACCCGCAGAGCTGTCGATCTCGCGCGTGCTCGTCGCGCGTGACCAGGTCGGCGACTACCGTCCGCTCGCCCCCAACGACGCCGCCACTGCTGAGGCGCCGTCGGAGATCGAGGAGGGGATCAGCTCATGAGCCTGGTCAACTACATCTACCTCGCCACGATCCTGTTCGTCATCGGCGGAGCCACCGTGCTCACGAGGCGCAACGCGATCATCGTGTTCATGGGCGTCGAGCTCATGCTCAACGCGGCCAACCTGGTGTTCATCACCTTCGCCCGGATGCACGGCAACCTCGACGGGCAGGTGATCGCCCTCTTCGTGATGGCGGTGGCCGCTGCTGAGGTCGTCGTCGGGCTGGCGATCATCATGGCGATCTTCCGTGCCCGCCGGTCGGCTTCGGTCGACGACGCCAACCTGCTGAAGCTGTAAGGAGCCACGGCGTGCAATCTCACGTTCTCTCGCTCGTGACCGAAGGCGGGGCCGCAGCGGCCCACGCCACCGGCTTCACGGCATACGCCTGGCTTCTCGTCGCCCTCCCGGCGATGGGTGCGGCGATCCTCCTCCTCGGCGGCCGCGCGACCAACGGCTTTGGGCCGCTGCTCGCGACCGCCCTCTCGTGGGGTTCCTTCCTCGTCGGGGCGATCGTCTTCCTCACCATGCTCGGCCAGTCGGCCGAGTCTCGGGCCTCGCACATCGAGTTGTGGAACTTCATCCCCGCGGGGCAGTTCCAGCTCAGCGCAGGGCTGCTCGTCGACCAGTTGTCGATGAGTTTCG
>DAOLRO010000112.1:0-8896 GCA_035418665.1 Phycicoccus sp.
GCGGTGACGAAGACCATGTCGGCCCCCTTGAGCACCTCCTCGATCTCCTCGGCGTGGTCCTCGGCGGCCTTCTTGCCGACCTCCGGATCGGCGCCGGCTCCCAGGCCGCGGGTCAACTCTCGGCCCACATCCAGCTTGACGTCTGCGTCGCTCATGAGGAGCGCCTGCGCGTCGGTGTTGATGGCGATGAACTCGACACCCTTGAGGCCGACCTCGATCATCCGGTTGATGGCGTTGACACCACCGCCGCCGATGCCGACGACCTTGATGACGGCCAGGTAGTTCTGAGGTGTTGCCACGGTGGGGGCCTTTCGTTGGGTGCTGTACGAGTCCATGTGCTGGGCTGCGGCCTGAAACCCTCGACGTTGAGTTCAGGGTAACGGTTTGGTCACGAACCGTTGCGACGACGCTAGGCGGGCGATCCACCTCGATCAAACACACGGTGGGCGTGTCGGACACCGAAATCGATGGATTCGGCGGTATGGCAGAGGATCAAGTCACACCAGCCCCATCCAGCACTCTTGCCCCACCCGTCCACGCGAGATTCAGCGGGTCGTCGGGGTGTCGGGCGCGCTCACGTCGACCTCGGTGGGACCGGTCTTGAGCAGGGCCCTCAGGATCTCGACCTTGCGCTGGGGTTCGTCGGCCCCGCCCCACGTGACCGCCACCTCGCCGATCGTGAAGGTCACCAGATTGGCACTGCTCACCGTGATCGTCCCCACCTGGTCGCTCAGGTCTCTGGGCAGGGCGCGGACGAGGGAGAGCGCCGCCTTGAGGGCGTCCCTCTCGGCACCTTCCGCTGACTCGGCCGTGACCACCGGTATGCCGGATGGTGCCGTCTCGACGGCGCCGAACTTCACCCCCGTGGCATCCACAACCTCTAGTTGACCTTCAGGGTTCTTGAGCACGAGTGCAGCAACACGTGGCCGGACATCGATGGTGATCGTGTGCGGCCACGAGCGCGTGGTCCTCGCCTCGGCCACGGTGATCCGGTCCCGCACCCGGTCCGTGATTGCGTCCGTGTCAACCCTGACGAGAGGTTGACCCATGGGCACCTTGGCGACCTCGACGATGGCCTTCTGCTCGGCCTCCGGCACCCCGGTCACGCTCACTGTCCTCGTGGTGAGAACGGTCGAGAACCAGACCAGCCACACTAAGCCCCCGAGGACACCGAGGACTGCCACGACCAGACCGATCCGACGCCACTGCCGACGGCGATGAACACGCTTTCGCTCGGCGAAGCGCTCCGTCGCAGTCACAACTCCCGAGCGGTCCGCATTGTCACCCCCATGCCACCGTGGACTCAACGCTGCCGCAACCCCTCGGTGAGAGCATCGGCCAACTCGGTGACGTCACCCGCTCCGATGGTCATGAGGAGATCACCCGGGCGCGCCGCAGTCACCAGCGCGGCGACGGCCTCGCCGCGGTCGAGGACAGGCACCGACGAGGTCACCCCGTGTGCGCCCAGCGGGAGCTTCCCTCCGGTCCCGCCGATCTCGATGAGGAGTGCGTCGGCGACGAGGTGTGATCCGACACCGGGCACGGGCTCCTCGCGAGCCCCATAGATCTCCAACAGGACCACGTCATCGGCTGCCGCCAGCGCCAGGGCGAAGTCGGTCGCAAAGTCGTTGGTGCGTGAATACAGGTGAGGCTGGAAGATCACCCGGAGGTGGCCGCCTCGGGCGTGGGCGATCTCGGCAGCCGTGGCGACCACCGCAGCCACCTTGCCGGGGTTGTGGGCGTAGTCATCGACTACCGTCACCCCGCCCACCTCGCCCCGGACCTCGAACCGGCGACGGGCACCCCCGAAGTGAGCCAGCCCCTTGAGAACCGCTGCGGACTCGGCACCCAGGCCGACAACGGCTGCGAGGTAGGCACCCATCGCGTTGAGTACGTTGTGCCGACCCGGCACGGCCAGGTGGAGGGTCCGCTCGACGCCGTCCTGATCGACGAAGCGTGCTGTCGAGCCCAACCCCGTCGACTTCACCGAGTGGACCCGCAGGTCGGCATCCTCGGCGAAGCCATAGGTCAGCACTCGCACGCCCGACGCCGCCGCGTCCTGCGCAAGGACAGACGAGCCGTCGTCGTCGCGGCAGGCCACGAGCAGACCGCCCCGGGGCATGCTCGCCACGAACTCCGCATAGGCCGTCTGCACCCCCTCGAAGGTGCCGTAGAAATCGAGGTGGTCAGGTTGGACGTTGGTCACCACCGCGACCGCCGGGCGATAGACGAGGAAACTGCCGTCACTCTCGTCGGCCTCGACGACGAAGGGTGCACCAGCGCACCAGCGGGCATTGGTCCCCTGGTCCGCGAGTTCACCGCCCGAGGCGAAGGACGGGTCCAGACCGGCTGCTTGCAGGGCCACGGTGAGCATGGACGTCGTCGTCGTCTTGCCATTCGCGCCCGCGACGGCGGCCGCCACCGCACCGGTCATCGTCGACGCCAGAGCCTGCGCCCGATGCAGCACCGGCAGGCCCAACTCGCGAGCCCGGATCAGCTCGACGTTCGATTCTCGGATGGCGCTGGAGATGACGACCGTGTCGGCCCCATCGACGTGGGAGGGGTTGTGCCCGACCCAGGTGGTCGCACCCTCACGCTCGAGGGCTCGCAACATCGGTGAGTCCTTGGCGTCCGATCCCGTCACGGTGACGCCACGGGCCAACATGATCCGTGCCACGGCTGACATCCCGGCCCCGCCGATGGCGATGAAGTGCACTCGCCCAAGATCGGTCAGGTCAGGCACTTCGGCACGAAAGTCGAAGCGCTCGTTGACGCCGTGCACCCTCAACGCCTCCGGCCGTCAGCGGCAGCGCCGTGCACGAGCGCAGCGAGGCGTCGATCGCCGTCCCGCTCCCCCACCGAGGCAGCGGCGTCGGCCATCGCCGACACGCGATCCGCATCAGCCATCTGGTCGAGCAGGACACTCCTCACCCACCCCGCGCCCATCGCGGAGTCCTCGACGAGAAGCCCGCCACCAACGGAGAGGACGTTGGCCACGTTGAAGCGCTGCTCGCCGTTGCCGATCGGCAAGGGCACGTAGGCCGCTGGCAGACCGACGGCGGTCAACTCGCAGACCGTGTTGGCACCTGCGCGAGCGACGACGAAATCCGCTGCGGCATAAGCAAGATCCATCCGGTCGACGTAGGGCACCACGACATAGGGAGCCTGCCCGCCCACCGGCTCCGCGACAGCGAACTCCTTGCCCGCCCCGGTCACGTGGAGGACTTGGATCCCAGCAGCACGCAACGCTCCGACCGCACCCTCGAAGGCGCTGTTGATCCGTTGCGCCCCAAGGGATCCCCCGGTGACCAGGACTGTCGGGAAGCCATCGGCCAGCCCGAAGTGCGTCAGGGCCTCGGCCCGCATGGCGGGCCGGTCGAGCAGCGCGATCTCGCGCCGCAACGGCATACCGGTCACGGTCGCCCGCGGCAGCGGCGTGCCGGGGAAGGTGATCCCCACGGCCTTGGCCATCCGAGCACCGACCCGGTTGGCGATGCCCGGCCGGGCGTTCTGCTCATGAACGACGATGGGTATGCCGTGGCGCCGGGCAGCGAAGTAGGCGGGAGTGCTCACATAGCCGCCGAAGCCGACGACCACCTCAGCGTTGATCCCGAGCATGGCCTCCTCCGCAGCGGCGACGGCTCGCTTGAGGTTGCCCGGGAGTCGAAGAAGCGCCGCGCTCGGCTTGCGGGGCAATGGGACCTTGGGCACCACGGCCAGGTCATAGCCACGGGCCGGTACGAGTCGAGCCTCGAGTCCCTCGGCCGTACCGAGCGCCGTGATGGCGATATTGGGGTCCTCGCGGCGGAGATGGTCAGCCAAGGCAAGCAGCGGTGACACGTGACCGGCCGTGCCGCCGCCCGCGAGCAGCACGGAGCGGGCCGACCCACCGGCGCTCACCGCCGGCCTCGCAACGAACGACGGGGCGTGGCCACCACTGCCGCCGTGCGCCGCAGGATCGAAGGACGACCGGCGAGGCGCTCCGCGCAGCCCGGCTCGGACCGGGCGAAGGACATGAGGATCCCCAGCGCTCCCATGGTCGTGATCAGTGATGAGCCACCCGAGCTCACGAGCGGCAGGGGCACACCCACGACCGGGAGCATCCCGATGACAGAGCCGATGTTGACCAAGGCCTGCACGATGAGCCACGCCATGATCGCTGAGGTGGCGATCCGGACGAAGAAGTCCTTGGAGCGGACGACGATCCGGTAGCAGGCGTAGGCGAGAGCCCCGAAGAGGACGAGCACCATGATCGTGCCCGGCAAGCCCAATTCCTCGCCGATGATCGCGAAGATGAAGTCGTTGTGCGGTTCGGCGAGCCACTGCCACTTCTCTCGCGAGGCGCCCAGCCCGAGACCGAACCAACCGCCATCAGCGAGCGCGAAGCGGCCCTGCATGGGCTGCCGGGCCGCACCGAAGGGATCGGTGTCACGGCCGAGCCACACGTCGAAGCGCGAGAGTCGGTGCGGGCTGGTGACGATGAGCATCGTCGCCACGCCCAAGAACGCGGCCCCCGCGGCACCGAACCAGCGGAGCGGGAGCCCAGCGGTGAACAGGGTGGCCGCGATGATCGCAGCGAGCACGATGCTCGTCCCGAGGTCCCCGCCGACGAGGACGAGACCGAGCGCGAGCGCGGCGCCGGGAATGAGATACGGGATCACCACGTGACCGAGCTCGCTGAGACGATCCTTCTTGCGGGTCAGGATGAAGGCGCCGAAGAGCACCAGTCCGACCTTTACCAATTCCGAGGGCTGGATCGAGATCGGCCCCAGCCGCAGCCAGTTCTGATTGCCCTTGACGCTGGTCCCGACGAAGGCGACGAGAAGTTGGAGCGCGAGGGCCACACCGAGCACCGGTAGGGCGAGCCGCTTCCACACCGAGACCGAGAGGCGGCTCGCGACCACGAGCCCGATGGTGCCCAGTGTCGCGAAGGTCAACTGGCCACGGAAGATCGTGAAGGCGGACTGTGACTTGCTCATCGTGATCGACTCGACCGCTGACGCCGACAACACCATGACCAGACCGAAGATGACCAAGGTCGAAGTGACGACCACGAGCAGGTAATAGCTCGTCGTCGGGGACTCGAGCCACGAGTTGAGGGCGTGCAGTCGACCGGTGAACGGTCGTGCGGCACGGGCCCGTGCGGCCGTGCTGCTCATCATCACTCCCCGGCGACCTCGGGCAGACCCCGAACGGCCGCCACGAAGGCGTCACCGCGGGCGCCGTAGTTGTCGAACATGTCCATCGAGGCCGCGGCTGGCGCCAAGAGCACGACGTCCCCGGCCTGCGCCAGGGACGCAGCGGCAGCCACGACCTCACCCATGGCTCCAGTGTCGGTCGCGGCCACGTCGATCACCGGGACCTGCGGCGCGTGTCGGGCGAGGGCTTCGGCCAAGCTCGCGCGATCCCGACCCATGAGGACCACGCCGCGCAACTGGTCGACGTGGGCTGCCACGAGATCGTCGACGTCGGCGCCCTTGAGCAGGCCGCCGGCGATCCAGACGATCGAGGGAAAGGCCGAGAGCGAGGCATCGGCCGCATGGGGATTGGTCGCCTTGGAGTCGTCGATGTAGCGGACACCTGCCACCGTGCCCGCCTCGGCGATGCGATGCGGCTCCGGCGTGAAGGCCCGCAGCCCGTCCCGCACCGCAACGGCCGGTATGCCGTGTGCCCGGGCGAGCGCGGCCGCCGCCAACGCATTGGCCAACTGGTGGGGGGCCACCGTGGGCGCCGATCCCCGCACATCGGCCACGGTCGCGAGCTCAGCAGCTGACGTCCGGCGCTCCTCGACGAAGGCGCGATCGGCGAGCACGTCATCGACGATCCCGATCATGGACAGGCCCGGCACGCCGAGCGTGAATCCGATGGCGCGGCACCCCTCCTGGACGTCGGCCTTCTCGACCAATCGCCTCGTCTGCTCGTCCTCGACGTTGTAGACACAGGCGATCTCGGTGTTGGCGTAGACCTTGCCCTTCGCAGCCACGTATTCGTCATAGGACCCGTGCCAGTCGACATGGTCAGGGGCGACGTTGAGGCACGCCGAGGCCTGCGGCGCCAGCGAGTCCGACCAGTGCAGTTGGAAACTCGAGAGTTCGACGGCTATGACGTCGAAGGGTTGGGGGTCCATGACGACCTCGAGGATCGGGGTCCCCACATTGCCAGCGCTCACGGCTCGCAGACCTGCCGCCCGCAGCATCGAGGTCAACATCTGCACGGTGGTCGTCTTGCCGTTGGTGCCCGTGATCGTCAGCCACGGCGCCGCACCCTCGGCCGGTCGCAACCGCCAAGCGAGTTCGACCTCTCCCCAGATCGGGATCCCCGCCTCGGCAGCGGCAGCGAGCAGGGGTTGGTGCGGCGGCCACCCTGGGGAGGTGACGACGAGGTCGATCTCCTCCGACGGCATACGATCGACGACCGCTGAGCCGAAGCGCAGGTCCGCGCCAAGGATGTCGAGGATCCGTGCCCGTTCGGCCATGGCCGAGCCCTCGGCCGGCTCGGTGCCGTCGATGACGATGACGTGGGCGCCACGATCGAGGAGCGCGTCGGCCGCCGCGAAGCCGGAGATGCCCAGCCCGGTCACGAGCGCACGCAGGCCGGCCCAGTCGGCGTCCCGGTGCGTCAGCCCGTCCGTGCGAGCGGAGGGGCGGGCGGTCATGTGCCGCCCACCACCCACTCGGCATAGAACAAGCCCAGACCGAACGCGACGCAGAGTCCGGCGATGATCCAGAAGCGGATCGTGACGGTGATCTGCTCCCAGCCCAGGAGTTCGAAGTGATGATGGATCGGCGCCATCCGGAAGATGCGTTTACGGGTCAACTTGAACGACCCGACCTGGAGGATCACCGACACCGTCTCGAGGACGAAGAGGCCGCCGAGGACGACGATGAGCAATTCGGTGCGCGTGGCGATCGCCAGGCCCGCCATGAGGCCACCGAGGGCAAGGGAGCCGGTGTCGCCCATGAAGATCTTCGCCGGGGCGGCATTCCACCAGAGGAAGCCGAAACACGAGCCCATGGCGGCCGCTGCCACAACGGCAAGGTCGTGCGGGTCACGCACCTCATAGCACTTGACGCCGGGGTTGAACTGGCAGTTCTGGTTGAACTGCCAGATGCCGATGAGGATGTAGGCGGCAAAGACCATGACCGACGCGCCGGTCGCCAAGCCGTCGAGGCCGTCGGTGAGATTGACGGCGTTGGAGGTCGCGGCCACGATCACGTTCGCCCAGATGATGAAGAGGATGATCCCGCCGATCGTCCCCACGAAGGCGAGATCGATGTTGGTGTCGCGGACGAAGGAGATCTTCGTCGACGCCGGAGTGCGCCCGAGGTGGTTGGGAAACTGCAGCACGAGGATCGCGAAGAGCACTGCGACGAGCGTCTGTCCGGCGAGTTTCTGCTTGGAGCGCAGGCCGAGGCTGCGCTGCTTGCTGATCTTGAGGTAGTCGTCGAGGAAGCCGACGATCCCCAACCCGGTCATGAGGAAGAGCACGAGGATGCCCGACCACGTCGGGGTGGTCCAGAAACTCAGGTGCGCCACGGCATACGCAATCAGCGTGGCCAACACGATGACGGCCCCACCCATGGTCGGGGTGCCGCGCTTGGTGTGGTGGGAGGTCGGGCCGTCATCGCGGATGAACTGCCCGTAACCCCGCTTGACGAGGAACTTGATGAAGGCCGGCGTGCCGAAGAGGGAGATGACCAGCGAGGCCACGGCGGCGACGAGGACGGCTAGCACTCAGTCCACTCCTTCCACGCCATCGGCACTGACCCTGTCACCGAGCCACCGTAGTCCGGCATCGCGGCTGGACTTGAACAACACGACGTCGCCGGGCCGAAGTTCTGCCCGCAGGATCGCCTCGGCCGCCTCCGCGTCGGCCACCTGACGGATGTGTATGCCGTGCCGCTGGGTCATCCGTGCGCCCTCGGCCATCGGGGTGGCCACCTCTCCGACGACGACCAGCTCGTTGACGCCGTGCTCTGCGGCGAAGGCACCCACACCCGCGTGCTCGACGTCGGAGTCGGGTCCGAGCTCGAGCATCGAGCCGAGGACGGCCCACGTGCGGCGACCAGCACCCATGTCACGCAGGGAGGTCAATGCGGCACGCATCGAGTCCGGGTTGGCGTTGTAGGCGTCGTTGACGACGGTGACAGAGTCGGCGCGCTCGGTGACCTCCATGCGCCAGCGACTGATGGGCCTGGCCTGCTCGAGACCCTGGTGGATCTGGTCGAGGGTGAGGCCTGCTTCCAAGGCGACGGCGACGACGGCGAGTGCGTTGGCGACGTGATGCCGGCCGACGAGGGCGAGGGTGACGCCGGTGGATCCGACCGGGGTCACCAGGTCGAAGCTCGCCCGTCCGTGGTCGTCGATCGTGACGGAGTCCGCGCGGACGTCGGCGTCGAGGGCTTCACCGACGAGGACGACACGTGCGCGGGTGCGGGCAGCCATGGCTCTCACGGCCGGATCGTCGGCATTGAGGACGGCGATCCCGTTGTCGGGCAAGGCTTCCACGAGTTCTGCCTTGGCCGTGGCGATGGCCCCACGGGAGCCGAACTCACCGACGTGGGCCGTGCCGACGTTGAGCTCGACGCCGATCTGTGGCGGGGCCATCTCGGTGAGATAGCGGATGTGGCCGATGCCACGCGCACCCATCTCGACGACGAGGTGCTCGGTCTCGGGAGTGATCCGGCAGACCGTGAGCGGGACGCCGACCTCACTGTTGAGCGAGCCGACAGGGGCGATGGTCGGGCCCTTGAGTGCGAGGACCGAACCGAGCAGGTCCTTGGTGCTCGTCTTTCCCGAGGACCCGGTGATGCCGACGACGAGCAGGTCAGGTCGACTGTCGATGAGGTGGCGAGCGAGGGCGGCAAAGGCTGCCTGGTCGTCCTCGACGACAACG
>DAOLRO010000113.1:0-8888 GCA_035418665.1 Phycicoccus sp.
AGATGAGGTCGAGGTTGAACTCGCGCTCGAGGCGCTCCCGGACGATCTCGAGGTGCAGCAGACCCAGGAAGCCGCAGCGGAAGCCGAAGCCGAGCGCGGCCGAGGTCTCCGGCTCGTAGACCAGTGCGGCGTCGTTGAGCTTGAGCTTGTCGAGGGCCTCGCGCAGGTTTGGGTAGTCCGAGCCGTCAATGGGATAGAGGCCCGAGAAGACCATCGGCTTGGGGTCGCGGTAGCCGCCCAGGGCCTTGGTCGCGGGCTTGGCGAGGTTGGTGACGGTGTCACCGACGCGGCTCTGGCGCACGTCCTTCACGCCGGTGATGAGGTAGCCGACCTCGCCGACACCGAGGCCCTTGCCGGGCACGGGCTCGGGTGAGATGACGCCGATCTCGAGCAACTCGTGCTGGGCGCGGGTGGACATCATGACGATGCGCTCGCGGGGGTTGAGGTTGCCGTCGATGACGCGGACATAGGTGACGACGCCGCGGTAGGTGTCGTAGACCGAGTCGAAGATCATCGCGCGGGCGGGCGCATCGGCGTCGCCGACGGGATGCGGGATCGAGCGCACGATGTGGTCAAGGAGCGGCTCGACACCAACACCGGTCTTGCCGGACACCTTGAGGCAGTCCTCGGGCTCGCAGCCGATCAGGCCGGCGAGCTCCTCGGCGAACTTCTCCGGCTGGGCCGCTGGCAGATCGATCTTGTTGAGCACAGGGATGATCGCCAGGTCGTTCTCCATGGCGAGGTAGAGGTTGGCCAGCGTCTGGGCCTCGATCCCCTGCGCGGCGTCGACGAGGAGCACTGCGCCCTCACAAGCCGCGAGGCTGCGGCTCACCTCATAGGTGAAGTCGACGTGCCCGGGGGTGTCGATCATGTTGAGGATGTAGGGCTGGGTGGTGCCGGCCTCGTCGGCGAGCTCCCACGGCATCCGGACGGCCTGGCTCTTGATCGTGATGCCACGCTCGCGCTCGATGTCCATCCGGTCGAGATACTGCGCCCGCATCGAGCGCTCGTCGACCACGCCGGTGATCTGGAGCATGCGGTCCGCGAGGGTCGACTTGCCGTGGTCGATGTGGGCGATGATGCAGAAGTTGCGGATCGCCTCCGGCGGCGTGGCGTGCGGCTGCAGCACGGTGCGGGCGCGGGGGGACAACGGTGGTGAACCTCGGGTGATCGGCGGGCGGTCAGGCTTGCGGGGCTGGGCCGGGCGTGGAGCACCGGCGTGGCGTCAGTGGTCCAGTCTCCCACGAGTTCCGTATGCCGTGCGCGCACCTCCGCGGGCGGCGTGGGCCGCGAGGCGGGTCATCGCCTCGTCCATGTCCGAGGTCGCGCCGGCCAGGCTGATCCGCACCCAGCGGGCGCCGTCGAGGTCGGTGTGCCGTCCGTTCCCCGGCGCGAAATCCGCCCCCGGCGTGATCGCCACACCCGTGGCCGCCAATACCTCGTCGCACCAGGCCTGCGAGTCGGTCGTCAGGTGGGAGACGTCGGCGTAGGCATAGAAGGCCCCGTCGGCCGGGGCCCACGAGGTGATCCCGAGCTCGGGCAGTCGGCCGAGGACGAGGTCTCGGTTGACGCGGTAGCGCTGGACGTGCCCTTCGAGTTCCTCTCGCGCCTCGGGTCCCAAGGCGGCCGTCGCCGCGATCTGACTGATCGCTGGGGCACAGATGTTGAGGTTGCCGAGCAGCAACTCGATGGGTCGCACGAGGTGATCGGGCAGGACGAGCCAACCGACCCGCCATCCGGTCATGGAGAAGTACTTGCTCATCGACCCGACGAGCACCCCGCAGCGAGAGGTCGCCCAGGCCGACGAACCCGGCTCGGTGAAGGTCACCCCGTGATAGATCTCGTCGCTGATGAGCAGGACGTCCTGCTCTTGGCACCAGCGGGCGATGGCCGCCAATTCATCCGCGGCGATGATCGTGCCGGTCGGATTGGCTGGTGAGGCGATGATCAGTCCCGCCGGTGGGCCGCCGTTGGCCTCGGCCCACTCCTGGAGCATCGCCAGCGTGGGCTGGAAGCGAACCTCTGACCCGCACTCGAGCTCGACAGGACGGCAGCCGAGCGCCTGCAAGGTGTTGCGGTAAGCCGGGTAGCCCGGACGCGTCATGAGCACCACATCCCCGGGGTCGAAGGCGGCGAGGAAGATCGCCGTGAAGCCCGCCGACGAGCCCGTCGTGACGGCGATCGAGTGCGGATCGACCGTCAGCCCGTAGGTGTCGAGGTAATGGGCTGCGATCGCCTCCCGGTAGGCGTGGATGCCCATGGCAGGGGTGTAGCCCATGACCTCGCCATGCCGGAGGGCGGCGGCAGCAGCCTCTCTGGCGACAAGCGGCGCGGGCGTGCTGGGCTGGCCCGCGCACATCGTGATGACATCACCATGGCTGACCTGGCGATCCGCTGCCTTCTGCAGCAACTCCATGACGTGGAAGGGCTCGACCTGCCCGCGCTGCGACAACCGAGGACTCATCCCCTCATCCAACCAGCACCATCCCGCATCCCGATCGCGGCGTGGGATGTCAGAGGCGGGCACCAACCCGCGTCCGGCATCCCACGTGACAGAGGACCCGTGGCCGCGGACCAAGACGGGATGCCAGACGCGCGATCGACGCCCCCTCTGGCATCCCCGCCCAACCGGGTATGCCGGGGGCAGGGTCGCGTGCGGCGCTCACCACATGCCTATGGTGGGGAACATGCGACCCCTCCTCGACCTGCTCCGGCGGCTCTTCACCGGTTCGGCCGGATCGCCCCCCGGCACGGCTGGGCCGCTGCAGGCCCCGCCCCGGCCACGAGCACAAGGCGCGCCCGCTCCGGGAACCGGCTCCCCGGCATACCCCGGCGATTTTGTCGGTCTGCCCCAGATGGAGTGGGCGGCCAAGGCCGACGGGCGGCCCGACCCGGGCGAGATCGTCTGGACGTGGGTGCCCTTCGAGGAGGACCACACTCAGGGCAAGGACCGCCCGGTCCTCCTCATCGGGCGCGACGGCCCGTGGCTGCTTGCGCTGCAGCTCACGAGCAAGGACCACGATCGGGACGCCCAGCAGGAGCGACGGGCTGGCCGGGAGTGGATCGACATCGGCAGCGGGCCGTGGGACCGGCAGGGACGCCCCAGCGAGGCGCGCGTCAATCGGATCATCCGGGTCGACGAGGCCGCTGTCCGCCGTGAGGGGGCCACCCTTGATAGCCAGGTCTTCACCCGCGTCACCGAGGCGGTGAAACGCTTCCGGCACTGACGGCAGAGGGGCCGGTCACCGTGTTGGTGACCGGCCCCTCTGGGGTCTCGCGAGACTCGCCGAAGCGATCAGATGCTGGAGACCTTCTTGGCCAGGGCCGACTTCTTGTTGGCGGCCTGGTTCTTGTGGATGACGCCCTTGCTCACGGCCTTGTCGAGCCGCTTGCTCGCGTGCTTGAGGGCCTCGGCGGCCTTGTCGGCGTCGCCGCCGGCCACGGCCTCACGGACCTTGCGGACGGCGGTGCGGAACTCGGCCTTGATGGCCTTGTTGCGCTCGGTCGCCTTGTTGTTGGTCTTGATCCGCTTGATCTGGGACTTGATGTTTGCCACTGGTGATTCGTCTTCCTGATTGGTCGGTATGCCGTTAGAGGGCGGCAGGAGCGAGCCGGGACCGGGAGTGGGGACACCCTTGCTGGCTCACCCTGGGTGGTGCAACGTGACGCGCACGACCTGAGCGCGCACGCAAGGGACAAACTTACCAGCGGGCGCGGCTCCCCCACAAAACGGGCTCAGCCCGCGGCATGCTCGCGGCAGATCGTCAGGACCGCGCGCTCGACCGCATAGACGCGGTCCCGCCCGCCGCCCTTGACCTCGTAGTCCGCGGCCGCGACGGCCTGGAGAGAGCGGCCGAGGGACTCGGCGTTCCACCCCTGCAGTTGGCGGCGCGCCTTGTCCACCTGCCACGGGGCCATGCCGAGTTCCTTGGCCAGCGCCCCGCTGTGCCCACGCCCGGCCGAGCCGACCTTGATGAGTTGACGCACTTGCGAGGCGAGGACACCGATGATGGGCAGCGGGTCCACTCCGACGGCTAGGGCATGTCGAAGCAGACGGAGCGCCTCGGCGGTGTTGCCGGCCATCGCCGCATCGGCCACCCGGAAGCCGGTCGCCTCCACCTTGCCGCCGTGGTAGGTCATCACGACCTGCTCATCGATGACCCCGGTGGTGTCGGAGACGAGTTGCTGGCAGGCGGCGGCCAACTCGCGCAGGTCCTTGCCCACGGCCTCGACGAGCGCCTGCGCGGCTTGGGCGTGCGCCTTGCGGCCGGCCCGCCGGAACTCGTGCATCGCGAAGTCGACCTTCTCGCGATCGGTCTTGATCGCCGGCGCGTCGATGACGCGAGCGCCCTTGCCCTTGAGCCCGTCGAGAACCTTCTTGCCGCGCTGGCCACCTTTGTGGCACACGATGAGGGTCACGTCCGGCTGAGGAGCTCCGAGGAAGTCGAGGACGTCGAGTTGCGCCTCGTCGACCGCCTCGTCGAGGTCGAAGATGACGATCGCCTTGTCGCCGCCGAAGAGGGAGGGGCTGGCCTCGATGGCGAGTTGACCGGCCGTGTATGCCGTGGCGTGGAGGCGCACCACCTCCAGATCGGGGGCGGTCACCTTGAGAGCGTCAAGGGTCTCGGCGAGCGCGCGCTCGGCGAGCACTTGCTCTGGGCCACTGATGAGCACCAGTGGGGGAACGCCGCTCATGGCCTCAGCCTGCCATGCCCCTACGACAGGAGCCCGAGGGCTTCGGAGCGCTGACGGATCACCTCGACCGGGAGATCGAGGTGCTCGGCGATCTCCTCGATCTCGAGATCCATCTCGAGGCCCTCGCGCAGCTCCTCGTCCTGATCCTCGGTCCACGCATGGCCCTGGGTGACCGCGGTGCGGGTCGACTCCGGCGGCGGAGGCGGTGGCGGCGGAGGTGATGGCGGTGGTGCTGGCGCCTCCTCCACTGTCGGGGCCAATGGCGTGAGGACCTCGCCGCGCTCGGCGACCGGCACCGGCGCGGGGGCAGTGCGATCGAGGCGCTGCAGCGCGTTGAGCACGAGCGCCCGGTCGGTCGTCGGCCAGAAGGGGGGCAGGGAGCGTTGGAGGAACCCGGCATACCGGGCCGTCATCATGCGCGAATCGAGGAAGGCGACCACACCACGATCGTCTCCCCTTCGGATGAGGCGTCCCGCGCCCTGGGCGAGCAGCAGTGCCGCGTGGGTGGCCGACACCGCCATGAAGCCGTTGCCGCCCATGCTCTGGATGGCCTGCGTGCGGGCCGAGGCCAGCGGGTCATCGGGGCGAGGAAACGGGATCCGGTCGATGAGGACGAGTTGGCAGGTCGAACCGGGCACGTCGACGCCCTGCCAGAGGGACAAGGTGCCGAAGAGGCAGGTCTGCGGGTCCTTGGCGAACTCGCGCACGAGGGTGCCGGTCTGGTCCTCGCCCTGACACAGGAAGGTGATCCCGGCCGGATCCGCCTCGAAGCGCTCGCGCATCTCCTCGGTCGCCGCCTTGGCGGCTCGCATCGACGAGAAGAGACCCAGCGTCCGGCCACCCGCCGCGCGCACGAGCGCCTCGATCTCGTCGAACATCTCCGGCGAGGCGCCATCGCGCCCCGGTGCCGGAAGGTGCTTGGCGACATAGGCGATGCCTTGCTGGGGGTAGTCGAAGGGGCTGCCGACGTCGAGGCCCTCCCACTCGGGAGCCCCCTCGCCGCGCAGACCGATCGTCCCGGCCACTGCATCGAAGGACCCACCCAACTCGAGCGTGGCCGAGGTCAGGACCACAGTGCGCTCGTCGAAGATCTTGTCGCGCACGAGCATCGCCACGCTCATGGGCGCCACGCGCAGAACTGGCCCGCGGCGCGGGTCGTTGCTCAACCAGACGACGTCGAGGTCACGCTCCTCGAGGATGCGCGAGGAGTTGTCGAACATCTCCTCGACGGCCGCGATCGCCACCTGTCGCGCGCCGTCGGCCTCGGCCCCGCGCTCGGGCTTGAGCTCGGTGAGCACCTGACGGCTGGTGTCCCGCACGCGTGCCAGCGCGACCGCCAACGTGTCGGGGATGCCCGTCAGGCGACCCTCCGGCGCACCGTCGACCACGCTCTCGAGGAAGGCCGCAGCGTCCTCCATGGTCTCGCTCGCGTCGGCCGCCCGCCCGGCGCGCTTGGCCGCCGCCCGAATCATCCCGGCGCTGATCTCGTCCGTGATCGTCGACGTGACCCGTGAGACGAGCTCGTGCCCCTCGTCGATGACGAGCAGGTCGTGCTCGGGCAGCATCTGCCGGCCCTCGAAGGCATCGATCGCCATGAACGCATGGTTCGTGACGACGACGTCGACCTCCTTGGCCTCCGCGCGTGCCTTCTCGACGAAGCACTCGTCGATGACCGGGCACTTGCCCCCCAGGCACTCGTGCGCGCTCACCGACACCTGTCGCCACGCACGATCGCTCACACCCGGCATGAGATCGTCGCGCTCCCCCGTCTCGGTGTCCTGGGCCCATTCGCGGACCCGAATCACCTCCTTGCCCAGCCAGGACGCCTGGCTGTCGACCGCGCCGACGCCAAGCAGCGCCCCCTCGTCGGGGTCGTCGGGGAAGCCTCCCTCGAGCTTGTGGGCGCAGACATAGTTGGCGCGGCCCTTGACCAGGGCATAGGTCGGTCGGCGCCCGAGCAGGGGCTCGAGCGCGGCGGCCAGGCGCGGCAGGTCACGCTCGACGATCTGCCCCTGCAGAGCCAAGGTGGCCGTCGCGATGATGGCCGTGCGCCCCGTGTCGATGGCGTGCTTGATCGCGGGGACGAGGTACGCGAGGGACTTTCCGGTGCCCGTCCCGGCCTGCACGAGAAGGTGCCGCGCATCGCGGACCGCCTGCTCCACGGCATACGCCATCTTTTGTTGGCCCTCGCGTGGTGAGCCGCCCACCCCGGCCACGGCAGCGGTCAGCAGGTCGTCGAGGGAGGGCACCAAGGCAGGGTATGCCGTGCGCCCGGCTGCGCTGGCCGGCTGTCCCCAGGCTGACCAAGTGGCGCTGCTTCGCGTCGCGCAATGCGCAACGCGTTGCGTAATGATCACAAGAATGCGTGACGTGGGGCCGTCGACGGTGCCAGTATGTGGCTGTGACCCTCAACGATGAGACCAACCTCCCCGTCCCGGCCGACATCGAGATCGCTGAAGCCGCGACGATCACCCCGATCGCGACCCTGGCCAAGGAGCGCCTCGGCATCGACGCCGAGGACCTCGTGCCCTATGGCCACACCAAGTCGAAGATCTCGCTCGACTATCTGAGGACCTTGGAGGACCGGGAGGACGGCACCCTCGTCCTGGTCACCGCCATCTCCCCCACGCCGGCCGGCGAGGGCAAGACGACGACCTCGGTCGGTCTGGCCGACGGACTCTCCCGGATCGGGAAGAAGGCCATCGTCGCCCTGCGTGAACCCTCCATGGGACCCGTCTTCGGCATCAAGGGCGGGGCTGCTGGTGGGGGCTACGCCCAGGTCGTGCCGATGGCCGACATCAACCTCAACTTCACCGGCGACTTCGCCTCGATCGCGGCGGCCAACAACCTGCTGGCTGCCCTCATCGACAACCACATCCACCACGGAAACGCTCTGGGCATCGACCCGCGCACGATCACGTGGAAGCGGGTCGTCGACCTCAACGACCGCGCGCTGCGCGACATCGTCGTCGGGCTCGGTGGGGTGGTCAACGGCTTCCCACGCGAGGACGGCTTCGACATTGTCGTCGCCTCGGAGGTCATGGCGATCTTCTGTCTCGCGACGTCCATTGCCGACCTGCGCAAGCGGTTGGGCGACATCGTCATCGGACACACGCGCGACAAGCAGCCGGTCACCGCACGCGAACTCAAGGCCGACGCCGCGATGACGATCATCTTGCGAGATGCGTTGGCTCCCAACCTGGTCCAGACCTTGGAGCACACACCGGCGATGATCCACGGCGGCCCGTTCGCGAACATCGCGCATGGCTGCAACTCGGTGATCGCGACCCGCTCAGCACTCAAGTTGGCGGACTATGTCGTGACGGAGGCCGGCTTCGGCGCCGACCTCGGGGCCGAGAAGTTCATCGACATCAAGTGTCGCAAGAGCGGGCTTCGTCCCAAGGCAATCGTGCTTGTCGCCACCGTGCGAGCACTGAAGTATCACGGCGGGGTGGCGGTCGCGGACCTCAAGGGCGAGAACATCGAGGCGCTCACGGGCGGCATGGCCAACCTGCGCAAGCACCTCCGCAACATCATCGACGTCTATGGCTTGCCGCCCGTCGTCGCGATCAACCGCTTCCCCACCGACACCGACGCCGAGATCGCCGCGCTCAAGGACCTGGTCGCGGCCGAGGGTTCGACGGCCGTCGAGGCCACCCACTTCTCCCACGGTGGCGCCGGGGCCGAGGAGTTGGCACGCGTCGTCGTCGAGACCATCGAGGCCTCGGATCGGGAAGTGCAGTTCGTCTATTCCGACGAGGAGTCACTCGCCGAGAAGGCCGAGGCGATCGCCACCAAGGTCTACGGCGCTTCGGGGGTGACCTTCGACGCCAAGGCCAAGAAGAAGCTCGACCAGATCGAGGCCGAGGGCTACGGGCACCTGCCCGTGTGCATGGCCAAGACCCAGTCGTCCTTCTCGACCGACCCGACCCTGCGGGGCGCCCCGACCGGTCACACCGTGAACGTGCGCGAGGTGCGTCTGTCAGCTGGCGCGGGCTTCGTCGTCATGGTGACGGGCGAGATCATGACCATGCCGGGTCTGCCGAAGGTGCCTGCCTCGGACCGGATGGAGATCGACGACGAGGGACGCATCACGGGCCTGAGCTGACCCAACCGACTTGCACGTCAGTCGGGTTGGATGCCGCCGCCACAGATGAGGTGGGCGACGAGGGCAGTCCACCCTGTCTGGTGGG
>DAOLRO010000114.1:0-8873 GCA_035418665.1 Phycicoccus sp.
GGTCATCTTTGCCGGGGGCCACGGGTGAGTGTGCGACGGAGTGCGATTGAGGGGGCGATCACCCCAACGAACGCACACCATGGCGCACACGAAGAGCCAGTGGGCGGCATACTCCTCACGCTCAGGTATGCCGCGCACAGGGGTCAGCGGGGGCGGCATACTCCTCGCTCTCAGGTATGCCGCGCAGTTCGTCGCGTCACAGGCGAGCGGTCACGGCATACCCCTTGAGGTCGGTGAGCAGCTCACCCACCCGGGTGCGGTACTTCTCGACGTTGGCCAGTTTGATGTCCTCGTACCCGCGGACGATGTCGGGAGCCTGGGCGATCTCCTTCACCGTGCCCGCAGTCTCGTCACTGAGGTGTCCCATGGCCTGTCGGACGCTGTCGAGGTATTCGTTGGGGAGGGCGCGCTCGACCCGACGCACGGCGGCGCGGCCGAACGGGTCCATGGCTGTGCCCCGCAGGCCCTTCATCGTCTTCAGCGCGCGGAACGCGGGCACGAACCATGGTCCGAGCGAGATCTTGCGACTCATGCCCATCGACCGGAGGGTCGGGGGGTGCAGGCGGTATGTGAAGGTGGCATCGGGGCCGAACTCGGCCCGCACCGCATCGGTCAGCGCAGGGTCGACCGACAGTCTGGCGACTTCGTACTCGTCCTTGTAGGCCATGAGCTTGTGCAGGTTGATGGCGACCGCGCGGGTCACCTCGGGGGCGGCGTCGATGCGGGTTGCCTCGTGTTGGCGGATCTCCTCGACGTGCTCGGCATACCGGCGGGCGTAGTCGGCGTTCTGGTAGCCGATGAGTTCGCCGACCCGCACAGTGACGACATCCCGGAGGTCGGGGTCCGTGGTGTGAACCAGTGCCGCGATCTCCTCAGCCAAGGGGGTTGGCGTGGGTGCTGCGCTGCGCGGCTGGGGAAGTGCGGCCAGAACGGCTGCGGCGTCTGCTACCTGCAGGCGACCCCATCGGAACGCCTGGACATTTCGCTCGACCGCGACGCCATTGAGTTCGATGGCAGCTTCGATGGCCCCTGCAGACACCGGCAGCGCACCGGCCTGCAGCGCCATACCGATGAGGAAGACATTCGCGTACTGATCGTCTCCGAACAGTTTCCGACAGGTTGCCCGCACGTCGGCGGACACCACGCGGCGGGCCCGAGCGGAGATGGCTCCCATGGTCCGCGAGGACGGTGGGAAGGCGACGTCGGTGCGGGTGACCATGGATCCGGTGGGCACTTCGCCACCGTCGATGACGGCCACCGTGCGCTCCGGACTCATCGTGGCGAGGTTGGCGTCGCTGGCGCCGACCAGGAGGTCGCAGGCGAGGTAGAGGTCGCACAGGGACGAACCGACCTTGTTGGTCTGCACCGTTGGCTCAGAGGTGATGCGCAGGTCGGAGACGACGGCGCCACCCTTCTGTGCCAGGCCGAGCTGGTCAAGACCCCGGACGAAGAAGCCATCGATCACGGCGGCGTTGGCCAAGACCTGGGAGGTGGTCACGACCCCCGTGCCACCCACGCCGGTGAGGCGAATGTTGACTGCCGTGTCAGACACGACGAGCTGGGGCGCGGGCAGATCGGTGACGTCCAGACGTGGTGGCGTCAGGGTGACTCCGCCACGACCCGGCTCAACCGTGAGGAACGCCGGGCAGTCACCGTCCAGGCAGGAGTAGTCCTTGTTGCATGAGGCTTGATGGATGCGAGTCTTGCGGCCGAACGCCGTCTGGACCGGTTGGACCGACAGGCAGTTCGACTTCTTGCCGCAGTCGCCGCAGCCCTCGCAGACCCGCTCGTTGATGAACACCCGTTGAGTCGGATCCGCCACCAACCCACGCTTGCGCTTGCGCCTGAGCTCCGTCGCGCACTCCTGATCGTGGATCAGCACGGTGACACCGGGGGTGGCGGCGAGTTCCTCCTGAGTTGCCACGAGCCGGTCGCGGTGGCGAACGTCGACCCCTGCTGGGAGCTTGACTCGGCGATACCGGGTGAGGTCCTCCGTCGTGATGACCACTCGAGCGACGCCCTCGGCCAGGAGCTCCGCGGCGATGTTCGGCACGCGCATCTTGCCGATCGCGTCCTGGCCGCCCGTCATGGCGACGGTGTCGTTGTAGAGGAGCTTGTAGGTGATGTTGACGCCGGCCGCGACTGCGGCTCGGACCGCGAGGCTGCCGGAGTGGTGGTAGGTCCCGTCCCCGAGGTTCTGGAAGACGTGCTTCTCAGCCACAAAGGGCGACATTCCCACCCAGGCAGCGCCCTCGCCGCCCATCTGGCAGAGCCCGATGATGTCGCCAACTCGTTCCTTGTCCACGAAGGACGCGAGCGCTGAACAGCCGATGCCCGCTCCGACGAGGGAGCCGGCGGGTGCCTGGGTCGAGCGGTTGTGGGGGCAGCCGGAACAGAAATACGGCGTTCGATAGAGCAGCGGCAGCATCGTCAGCGCTGACGGCCCCGTCGGCGCTGTCGGTCGCGGGCTGACCGGCGGTGGGTTGGTGTGCACGCCGAACCGGTCAAGCACCGGGGCCACCGCGGCCGCGATCACCTCGGGTGGAAGATCATTGTCGGGTCGCAAGAACGGTCCGTTGTCGAGTCCACGCCGGCCGACAACACGTGGGGCGTTCGCGAGCCCGTAGAGAGCGTCCTTGACGCCGAGCTCGATGAAGGCCCGCTTCTCTTCGACCACCACGATGACGTCGAGCCCGGCCGCGAACGAGCGGATTTCGTCGTGATCCAAGGGGGAAACCATCCCCAGCTTGAGGACCCGGACTCCGCAGTTCGCGTCGGCAGGGTCGACACCGCACCGTCGCAACGCCTCGATGGTGTCGAGCCAGGTGGCCCCAGCAGCGATGAAGCCGACGGATGCGTTGGCGTCCCCGCTGGTGCGGTTCAACCGGTTCGCGCGAGCGTAGCGAAGGGCGAGTTCGGGGCGGGTCACCAGAGCGCTGCGTTCCAGGCGACCCAGGGTCGGCTGCACGAACTGCGCCGTGACCTCGTGGATATACGGGCTGCCGTCGACGGTGTTGTCCGGGACGACCGGCTCGATCAGCGGGTCCGTGACCGACACGGTCATTCCACCGTCGGCCACGTTCGTCGCCACCTTGAGGCCTGTCCACAGGCCACAGAACCGGGACAGTTCGATGCCGTGCAGGCCAAGCTCCAAGACATCTTGGGGATCGGCGGGCGCGAGAACGGTCATGCCGACCTCGGCCATCGCCGCTTCCGAGCTTGACGGCACGGTCGACGACTTGGCGACGGAGTCGTCGCCGACCAGCGCCAGGACGCCTCCCGTGGGGGACGCGCCGCCGAGGTTTGCGTGTCGGATCGCGTCGGTCGAGCGGTCCAGGCCGGGTGCCTTGCCGTACCAGACGCCGACGACGCCATCAGAGGTCGCCGTGCCGATGACCGACGCGAGCTGTGAGCCTTGCACCGCGTTAACCGCCAACTCCTCGTTAACGCTGGGTCGGAACACGATGTGGTGCTGCTCGAGGAGACGACGCTGCCGCTGCAACTCAAGGTCATAGCCGGCGAGGGGTGAGCCCTCGTAGCCGGAGACCAGCGTGCGAGTGTCCAACCCGCGACGACGGTCCAGGCGGTCATGCTCGAAGAGAATCCTCACCAGAGCCTGGAGACCCGTCAGGTACGACTCGCCCCCGAACTTTTCGTAGCGGTCACTGATCGCGGTCGTGCGCGGTGTGAGTCGATCCGGGAGGGTCGCGTTGTCAGGAGCGGCGGCGGTGTCAGTCATGGGAATTTCCTCTCGACTGAATCATTGTTCCTGTTGGAATAGACAATGTCACGAGGTGATTCCACAGACTTTGACAGCTACAGCCGGTGCCTTACTGTGGAATCCATGAGGGACGACGACTGGCAGCTGGTGCGTGATCTGTGTCAGCGGGTCGACCTGCGTGCCCTGGTCGACGACTCCCTCCTGCGGATCCGTGCGGAACTTCCCGATTACGACGGCATCCCGCGCGCGGATCACCGCGCGGCCGTGGAGCTGCAACAGACGAACATGGTCGAGGTCCTCAGCCGCCGAGGCAGCTACGCGAGCTGGCAGCTCGCGCAGGCGGCGGATCTCGCTCGAGCCAGGGCCCACCAAGGCGTCGGCATCGACACTCTGCTCTCGGCATACCATCTCGGGCACATCGTGCTGTGGGAGAAGCTGACCCAGGGACTGAACGGGACCGAGGCACTTCGCGTGGTTCCGGAACTCGGCACCCTGCTCCTGCGCTCGCTGCACGACGTGTCGATCGCGTTGAGTGTGGCCCACGGGGAAGTCTCGCTGGCGACCCAGGCGTCTCGCATCACCGCGAGTCAGCGGCTGGTCCAGCTGCTGGCCGCGGGGGACGCCGGCCCGGAGGCGCTCGTGCAGGCAAGGGTTCTGGGCCTGGACCCTGAGGACGCGATGTTCGTCGCGGTCGTCTGGCGGGTTGACGGTCAGCACGCCGACCGCGGGCGGCAGATTGTCGCGGCATACGAGTCCTTGGGCTGTTCGTCGGTCACCGCCCACGTCGGTGACGGGTCCGCGACCCTGCTGCAGACCGACGATCCAGGTCGCGTGCGAGCGTTGTTGCAGGGTCCGCTGACGCCGGGCAGCGCCGGGATCGGTGTGGCGCGGCGGGGGTTGGAGGGTGCGGCGGCATCCCTGGCCGACGCGCTGCTGGCCCGCGGGGTGACGGACGATCTCCACCCGGTCCGCAGCTTCGATGAGGTGTGGCATGAGGTGTGCGGGGTGAGGGACGCGGCACGACTGCGACCTCTCGTGGACACCGCGCTCGGTGTCGTCGTCACGCATCCCCATCTCGCCGATGCTGTGAGCGCGTATGCCGCGCATGGGATGCAACTTGCCGCGGCCGCCGACGTGCTGCACCTGCACCCGAACACGGTGACCTATCGCCTCGCCCGGTGGCACCACCTGACCGGGTGGAATCCGAGGAGCTTCGACGAACTGAGAAGGTCCCTGATGGCGATCCAGATCCACGAGCTGGGAACCCGCGCCTGACGCCGGCTGGCGTGCTCGGTCCAGTTGTCGTCCGGTCCCCAACCGTCGGGCGTATGCCGCGCACGACCGCACCTCGCCGACGCGCCGCTGCAACACCCGGTATGAGAACCTGCTAACCGTGGCAGGGCACCGCCGGAGGCGCGTGATTGGCTGACCCGGCGTCCTCCCTGCGAAGGAGCAAGCCCGTGAGCAAAGGAGAAGCCATGATCTTTGATCACCCGGAATTCGACGACCACGAGCAGGTCGCGTTCGTTCGCGACAGCGCAAGCGGACTGCGGGCAGTCATCGCGATCCACCTGGTCCGGGGTAAGACCGCTGGAGGCGGGGTCCGCTTTCGCCCCTACCCGACCGACGACGCCGCACTCACGGACGTCCTGCGGCTCTCTGCCGCGATGACCTACAAGATGGCGCTGGCCGGAATGACCGTCGGCGGCGCGAAGTCCGTCATCATCGGTGACCCGAGGCGGGACAAGACCCCTGAGCTGCTCGCCGCCTTCGGGCGGGCCGTCGACCGGCTCGGCGGTCGCTATACCTGTGGCCCCGACGTCGGCACCGACGGGAGCGACATGGACCAGATTGCGCAGGTCACCTCACACGTCGCGGGTCGGGACAGTGGGGCCGGCAGCACGGCGCCCCCCACAGCGCTGGGGGTGTTCCACGGTCTCGAGGCCACCGCGCGGGCGGCCTTTGGTCGCAGCGAGTCGATCGCTGCAGATGCGGCATACCCGGCGACCGATCTCTCCGGACTGACCGTGGCTGTTCAGGGCATCGGTGGAGTGGGCGGCCACCTCGTCGACCACCTGGTCGCGGCCGGCGCCACGGTCTCGGTCGCCGACGTGGACCAGGGCGCCGTTGCCGCGGTTCGGGCCCGTCACCCCCAGGTCACTGTGGTGGACCCGTCCGAGATCTTGTTCGCTGACGTCGATCTCATCTCCCCCAACGCCGTCGGTGGAGTCCTCGACGCCCAGAGCGTCCCGCGGATCCGGGCCCGGGCCATCTGCGGAAGCGCGAACAACCAGCTCGCGCACCCCGAGATCGGCGAGTTGCTCGCGACGAGCGGCATCACGTGGGCCCCGGACTACGTCGTCAGCTCCGGTGGCGCCATCGCAGGTGTCTGTGAGATCGGCGGCATCACCCCCGCCGAACGCGACGCCAAGATCGCGGGCATCGGAGTGACGACCTTCGCCATTCTTGAGGAGGCCCGCACGACCGGTGAGAGTGCTGAGGTCGTCGCCCGACGCCACGGCCGTGCCCTCTTGGGACTGTCTCTCTGACCCCGCGACTACCGCCGGCCGCCGCTAGGGCGGGCCGCGTCGCAACGGAGCCCGCGCGGGTCAGTGGGCTTCGGGGCTCCACGAGGAGAGGACGTTGACGAGCGCGTGGGAGAAGGCGCGGACCTGGCGCAGGTCGACCCATTCGTCGTCGGCGTGCAGCCCACCGCCGGAGGGTCCGCAGATCAGCGTCGGGCAAACGGCCTGCCAGAGTGGGGCTTCCATCCAGTAGGGGGCGTCGAAGGTCGCGTTGGTTGTGAGTGCTGCGCCGAGGCGAGTGGCGAGGTCGGCTGCCGGTCCCGTGTCGTCCAGGCGCCAGCCGTCGCGTGCGGCGACGAGCGTGACGGTGGCGCCCCAGGCAGGGTGGAGGAGGGCGTCGATTTCCTCGAGCACAGATGCGCCGCGGCCGCCGGGGCTGGTGCGGATCTCGACGAGGCACTCGGCGGAGTCGGGAATGACGAACGCCGAGGAGCCGCCGCGAGCGACGGTCACCATGAGGTCACTGCCCTCGGTGTGCAGGTGTGGGGCGCGCTCGTCCACGGCGTGCAGGAACCGCCCGAGGTGAGTGAGCGCGTTGACGCCCAGGTGGGGCTGCGAGCTGTGCGCCGCGCGGCCTGGGAAGCTGACGCGGGCGACGCCGAATCCGCGCAGCGTGCGGCACGGGGCGAGGTCGGTGGGCTCGCCGATGAGGCAGACGTCCGGTTGGACGCTGAGGGCGGCGAGCGCCGCGATGACCGCTTCGCTGCCCAGGCTCGCGTCCTCCTCGTCGGCGACGAGCGCCAGGACGGGTCGTATGCCGCGGCTGCCGGTTGATCGCTCGGCGCTCGGGTGGGAAGTGGCCAGGTGGGCGGTGGTCAGGTGATCGGCGGCGAGCCGCTCGGCGGCCACGACCATCGCGGCGACGCCGCCCTTCATGTCCGCCGCGCCTCGGCCGAAAAGTTGGTGGCCTTCAACGCGCGGGGTGAACGGAGACGGCATACCGGAAACACCCACCGTGTCGAGGTGGCCGTTGAGCACCACGGTCGGGGCGTCCGACGGCCCGGGGCCGACTGCCAGAAGGCTGGGGCGGTTGGCGCGGCCTTCGGCGTTGATGATGGTGACGGTGAAACCGTTGGCGCGCAGCCGGTTCGCGAGGAAGGCGACGATCGCGGACTCTCCCGCAGCGCCCTCGACCAGGCCAGGGTTCACGCTGTCGATCGCGACGAGGTCGGGCAGGAGCGCGACCGCTGCGTCGCCGAGATCATCCATCCGCGAAGCGTAAGGGGAGTCGTGAGCCGGGGCAGTCCGCTGGCGTCGGCGCGCGTGGGCCGGCTCATGACGCGGTCAGCACGTCGACCGCGGACCAGACCGGTCCGGCCACATCGAGCAAGTGAGCTAGATCGACGAGCTCACCCACTCGGGCGTCGCGGCGGGCTAGGTATCGCTGCAGGGCGATGTGGGCGACCGGCTCTCCAATCCGGGCGCGTAGGCGCATGAGGTCGACTACGGTGCGTGCAGCGTTGTAGACGCGCACGGGTTCTCCCGGAGCTACCGCGACCGTACTAAGGCCGAGATCGAATGTTGATCACCCGTCAGCCGCGATTGGCCCCAGCGGGCGTGGCTCGTCGGGACGCCCGCGGATCCCCATTAGGAACGCGCGCCGGTCGCCTCCGCCTCGATTCGCTTGCGCAACAACGGCACGGTGTATGCCGCCCGCTTGCGTCGGTGCTCTTGGACCGGTCCCAGCCCGGGCGGGTCCGGCAGGCGCGCGGCATCGACAAAGAACGAGACGAAGGCACTGAGGACGTCGGTGCCGACCTGCGGGGCCAGGCCGTGCTCGGCCAGGACCAGATCGACACGGGCATCGATGTCGGCCAGGTTGGTGTGGTCGACCGCGGAGGCGAGCAACAACAGCGCGTCTACCCACGCCGTCCCCGCGGCAGGCCCATGGCCAGTCGATCACCCAGACCCGCCCATCCCTGTCGATGAGCAGGTTGTCAGCACGAATGTCCTTGTTCACCAAGGTGTTTCCCGCGAGAGCAATGACACCAGCAGCGGCTCGGGCGGTGAGCTCGGGCAGGTGGGCAGACAACCAGGGGTCGACTTCGGCTGGCGGATCGGCCGCGACCCGAGTCCACCCGTCGAAGTCGTCGCGGATGACCGCAGGCAGTTCAGGCAGGTTCGGCAGCGGTGGCGGCGTGATCGCGGCGGCGCACTCAGCCAACGAGCGCAGGGTCGCCTCGAGTTCGTCGGCGTCCCAAGGGATTTGAGGGTGCCGCCCGTCACTGTCCGCGAACGCCAGCGCCACCCAGCCGTCCTGGTCGAGGCAACCCAACAATGTCGGGGCCGGGAATCCCGGAGGGAAGGCCGCCGCAACTCGGGACTCCACCCGGTGCATGTCCGTCGTGAAGGCGTTCTGGTCGACGTGGACCGCCTTCACGAACGCACGTTGTCCGTTGGCTGCGACGACTCGGTCCGCGCTTGCCGGCGAGAAGCCGCCCGCCTGCCCAATCGCCGTGACCACTGGGGCGCCGAGCACCTCCCCGACCCACGCGTGGATCAGCAGCGGCAGGGAGGACCACGGCGGACGATGGCTCATGGTCGGCGAGTCTCGCGGGGAAGCAATC
>DAOLRO010000115.1:0-8829 GCA_035418665.1 Phycicoccus sp.
AGCCATGAGCACCGAGAGCCCGCGGGCCGAACCCGTGAGGCCGCTGGCCAGCCGCGGCCACGTGAGGCCGACGTCGCGGCGCGCGCCCGCCAAGGGCAGGCGCCGCCGGGGCGGAGCGTGTCGAGCGACATGTCGAGGGGTGTGCCGCGCCATCAGGAGTTCCCCTCCCGAAGGTCGCGAGCCAGGTGCCGGCTCGCGCTCCTGAGCACCAAGAGCCCGACGACACCGAGGACGACGATGAGGCCACCGACGAGCAGGGCAAGCCGCCCCCACGGGACAGCGACGCGGATCGAGGGGACAGCCGGGTGACCGTCGCCGCTCACGATGAGTGGCACCACGGCATACGCCGAGGCCAGGCCCAGCCCGAGTCCGGTGAGGACGGTGGCGACCGCCAGGCCGATGCGTTCGAGCAGAAGAGTGCGCCCGATCCGGCGGGCCGGGATGCCGAGGGCGAGCAGGACGGCGTTCTCGTGCCGCCGGGTGCGCGAGAGGGCTGCCGTGGCCGCCGCGAAGCCCACCGAGGCGAGCACGAGGGCGGCACCGGTCACCAGCAGCATCGCCGAACCTATGCCCGCGTTGACCGGGTTCGTGGCTCGTTGTGTGACGAGTGTGGCCCGCGAGATGAGCGTCGATCCGGTCTTGAGTTGAGGGGTCACGACCGCCACAGCGCTGGAGGCATCGACGGGGTCCAGCCACCACTCCTGAACCGGCAGCAGGTCGACCGACCGGTCCGTCGACCCGGAGGTGGCGGGCGCCGCGAGCGCGGCGGGCAGGTCGAAGACGATCCCACGCGTGGCCACGCGTGCGGTGGGCACCGATTCGACGATGCCGGCGACCGTGAGGGGCAGGGTGCGCTGGCCCACGGCGACACTCATGGAGTCACCGACCTTCACCTTGGCGGCGGTGGCGACCTCGCGGGTGATGAGCGCCGGGACCGCGCCCTTGGCGGCAGCCGTCATGAGGATCGCCTCATCGTCGGTGACGTGGTGAGCGAGCCCAGAGAGGTCGGTGATCGGCGTCGCGTCCGCCGACAGGGCCGCCACGCTGAGTTTCAAATCCTTGAGGTCGAAGGGTTGGAAGGCGTTGTAGAGCGGTTGGTGGACGTAGGCACCGAGGAAGGCCAGCGGGCCCTTGAGGGCGCGCTCCGCTGTCGGGAGTTGGAGGACTCGGGTCGTGCGACCGACGCCGACCTCGCCGAGTGAGAAGGAGTGGACCAGTCCGAAGCCGTCCCGAACGAAGACCTCGCCCGGCAGGGAATACGCCGACGGCAGGATGGCGGTGGATGGAGGAGTGAAGTCGACGTCGACAGTGAGAACAGACGGCGCTCCCGGCAACTCGATCCCGGCCCCGAGGGCCCGCTCCTGCGTCATGGCGCTGGTGAGCGACGGCCACGATTGACCCCCGAGGGCATCGTCGCGAGGAGCCATGACAGAGCCGGCTCGCGCGGTGTCCACGCCGAGAACGGTGATGTCCTCGAGCGGGCCGAGGCTGATGACCGAGCGGTGCACGGGCAGGACGTGATCGGCGCCCCCGCTGGCCTCCGCCATGGCCCCACCGAGCCCGGCGTCGGGCCATTGACTCGACGCGAGGACGACACGCACTGCAGCACCGTTGGCGAAGTTCGACTGGTCCTCGATCGCGCGCGCGGTCGTGGCCTCCTGCGCCAGGGCTGACGTGCCCATCGCCATGGCCAGGAGGATGAGCAGGATCGTGCCGCTCTGCTCGCCCAGTCGTCGGGCCACCTGCCAGCCGCCCCATGCGAGGTCGAAGCCGGGTCGACGTTCGGTGGCTCGGGCTGCCGCTCGCGCGATGACAGGCAGGAGCCGCAGGCAGAGGACGGCCAGTCCGCCGATGACGAAGACGGGAGCCGCGATCGTGAGCGGGTCCACCGTGGCGCCGGCAGACGTGGCGGCGGAGGCAGCGGTCGCGTTGGCTCCGGCATACCGACGCAGTTGGAACACCCCGAGGACTCCCAGAAGGACGAGGACGACATCCACGGCCGAGCCGGTCAGTGCTGTCACGCCGGCGGGCATGCGCGATCGGCGACCGGGCGCGGACGGTGCTCGCCCGACCCGCACCGTGGTCGCGCCGATCACCACCACGGCCAGCACCGCCATCACGGCAAGTGGCCCCCAGAGCGCGCCCGAGGCCGCCATTTCAGTCCAGCTCCGGCCCGACACATGGATCTGGGACGACGCCCCAATCCAGTGCGCCAACAACGGGGCCGCCAGAGCCGCACCCAGGGCGCCGACCAGGACGAGCAGCGCCGCGTCAGCCGTGGCCAAGAGACCCAACTGGGCCCCGCTCGCTCCCCGGGTGCGCATGAGGGTGATCTCCGCGCTGCGCATCGAGGCCAGCAGGCCAGCGGCGACGATGAGGGCAGCACCGCCGAGCAGGATGAGCAGGAGGGTGGGAGTGAGAAGGGCGACCCGCACGCGCTGTGTGGCCTCGGTCGCGCGATCGAAGAGTGGGCCGACCCGGTCCTGAAGGACAGCATTGGCCAGGTGTCCGGGAGCCTGGGGCTCCCCCGCCACCGTGCCCGCCGAGGTCCCAATGGCCTTCCCGAGCGCTCTGGTCTCCCCCGCGAGCGTGGTGCGCGCCCGAGCCAGTTCGCCCTCCGAGCCGAGCACCGGCCCCGCCACACGCCAGGTGGTCGTCGCCGATCCCAGTAGCCCACCATCGAGTGCACCCGCTCCGACGACGAAGGGACCGTAGGTCGTGTAGTCGGTGCGCACCACCCCGACCAGACTGAGCGGGTCATCAATCCAGAGCGGAGCCCCCACGTCCTTGGGCACATAGGTCCCCACGAGGGTCACAGTCACGGGCTGGGCGGTCTTCTGGATGAGGTCCTTCAGGACGAGGCTGGAGCCGATCGACAACCCGAGCTCGCGCGCCGCACTCTCCGGGAGCGCGACCGGCACGGGTTGGACACCGGACAACTCGTCCGCCGTCACCGGTCCGGGCCACTCGCCACCCGTGAGTTCGCTGCCCTCCTCCATCCCAGCGATCTCGGCCAACTGCGCCCGATCGTTGGCCGCCCTGCCCTCGATGCCGCGGGTCGTCGGCAGGGACACCCTGGAGATCGATGGCTGACCGAGCGCGGCAGTCAGCCCCGCTCGGATGGTCTCGTCCGCGGCCGCGAGTTGCCCGGGCTTGAGCGAGGCGGACACCGCGACCGTCCGGTCCTTGGCGGGCACGTCCAACGTCGTGCGCACACTTGCGTCGGCGAGGTCGCGGGAGAGCAGTTGGAGAGTGGCGACAACGGTCATCGACATGACGACGGCGGTGAGGACCGCGACGAGCGCCACGGGATGCGTGAAGAGGCGGCGGCGCAGGAGCGTGCCCAGTCCCATCCACTTCCCCGTTCCCTGAAGGCTTCTCGCACCCTAACCACCGAGGTCACCCAACGGTGCGCCTTGGCTGGCCGTGATCAGATCGTGAGGACAGCGACTCCGTGCGCGGGCAGGTGCACTCCATCGGGACCCAGCTCGACCCCGTCGAAGCTCGCGAGGACCCTCCCCACCCCCATGACCGGCACCTCTGCGTCGCTGTCGCCCAGATTGCAGACGACGGCGTATGCCGTGGAGCCGGCTGCCGCATGCCGCATCACCACCCAGCGTGCGGACTCGTCGACCTCCACACTGACGTCGGCCAGACGGGTTTCCCGCGTGCCGATCAGCCGACGGCGGAGGGTGACCAGCCCGGCATACCAGGCAAGAAGGCGAGCATGGTCACCGTCGCCGACCTCGCCCCACGGGAGGACGCTGGCCTCACGCGTGGCCAGGTCCTGCGGATCGAGCACAGTGTCGGGATCCCAACCGTGCGAGGCGAATTCGGCGCGCCTCCCCTCGCTGACCGCTTCCGCGAGCCAGGAGTCCTCGAAGCTCGTGAAGAAGGCGAACGGCGAGCTGGCGCCCCACTCCTCTCCCATGAAGACCATTGGCGTCATCGGCGACAGGAGCACCAGTGTTGCTCCGATCGCCTGCTGACCGAGGGTGAGGGAGTCGCCGATCCGGTCGCCGGCGGCGCGGTTGCCGACCTGGTCGTGGGTCTGGAGGTAGGCGACGAGGCGTCGGGCGTCGAAGGCCTCGCGGTCGATGGGCGCGCCCCAGTCGCTCTCGCGGAAGCTCGACCACCCACCGTCGTGGAGGAAGCCCTGCTCGAGCACCTTCTTGAGCACGGTGAGTGGCCCGGCGTCGGGGAGGACGGGCGCACCCCCGGCGAAATCGGCGTAGTAACCGTGGGTCTCGCCGGTCAGCGCGACATGGAGGGCGTGATGGAGGTCGTCGTCCCACTGCGCCGTCATCCCCCGTCCGCCGAGCGAGGTCGGCGAGACCATGGCGACATCGTTGAGGTCACTCTCGGCGATGAGATCGAGGGGCCGCCCCACCTCGTCCGCCAGGGCTGCGACGGCGTCGGAGAGTTCGGCGAGGAAGTGCTTTTCCGAGTCGTCCTTGAGCTCGTGGACGGCGTCGAGGCGCAAAGCATCCACGTGGAAGTCGCGCAGCCACCGCAGCGCACTGTCGATGACAAACGCCCGCACGTGCTCGTGCTCCGGGGCATCGAGGTTGACCGCCTCACCCCACGGCGTGTGGTGGCGATCGGTGAAGTAGGGCCCGAAGCGGCTCAGATAATTGCCGCTCGGCCCGAGGTGGTTGTGGACGACGTCAAGGCAGACCCCGAGCCCCCGAGCGTGGCCGGCGTCGACAAAGCGTTGCAGGGCAAGGGGTCCGCCGTACCAGTCGTGGACTGCATGGAGACCGACCCCGTCGTAGCCCCAGCCCCAGTCACCCGGGAAGGGTGCGATCGGCATGAGCTCGACGAGGTCGATGCCCAAAGCGACGAGGTGGTCGAGGCGGTCGATGGCGGCGTCGAGCGTGCCCTCGGGCGTGAAGGTGCCGACATGCAACTCGTAGATGACGCCGCCGAGGATGCCGGCGCCCTCGCGGGTGCCGCGCCAGTTGTCGTCGGTCCACTCGAAGGCGTTGGGGTCGATGAGCCGACTCGGGCCGTGCACTCCGTGTGGTTGCCAGGCACTGCACGGGTCGGGGAGGGCGGGCTCCGCGCCGTCGACAATGAAGGCGTAGTCCACACTGCCGTCGCTTTGGGCGCCGTTCCCTGCCCCGTATGCCGTCCGCTCGCCTTCCCAGCGCCACCAACCATCGGTGGTGGGCACCATTGCTTGGCGAATGGTCTTGTTCCCCAATGGATTCAGCACGATCTCGACGCTCTGCGCCGTCGGTGCCCACACCTCGATGACGACAGGCTCACTCATCGCGCACCCATGCGAGGACGGGGAGGGTGTCAGACCAGAGCAGGCGCCATGTGCCCTCGATGGGCAGGTCGATGGCGTCACGATCCACGGCCATTGCTCCCTTGACTGCGGCAGCCACGAGGAGCTGCGGCCCCGTGTCGTCGCCCCGGACGAAGGCGAGGACGCCCTCGGGAGCCGGCCACCCGGCATACGTCGCGGTGTCGCCGACGAACCAGGACGGGTGGTCCCTGCGGAGCCGGAGGAGGGTCGAGGTGACGAGGAGCTTTTCGTCGTTGAGGTCCGCCGGAGGCTCACCCTCGTCGAGGCGCGCGAGTCGGGCGAGGCGCTCCTCGTAGTTGACGGGGCGTCGGTTGTCGGGATCGACGAGGGCGAGGAGTTCGAGTTCGGTGCCCTGATAGACATCCGGCACTCCGGGCATGGCGAGCTGGATCACCTTCTGTGACAACACGTTTGCCCGGGCGACGTCGGCATGCCCGTCGAGCCAGGACTCGACATGCGCCCGGACCTGCTCGTCACGGACCACGCCTCGGGCGAAGGCCACAACGGCCTCCTCGTAGGCCGGATCGCCGTCCACCCAGGCCGTGTGGGTCTTGGCCTCGCGGATCGCCTTGAGGACGTATCCCTCGAGGCGCGCGGCTGTCATCGGCCAAGCGCCGACGAGGGTCTGCCAGATGAGGTATTCGCTGGCCGGGTCAAGAAGCGGGCTGCCGTGTGGCTGGCCCAGACGACTCGCCGCGTGGACCCATTCATCCCAACCCTGCGCGTCGTCGGCGATCGTCATGAGTCGGGCGCGCACGTCCTCGGAGCGCTTCGTGTCATGCGTGGTGAGGGCCGTCATTGTCGTCGGCCAGGGCGCGAGTTGGCACGCGCAGAAAGCATGGAAGGCCTCGTCACCGATTGACAGGACTTCGGGATGTCCCCCGACCTCATTGGCTCCGGCGAGGCGCAGCCAGCGATAGAAGGCGGTGTCCTCGATGCCTTTGGCCATGACCGGCCCACAGGTCTGCTGGAAGCGGACCCGGAACTCCTCCTCGACGGCTCGGGCCTCGATCGGCACCCCCGGCACGCGTCCGCCACGAACCAACTGGGCCACGGTGCGCACCGCATCCTCGACCTCGGCAGGGTCGTCACCGTCCCCGGCGACTGCGGCACCGGCAGCTACAGCAGCCAGGGCACGGTCCTCGGCACCCTCGATCACGGCATACTGCTCGACGTCGGCGATCTCCCCCGGGACGACGTAGGCGCGATAGCGATCCATCGCGATGAGGAGTTCCTCGAGTCCTCGACGCAACGGGCGGGGATCCGCGCCCGGGAGGATCTGTCGGAGCAGCCGCATGAGCCGATCGACCTCAGCGGCCTGCACATCATCGATGACGAGCCGCTTGGCTTGCGCGACAACGGATTCCAAGTCCAGGTCCGAGCCCGCGTGCTCGGCCCACAGTCGGTCGAGCACATCGGTGCCAGCGCCACTGGTGAGCACCTGCTGGATCCGGAGCATCGCGTCATAGCCGGTCGTGCCGGCGCACCGCCAGGTGTCGAGGAGCGTCTCGTCGCCCTCGAGGATCTTCTCGACGACGACCCACGCGTCGCCCGTCGCGTCGGCCAGCGCCGCGAGATAGGCGCCGGGATCGGCGAGCCCGTCCGGGTGGTCGATCCGGAAGCCGTCGATCGCGCCGTGCCCGAAGAGCGCCAGCAGAGTGGCATGGGTCGCAGCGAAGACGATCGGGTCCTCGACCCGCACCGCGACGAGCGAGGTGACATCGAAGAAGCGGCGATAGTTGAGGGCCTCCCCCGCCTCCCGCCAACTCGACAGCCGATAGGCCTGCGCCTCCACGAGCTCACGCAGCGGCAGGGTCTCGGTGCCCGGAGCCACCGGGAACTCGTCGCCGTGGTGCCACAGCACCCACTCGCGCCCACTCGGCCCACCGTCCTCGGCGAGGACGAGATCCCCACCGTTGATGGCCTCGTCGACGGACCCGCCCAGGACCGGCATGAGGATGCGGTCGTCCTCGGCGGCCCAATCGACGTCGAACCACACGGCATACGGCGAATTTCGTCCATCTCGAAGCAGTGACCAGAAGGGAGCGTTGAGGTGAGTCGGCCGCGGCACCGTCATGTGGTTGGGCACGACGTCGACGATGAGGCCGAGGCCCTGCTCGCGGCAGGCGGCGACGAGGCGGTCGAAGGCCTCCCGACCGCCGAGGTCGTCGTCGATGCGGGTGTGGTCGAGCACGTCGTAGCCGTGGGTGGACCCGGGGGTGGATTCGAGGATGGGCGAGAGATAGAGGTGACTCACCCCGAGCGAGGCGAGGTATGCCGTGTGGCCGGCTGCGTCGTCGAAGCCGAAACCGGCGTGGAGTTGCAGACGATAGGTCGAGGTCGGGACCACCCGGCCGGGCCCTGGTCGGTGCGGTGAGGTCACGCCGTCCACCCTGTCATGCGAGTCGGGTGCCGGGTGGCCTTGGCCACCCACAACTGCGGCGCTCACGACGCGCTGGTGGCCGCCGCCCCCACCGGGGTCACGGGAGTCTCGCGCGGACTGCGCAGGACGACGAGCGAGCGTGGCCCAATGTCGAGCGCGGAGCCGGCCGAGTGCCAGCCGGGGTCGACGGTGACGGCGTCGGTGTCGACCTCGATGAGCCAGCGCCCCTCCCACGCGCCCTTGGGCAGGGTGAAGGCCGCGTCCTCGGCACCCGAGTTGAAGAGGATGAGGAAGTCGTCGTCGAGAATGCGGCGGCCCCGCTTGTCGGGCTCGGGGATGGCCGAGCCGTTGAGCCAGACCCCGACGAGCCGAGCCTCACCGTTGGTCCAGTCGGCTTCGGTCATCTGCTCGGCGTCGGGCTTGAGCCAGTAGATGTCCCCGAGGTTGGAGACCCCGCCGTGGTCGGCACTGCCCGCGAAGAAGCGGCGGCGCCGGAAGGCCGGGTGCTTGCGGCGCAGGGACACGACGGCCTTGGTGAAAGCGAGCAGTTGGTGTTCGTCGTCGCCGAGGTCCCAGTCGAGCCAGGAGATTTCGTTGTCCTGGCAGTAGACGTTGTTGTTGCCGCGCTGGCTGCGGCCGACCTCGTCGCCGTGACTGATCATCGGCACACCCTGCGAGAGGAGCAGGGTGGTGAGGAAGTTGCGCTGCTGGCGCAGGCGGAGGGTGTTGATCTCGGCGTCGTCCGTGGGGCCCTCAGTGCCGCAGTTCCACGAGCGGTTGTGGCTCTCGCCGTCCATGTTGCCCTCGAGGTTGGCCTCGTTGTGCTTGACGTCGTAGGAGACGAGATCGCGCAGGGTGAAGCCGTCGTGGGCAGTGATGAAGTTGATCGAGGCGATCGGCTTGCGGCTGCTGTGCTCATAGAGGTCGCTGGAACCCGTGATGCGCGAGGCGAATTCGCCCATCGTCGAGGGCACCCCGCGCCAGAAGTCACGGACCGTGTCGCGGTATTTGCCGTTCCACTCAGTCCACAGCGGCGGGAAGTTGCCGACCTGATAGCCGCCATCCCCGACATCCCATGGCTCGGCGATGAGCTTGACCTGCGAGATCACCGGGTCCTGCTGGATGAGGTCGA
>DAOLRO010000116.1:0-8685 GCA_035418665.1 Phycicoccus sp.
GTGGCTGCTGCTGTTCCAACGACAGTGGCGACGCCGTCATCCGCGCCGTCACGCGTCGCATGTGTTCGGATGCCGGTCAGGGTGCTCCGGCCGCTGCGCCGCCGCCCCGGATCCGGTCCACGACGGAGCGGGCCGCGGTCGCAATGACCAGTGCAGCCTCACCGGATCCACCGGCGAACGTGGCTCCGGAGAGATCGGACCCGAGCGCCGCGAAGCCCACCTGGTGACCGTCGAACTGCAGCAAGCCGACGTCGTGACAGATCCCGACGAGTTCGCCGGTCTTGTTGCCGACCGCGACGTCCGCAGGCAGCCGGGATGGGATCCGATCCCGGATCCGCTGACCCTGGAGCATGGACACGGCAAACTCGGTGAGTGCCGGAGAGAGCAGTCGACCCTCGCCCAGACGAGCAAGGAGCTCGGCCAACTCCTGGGCCTGGGCGAGGTTGTCCCGCCCTTCTTGCATCGCCTGCAGGTCGAGCATGCGCCGCCTCAGCACCGTCTCATGCAGTCCTAGCCCACGCATGCTGGCCCCCACAGTGTCGAGCCCGAATCGCTCGATGAGCATGTTGGTGGCGGTGTTGTCGCTGACGATGATGCACAGCTCGAGCACTTCGGCCAACGTCAGGCTGAGGCAGGAAGGGAGGCTGCCAAGGACCCCCGTCCCGCCGACCCGCTCGTTAGGCACGGCGAGCACCTCCGTCAGGTCGGCGTGGCCGGCCTCGACCCGGGCTAGAGCCGCGATGACCAACGGAACCTTGATGGTGCTCGCCGCCGAGACCGTGCGACCGGCTCCGATGGCTAGCCGGACCTCGCCGCACGCGACGGCGAGCTCCCAGTGGCCATCGGAGCGCCTGACCAACTCGGTCAGGTCCTCATGCAACAGCCGGGCCCATTCCGGCATCGGCCCGGGCTGCTCCAGACTGTGCTGGTCGGGACCGTGCTGGACCGGTGAGTGGGCGACGCCTGCTGATTCGTCCATGTCAGACGAGGACGATGAAGAGGATCGAGAACAGGATCAGGGTTCCAGCCATGACGGTCCACCCGTTGAAGAGCTGCATCCGTAGGTTCGATGAACGGGCCAGGCCCATCTGACCGATCATGTCGGCGTTCGGCAACGGCCCGAACCAGTCGATCTGGCTGCCGCCGAGCAGCGAGGCCGCCCAGGCAACTGGTGGGATGCCAAGCTGCGCAGCCAGCGGGGCGAACAGCTTGTCGATGAGGACCACCTGCGCGACCGCCGCCCCCGACACCCCGATCCAGCCGATGAGGAGCACGAGCATGAGGAAGCCCCACGGTCCGACACTCTCCAGGAACGGCTTGGAGTTCTCGACGATGATGGCGTAGGCGCCCGACTTCTCCATGACAACCAGCAACGGGTTGAACATCCAGAAGAGGAAGAACAGCCACATGAGGCTGCTCGCCCCGGAGAAGAAGGCGGACAACGCCTTGGCCGGGCTCAACCCGCCCGCGAAGGCTGTGACGACGGCCGTGACGATCATGACGATGATGGCGTAGGAGTAGCCGGCCTTGAGCACGATGCCGAGGACGGTCATCACCAGGAGGGTTCCCACGAAGGCCAGTGCTGCACGGCGCTCCAGGGTCGTCGCGGGGCGGTCGATGTCATGACCCGCGGAGAGCTCCGGCTCGTAGAGGTCGCTGGCGGTCCGCTTGTGGATGACTTTCGCCATGAAGTAGCCGATGCCCCACACGACGATCGCCATCGGCAGTCCTACCCCGAGCACGTAGGTGCCGTAGGAGATGTGCGCAGCGCCCATGATGGTCACAACCGGCGGTGTGAACGGCCCGGTGACCAGACCCGCAGCCCCAGCGGTGTGGAGCATGACGGCCACCGACGGGCGCGACCGTCCGACCGCAGCCGCGACGGGTATCGCCAGCGGGGCCAGGATCGCATTGGCCCCGGCGAGGGTCCCGAGGGCGCCGACGAGGACCGTCGACGCGAGCATGATTCCGATCTGCGCCCGCGTCGGGCTGGAGACACCGATCTTGCGCAGCAGCATCATCACCAGGGTTCGGGCCGCGCCGGTGTCGGCAGCGATGCGGCCCAGCCCGGCGCCCAGCATGATGATCAGCCCGACCACCGCGATGAACGAACCCAGTGACTCCGCGAGGAGTGTCCCCGCGGCCAACAGGCCGGTCTTGGAGATGATCAACGCGATAACTAGCGAGATCGCCGTCGAGAGCACGACGTTGAACTCGATCAGGACCAGCACGGCATACACGAGGATCGGGAAGAGCCCCCACAAGCCGATCTTGTCGGTCGTCGCGAACGCGACCACGATGGCCACGATCACGGCGGCACCCGACAGGATCGCGGCTAGTCGGACGTGCGGACCGGCCGGACCTCCGACCATGCCGTGATCGGATGCGGCCTGGGTCGTCGTCGTACTCGTCATCTCGCCTCCTTGGAAGATGGCAACGCGGTTTACAGGTCGGTGAGGACCTGGCCGTACCTGGACGTGGTGACCGCCCCGTCCGTGAGCGCGGGATTTCCGCGCAACCAGACGTGACGTATGCCGTGCGACACCTGCCATGGGTCGGCGAAGGTCGAGCGGTCGGTGATCGTTCCCGGGTCGAAGGCCACGATGTCTGCGACGGCACCGGGCTGAAGCAGGCCGCGACCCGTGAGCCCATAACGGGCTGCGGGCATCGACGTCATCTTGCGCACGGCCTCCGTGAGGGTCAGCGAGCCGTTGCTGGTGCCCTCGCGCAAGACTCGAGGGAAGGTGCCGAAGCTGCGCGGGTGAGGTGATCCCTCGCCGTGAGGGCGGACCACCCATCCGTCGCTGGCGACGCTGGCGAGGGGGTGCCTGAGCACAGTCCACACGTCCTCGTCCCGCATGACGTGCGCGACGATGGTGACATCGCCACGGTTCTCGGCGAGCACCCCGAGGGTGGCTTCGACGGAGTCCTGGCCGCGCTGCTCTCCGATCCGGGCCAACGTCATGCCGACCGTCGTGGGGTCGCCATCGGGGCTCACCGCTGCGACGACGAGATGGTCGGGCTCGAATGCCTTGCCCAGTCGGTCGTTCAGGTCCTGCGCCAGCGCCGCGCGGCGGTGCCGGTCGTGCAGGATCTGCACAAGGCCGTCCACCCCTGCGGTCATCGACCAGCCGGGCAGGCGGGAGGTCAGCGTTGTGGACGACGCGGCATACGGATAGGCGTCGCAGGCGACGTCGATGCCCTCGTCGACCGCGTCGTCCAACAGCGTGAGGGCCTGCTCAACCAAACCGAAGTTGGCGGTGCCTAGGGCCTTGATGTGCGAGATCTGTAGACGGACGCCCGAGCGCCGAGCGATGGCGAGGGCCTCGTCGACCGCGCCGAGCAACCCGGCGCCTTCGTCGCGCATGTGGGTGGCGTGGGTGAGCCCCCGCGCCGCGGCGACCTTCGCGACCGCCGTGATCTCCGGGAGGGCGGCATACGAGCAAGGGGCGTAGGTCAACCCCGTGGTGTAGCCGCGCACGCCCTCGTCTGCGGCCTGCTCGACGAGAGCGCACAACTGCGCGAGCTCGGTCGCATCGGGTGCCCGGTTGGTCGTGCCCATGACCGCAAGGCGCAGGCTGGCGTGGCCGACCTGCAGGACGACGTTGACACCCGGCGGGTCCGCGGCGAGGACGCGTCCGAACGAGCCGGCGTCGTGCGCGGTCCAGTCGACCTCGGGATGCATGAACGACGACGCCCGTTGCAGCAGCCCGTCGCCCGTGTGGGGGAATGGCGACCATCCGCAGTTGCCGCCAACGAGCGTCGTCACCCCTTGGGAGAGAACCGTTTCCGCGGCCGGGGAGCCGTGCAGGGTGAAGTCGGCGTGGGAGTGGATGTCGATGAAGCCCGGTGCCACGACCAGGCCAGTGACGTCGACCAGGTATGCCGCGTGCGCACCTCGCGCGTCGGCTGGGTCGTTGGGCGGGTCGAGCAACGCGGTGATGACACCGTTGGTGACGGCGAGATCGGCCCGGAAGGGGAGCCGACCCGTTCCATCGACCACCAGGCCCCCGCTGATGAGCAGGTCGGGCCGGCGGTGCGGCGTAGTGCTCTGGGTCACAGTGTCCGAGACTAGGGACGCCGTCAGCCCCATGGATCCTCCCGAGGGGAGGAACTGAGGGTGGAGGCGCTGTGGGCCTCAGGACCAGTGGTCTGCGGCCTGCCCGAACAGGTCCCGACGGGACTGGATCCCGAGTTTGCGCAGCAGCGAGCGCATGTGGGACTTCACCGTGGAGACCTCCACGACGAGCGCGCGGGCGATCTCGGGGTTGGTGCGTCGTTGCAGGACGAGTTGGAGGATCTCCTGCTCGCGGGCGGTCAACGACTCGGTGGATTCGCGGGCCAGGGTCTGCAGGCGCAGCTCCGGCGCCCGAGCAGCGGGTCCGGCCTGGCCGCCGGCCACCGCTCTGATGGTCTGGACGAGGTCCTGTGCGGTGGCCGTCTTGGGCACGAGGGCGGCGGCCCCCGCGAGGAGGGCCTCCTCCTGATCGGTGTCTGCGGCGAAGGCGGTGTAGAGCAACAACTGCGCCTTCGACACGGACGTCAGAGCGCGACACAACTCGATCCCGTTGTAGACGCCGCCCAACCGCAACGGCAGCATGATGATGTCGGGCTGCAACGTGGTCGCCGCCACCATGGCGTCAGTGGTGGTGTAGGCCTCGCCGATGATCCGGATGTCCGGCTGATGAAGCACCAGGCTCTGCAAGCCCCAGATGACGACCGGGTGATCCTCGACGAGAAGCACCTCGATCGGTTTCGCCGCCCCCACCGTGATCTCCTCCCTTTCCTCCGCCCGCTGGGGGGATCCGGAAGACGGGTCCACCTTCGTAGGGTCCCAGTATGGCCGCGAAACCCACCCGTTCCGGCGCTGCGCCACGACCATCGCTAGGCCCGAAGGTCGTGGTCGTCGGCGCCGGCGTCACCGGTGCCGCCATCGCCCAGGCGCTCGCCGGGCGCGGCGCCCTCGTCACCGTCCTTGACGCTGCCCCGGGCATCGGCGGCGGCTGCTCCTATGCCAATGCGGCCTTGCTCGCGCCATCGCACGTCGGTCCGTTGTCGACTCCGTCAGCGTTGGGCGATGCCATGCGGCAGATGTTCCGCCGCCCGAGCGCGGTGCGGGTCCACCCGCAACCGGCACTCGTGCCGTGGCTGTCGACGCTGGGGGCGTCCGCTCTCAGTCGGCGCGTGCAAGCTGCTGTCGGCGACATGGCGCAGATGGCTGAGCGGAGTTTCGCGCTGCACGAGGGCCTGTATGCCGCGGGGCTCAGCCCGACCTTCGCGCGCATCGGCTCGGTCGATGTCTATCTGCAGCGGGCGCGGCATACCCCTGCTGTCGGTGATTCCGCGGCTGGGTCCCGCGCTGGGGCTGGGAGTGCCTCTGCGTCCGACGGCCCGGGGGCTGAGACGGGAGGGCTGTTGAACGCGACGGCGATGCGCAGGCTCGAGCCGGCCCTCGGCGCGGTCGCTGCCGGCTCGTATCACCCCGATGAAGCAGTCACCGAGAGTAGGAGTTTCGTCGGATCGATGCTGGAGTCGGCCCGTCAGCACGGGGCCGAGGTGATCTTCGAGTGCTCCGCGGTGGGCGTCGTTGTGGAGGGGTCGCGCGTCGTCGGGGTCCGGACGACCGAGGGGTTGATCGAGGCTGACCATGTGGTGATCGCCTCGGGGCTGGGGGCTCCTCGGCTGGCCGGGGACATGGGCGTTCGGCTGCCGATGCGGGGCGGTCGTGGCTATGTCGTCGACCTCGAGCGGTCGGCGGGCGCGCCCACGCATGCAGTGCGGCTCAAGGAGCACCGTGTCGTCGTGACGCCGCTGGCTGATCGGGTCCGGGTGGCTGGCTACATGGAGTTCGGGTCGGAGGGCGCGCCGGTCGACCCGCGTCGCTCGCGGCAACTCGTGGCGGTGGCCTCGCGGGCGCTGCCGGGGTTGGCGGGGCTGCCGTGGCTGGATTCGTGGGTCGGGGAGCGTCCGTGTTTGCCTGATGGAGTTCCTGCCCTGGGGGAGTCGGGCGTGGTCGCTGGGCTGCACCTGGCGGTCGGCCACGGGATGTGGGGGTTGATCCTCGCGCCCGCGACCGGGGTGATGATCGCCGACAGCGTGTTGGGAGGCGACGGCACTCACCCGATCCCGGCGGCGTTCGACCCGGATCGGTTCAGTGGCGCCGGGCCTCGGTCCTGGTGGTTGCGATCCGCGGGCAAGCGATCGGTCGACCTCCCCGTGTGAGGCCCACGCGCCCGCGCACCCGCCTCAGCGCGGCTTGCCTGCGCAGTTGCGCTGGCGGCATACCCCTTGGGGGCTGGGCCGGGCGTGAAGCCGTCGATGAAGCCGCCGTAGGTGTCGTGATCACGCACCCTACGGCGGCTTCACGCGCGGCCCCATCCCCTGAGGGCGCCTGAGCCGCGGCCCCTTCCCCGGCCCGAGCGGGACCGCCTGCTGAGCGGGCCTGAGCATCCGCGGCTCATGACGGCGCCCATGACGGCGTGGCTGCTGCTGTTCCAGCGACAGTGGCGACGCCGCCATCCGCGCCGTCACGCGTCGCGCCGCCGATATCCGTGTCGCGTCAGATGAGCGGGCGGGTGCGGACGTGGATCTGCGCTGGGTCGCCGCTGACCTGAATGGTCCACGGGGAGTTCAGCAGCAATGGTGGGCACAACTGCGTGAGCACGGTGCGGCCGCCGTCGATGAACACTTCGACTGAGCCGTGGTCGACGATGATCTCGAACCGGTGCGAGTCGCCCGAGAGCGGCGTTGCGACCTCGCTGTCGAAGCCAACGGGCGTGTCGGACAGGCCGATTCGCGGGCGGACGGTGAATGCGTCAGCCTCCCAGACAAACGTCAGGCCGAGGGTGAGCTCGATGCGGGTCGTGCGGCCGCGCTCGACCTCGACCTCGATCAGGGCCGGGGCTTCCGAGGCGGCTGGGGGGAGGGTCAGCAGACCGTCGAGCCACCCCTCGAAGGTGAACCCCTCTGGTCCCGTGGGGAGCGGACTCGGGGCCTGGATCAACCGGCGCGTCCTGGCCTCGCCCGAGCCCGCGATGCTCAGCTCTCGGGGCCACGCCATCTGCATCGCCCAGGGCTGCGGCGGGAGGGCGTGGGCATACTCCCAGTTGTTCATCCAGCCGATCATCACCCGGCGCTCGTCGGGGGCATCGAAGAACGACACCGCGGCGTAGTAGTCGCGGCCCTGGTCCAGCCAGCCCTGCGCGCCCGGGACGGCGGACGGCGTGAAGGTCCGGCCGTCGAAATCGCCCAGGTAGTAACGGGTTCCGGACCCGCCGGTCAGGGCTTCGGGGTTGACGCTGAGAATGAGCACCCAGACCGTGGTGCCGTCGGCGTCAAACAGGGGGAACAGGTCGGGGCACTCCCAGGTGGGCGCGGCGGCAGCCGGGTCGCGGAACTCGCTGAGCAACTCCCACTCGCGCAGGTCGTCCGAGGCGTAGAGGACGACGATGTTCTCGACGGCCTCGACCGCGACCATGATCCAGCGGCCCTCGTGACGGAAGACCTTTGGGTCGCGGAAGTCGGCGGAGTCGCGATCCAGCACCGGGTTGCCGGCGAACTTGTGGAACGTGAACCCGCCGTCGGTGCTCCAGGCGAGGGCCTGAGTCTGGTGGACGCCGACCTCGGGGTTGCCCCGGTGCGAGGTGTAGATCGCCACGAGGGCACCGGCGCCGAAACCCGCTGAACCCGTCTCGTCGCACACCATCGACCCAGAGAAGATCTCCTCGGTCTCATCGAGCGAGATCGCCGTCTCGTGCTCGGTCCAGTGCGCGAGGTCGGGCGAGGTCGCGTGGCCCCACGACATGTTTCCCCACATGAGGCCGTGCGGGTTGGTCTGGTAGTAGAGGTGCCACAAGGAGTTGTGGAAGATCAGGCCGTTGGGATCGTTCAGCCAGGTCGCCGCCGGGCTGTAGTGGATCGCCGGTCGCACCGGTCGCGCCGGCCGCACCGATCCCGCCCCAACCCGCATGATGCCTCTCATCCATTCCAGACCGATGGCGGTCGGCTAAACAGATCGGCCCTGACCGGCGTTGACGCTGGTCAGGGCCCTGTCGACAGATGGTCGGGGTGACAGGATTTGAACCTGCGGCCTCTTCGTCCCGAACGAAGCGCGCTACCAAGCTGCGCCACACCCCGTGGCCCGCGCGACCCTGGTGGGGGCGTTGCGGCACAAGGACAGAGGATAGCCGACCCGCGCGTCCGGCACCGAATCGGGTCCGTGGACGGATGCCCCGTCGCCGCTCCGCACCAGCCGCGCCCGCCTCACGCGTCGCGCGGCACCAGGGTGAGCAGGCTCGCCTCAGGGCGGCAGGCAAACCGCACGGGAGCCATCGGCGAGGTCCCGAGGCCGGCCGACACCTCGAGGTATGCCGCCCCCTCGGGCGCCTGCGCGGACGGCGCCCCACCCGCGCCGGGCCACCACCGCGAGAGGCCCTTGGCTCGCCGGGTGTCCAGGTCGCAGTTGGTGACCAGCGCGCCCCACCCCGGCAGACAGAGTTGCCCGCCGTGCGTGTGGCCGGCGATGACCAACCCAGCTCCGTCGGCCGTCATGGCATCCAACACCCGCTGATAGGGCGCATGAGTCACGCCCACGGTCAGCGCGACATCGTCCGCCGCGGCCCCCGCAACAGCGTCATACCGGTCGTAGTCCAGGTGCGGGTCGTCGACCCCCACGAACTCCAGGGG
>DAOLRO010000117.1:0-8661 GCA_035418665.1 Phycicoccus sp.
CCGCTGAAGAGGGACAGACCGGTTGCAAGGGTGCGCAGGGTGGCTGGCAGGTCAGCGGTGGAGTCGAGGATCACGGTGTTGGCCCCGGCGGTCTCGGTGTAGACGAGAGTCCCGGGGAGGTTGCGCTCCAGCCAATCACCGAAGACCGGGCTTCCGGTGAAGTCCACGATCCGGGTGCTCGGATGCTCGGCGATCCGTGCGGCGATCGGATCGTCCATCGTGTCCACGACCAGTTGCACCGCATCTGCCGGGAGGCCTGCCGCGACGAGGACGTCCCGGATCACCTCGACGGCCATGGCGGTCGCGAGGACCGAGTGAGGGTGCGGCTTGACGAGCACCGGGTTGCCGGTGGCGAGGTTCGCCATGATCGCCGGATAGGCATTCCACGCCGGGAAGGAAGCGCACGCGACGACCAGGGCCGGGCCCACCGGGCGGGCCCGATAGCGCTTGGCCAGCGTCACGGTGCTGGAGCCGAAGGATTGACTCCACTCCACCTGGTCCGGGATCCGCGTCAGGGCAGACCAGGCCATCGCCAGCGCCTCCAGACCCCGATCCAGCGCGTTGGTGCCGCTGCCGGTGCAGGCCATCCCGAGGCTCTGGCCGGTGGTGTGCGCCGTCGCGGCCGCGAACTCGGCGCCGCGGGCGTGGATCATCGCGAGGCTCTCGAGCCCGACTCCCACGCGCGTCCGGACACTCGCGTCCCGCAGCGCCGGCCAGGCCGCTGTTGCCGCCGAGAGCGCCTCATCCACGGAGGGCGCGGAGTAGGTCACCCCCAGCGGCTCTCTCGTGTAGGGCGAGACCTCGGCCGCACGGATCCGCCCGGACGTGGGGGCGCTGAGCATGAAGGTCGTCCCCGAGCGGGCGGCCACCCACTCGTCGGCATCCCGGGCGTTCGGAGGGGTGATCGGGGCGTATGCCGTGTACGCGCCGCGCCTGCTGTTGGCCTCAACCGCGGCGAGCAAGGTGTCCCGGTGGGCGTCGTAGAACAACCTGTCGCTCACTTCCTTGGCGCGGCTCGAATCTGTCGTCACCCAACCACCTTGGACCGATGGACTCCCACCAGCAAGTGGCCCGGCCGGGCAAATCTCCCCGTGCGCTTGGTGCCCATGACCTCGTAGGATTGCTCCCCATGCGGGGGCTTCTCCGAAGGGGGCGTCACGCCGACAGCATCATTCCCACCAGGTTTGTTGCCGTCGGCGCTCTTGTCGTTCTCGCCCTGACAGGTGCGGGAGTCGCTGTCGCCCAAGGCTTTTCCTCTGAGCGAAGCCCCTCGACAACACCATCGACGGTGACGCGAGCCGCCGCGGTCATCCTCGCGGACGACCATCAGGCCGAGGATCAGTCCGCCGAGACCAAGGCCCTGCGTGCCGAGTTCGCCGCCTCCCGCTCCAAGCTCCTGCGTGCCGCCTCCGAGGAACCCCCCACCGAGGAGGAGGTCCTTGCCGAGCACGCGAACGACCTCGGCTTCGAAGAGGGCCTGGTCATATCGACGGCGCCTGTGGCGGGCAGTTCGATGCTCTTCCCCCTGACCGCCCCCATCACCTCTCCCTTCGGCTACCGACTGCACCCGATCGACGGCGCCTACAAGCTCCACTCCGGCACCGATTTCGGTGCCCCGTGCGGCACCCCGGTCGCTGCGACCAAGAGTGGCGTGGTGACCTCCGCCGGCTGGAATGACGGCGGCTACGGCAACCGAGTCGTGATCTCGCACGGCGTCATTGGTGGTTCGGCCTTCGAGACCACGTACAACCACCTGTCCACCATCGCCGTGCGGGTCGGCCAGCAGGTCAACGCCGGCGACGGAATCGGCAGGGTCGGCACGACCGGCGCGTCGACCGGTTGCCATCTGCACTTCGAGGTCCGCGTCAATGGCGCGTACACCGACCCGATGCCCTATCTCGATGGGCGTGCCTCCGTGGCCGTCGTGGTCCCGCCCGCGGACGCACCAACACCGTCCCCCACCGCCTCGGCCAGCTCGTCGTCCACACCGACGAGCAGCAGCACGCCGACCCCTTCGACGCCAGCGAGCACAGGCACCCCGACCCCGTCGGCCACATCGACACCCACCCCCACACCAACGCCCACGCCGTCCTCCCCAACGCCAACGAGCACAGCGGGCGAGGGCGGCAGCACCTGAGGCGAGCGCACGGCATACGACGTCGTATGCCGTGCGCTCGCCGAACGCGTCAGCGGAAGGTGCGCAGCCGGAGACTGTTGCCGACGACGAAGACACTCGAGCAGGCCATGGCGGCCCCGGCCAGCATCGGGTTGAGCATCCCGAGCGCGGCCAGCGGGATCGCCGCGACGTTGTAGGCGAACGCCCAGAACAGGTTGGTCTTGATCGTCGACAACGTCCGACGGGACAACCGAATGGCGTCCGGGACGCTGGCGAGGTCTCCCCGGACGAGGGTGATGTCTGCGGCCTCGATGGCGACGTCGGTCCCCGTGCCCATGGCCATGCCGAGGTCAGCGGTGGCGAGGGCAGCGGCATCGTTGACGCCGTCGCCGACCATCGCGACCACGTGGCCCGCTGCCTGCAACTGTGCGACGACCTCGACCTTGTCAGCGGGCATCACGTCAGCGTGAACGGAGTCGATGCCCACCTCAGCCGCGATGTGTTGGGCTGCTGCTGCGTTGTCGCCGGTGAGCAGGACCGGTGTGAGACCCAGTCGTCGCATCTGCTCTATGGCCGCACGGCTGCTCGGCTTGACCTGGTCGCTCACCACGAATAGCCCGCGGGCTCGACCAGCCCAGGCCACCACGACCACCGTGCGGCCCTGCTGTTGCGCGGTCGCCATGGCGTCCCGAAGCGTCGTCGGAAGACTCGCCTCCCCGCGGTCGAGAAGGCTCGGGCGGCCGACGCGAATCTCCTGGCCTTCAACGGTCCCGACGACGCCCTGCCCCGGGCGATTGACGAAGTCGGTCACCCTCGGCAGCGTGCCGACCTCGCCCGTGGCAGCGGTCGCAATGGCCCGCGCGATGGGGTGCTCCGACGGTGCCTCGAGGGCTCCGCCGAGGCGCACCACGGCATACCGATCCTCACCTTCGGCGACCACGACGTCGGCGACTTCCATCCGTCCTGAGGTGACGGTGCCCGTCTTGTCGAGGACGACAGTGTCGATGCGTCGGGTGGATTCGAGGATTTCCGGGCCCTTGATGAGGATGCCGAGTTGTGCCCCCCTCCCGGTCCCGACGAGCAGAGCCGTCGGGGTCGCCAGGCCGAGGGCGCACGGGCAGGCCACGATGAGGACGGCCACGGCAGCGGTGAAGCCGGCGCTCCAGCTGCCTCCAGCGATGACCCAGACGGCGAGGGTGGCCAGGGCCACGAGGATGACGATGGGGACGAAGACCGCCGAGATGCGGTCAGCGAGCCGTTGGACCTCCGCCTTGCCGGACTGTGCCTGCTCGACCAAACGCCCCATCTGCGCGAGTTGGGTGTCGGGACCGACCCTCGTGGCGCGCACCACGAGGACACCGCCGGAGTTGACCGTGGCACCAGTCACCGCATCGCCCACGGTGACCTCGATCGGGAGGGACTCCCCGGTGAGCAGCGAGGCGTCGACGGCGGACGCACCCTCGATGACGACACCGTCGGTGGCGATCCGCTCCCCCGGGCGCACCACGAAGCTGTCGCCGACGGCAAGGTCCTCGATCGGAATACGGATCTCAGTGCCGTCGCGGAGGACGCCGACGTCCTTGGCGCCGAGCTCGAGGAGGGCCCGGAGTGCGGCGCCAGCGCGCCGCTTGGCGCGCTTCTCGACGAACCGTCCGGCGAGGACGAAGGTCGTGACGCCAGCAGCCACCTCGAGATAGATGTTGCCGGCGCCGTCGGAGCGCTGGATCGTCCACTCGAAGGCATGAGTCATGCCCGGCATACCGGCGGTGCCGAAGACCAGGGCATAGAGCGACCAAGCGAGAGCCGCAAGCACTCCGACCGAGATGAGGGTGTCCATCGTCGCGGCACGGTGCCGCAGATTCATCCACGCGGCGCGGTGGAAGGGCCAAGCGCCCCAGGTCGTGACCGGCAGGGCGAGCACCAAGGAGACCCACTGCCAGTACGGGAACTGGAGCGCGGGCACCATGGCCATGAGGATCACCGGGACCGACAGGACGATCGCGGTGAGGAGTCGCCGACGAAGCGTGTCGAGCTCACGGTCCTGGCTCTCCCCCGACTGCGGCTCACCCGTCACCGCCTGATCAGCCGGGGCGGCGGGGGCGCTGGGGTTGGCGGGGTCAACTGCGGCCGAGGAGGCCGGGGAAACCGACGGCCGAGGCAACACGGCCGTGGCCGTGTAGCCGGTCCTCTCGACGACGGCGATGAGGTCGTCCGGTGACAGGTCCGGTGGCCCGGTCACGTGGGCCTTCTCGGTCGCATAGTTGACCGATGCCTCGACACCGTCGAGTTTGTTGAGGGCCTTCTCGACACGCATCGCGCAGGAGGCACACGTCATCCCTCCGACCACGAGGTCGATGGGCGTGGCCTCGGTGCGGGTGTCCATCACTCTGGCTGCCTTCCTGTGTCGTTGCTGCTGGTGCCCAGCCGGATTGTCAGGCGCGGGTCGCGGCGTAGCCGGCTTCCTCGACGGCTGCGATCACGTCGGCATCGGCGACGGAGTCATCGCCCCGGACGACGAGACGACCCTCCGAGGCGCTCACGTCAACGGATTGCACACCCGCGACCTGACCGACCTCCTCGGCCACCGCCTTCTCGCAGTGCCCGCAGGTCATCCCGACGACGTCGTAGTTGAACTCGCTCATGATCTCTCCTTCTATATACCCCATAGGGGTATGCCGTATTCCCACCATACGCCCCGGGCTGATCGCTCGCAACGCCGGTGGTCGGGCTCAATGGAAGGTGACCCACTCGTCCAACGGCGCTCTGTCGGACGTCCAGTCGTTCACGGGAGCCGACCGGTCGGCATACCCAATCGCGATGCCGCAGAAGAGCATCAGGTGATCGGGGAGATCGATGGCCCGCGCCACCAGGTCGTGCTGTGCAGCCCATGCCTCCTGCGCACAGGCGGCCAGCCCCTCGGCGTGAAGAAGCAGGAGGAGGGTCTGGAGGAAGCCACCCAGGTCGGACCACTGGGGCGCACCCATCCCCCGATCAACGAGGATGAAGGCCCCGACCGGCGCACCGAAGAACTCCCAGTTCCTCGCGAACTGGCCCAGCCGAGAGAGTTTGTCCTCCCGCGGGATGCCCAGCGCGGCATACAACTGCTCGCCGTTGTCGAAGCGGCGCTCGCGATAGGGCGACCAGAGGGAGGGCGGATAGACCGGATATTCGGCGTCGGGGAAGGGCTCGCTGCTGGCCAGTCGATCCCGAACGGCATGGACGAGCGCGCCCTTCGCTGCGCCGGTCACGATGGCGACGTGCCACGGCTGGACATTGCCACCGGAAGGGGCTCGACTCGCTGCGGCGAGCACCCGCTCGAGCAGGTCGCGTTCGACCGGCCTGTCCAGGAATGCCCTCGTCGATCGCCGTTCCGCGACCGCTTCCCACACATCCATGACGCCTCCTTCGTCCCTGCCCATCCTTGCCCCCTCGGGAGCAGCATGCTCTCTCCGGTCTCTGCGACCATGAAGTCATGTTCCCCCAGCCCAGAGTCGCGAGCGTCAACGTCGGCGAGATCGCGTCACTCCCGCATGGCCGGACGAGCGTGCAGACGGCCATCCGCAAGCACTCGGTCGAGGGCCCCGTTGCACTGGGATCGCTCGCTTCACGGGCGACCATCAGGCCGACACGCGCAATCACGGCGGTCCGGACAAGGCGGTGCTCCTCTTCTCACTGGAGCGATACCCGATCCTGACCCGGCACATCGGACATGAGATCCCGGCGCCCTCCTTCGGGGAGAACCTCACGATCACCGGCACCACGGAAGAGGGCGTCTGCATCGGGGACGTCGTTCGAGTCGGGACCGCCACCCTCGAGGTGAACCAGCCACGCAACCCCTGCTACAAGCAGGCAGCCCTGCACCAGGTGAAGGATCTCGTCCTCGAGGTCGAGCGGACCGGTGCCACCGGTTGGTATGCCCGCGTGCTCGAGCCAGGCGAGGTCGCCGCCGGGGACGAGGTGAGGCTGATCGATCGACCCTTCGCGGATGTCACGGTGGCGTCCGTCAATCGGCTCCTGCATCCCTTGGACGACGCGACCTTCGATCATGCGCAGATCGAGCGCCTGCTGATGATCCCTGCCATCGCAGCCAAGCTTCGCGATCGACTGGAACACCTGTTGCGCAACGAGATCGAGGACCCGAGCCGTCGTCGCCGGGGACCCGACGCCTGATCAGGCGGGCGCCCCGTCCGATGCGCGCAGCACGTCGTCGAGCAGCAGGGCGAGGCCCTTGGGGTCTTGGATGTGCAGGTCGTGGATTGCTCCGGGCTTGACCCTGACGTCCCACCCGAACGCCCGGAACTCCTCGGCCCGTTCCGGGGACACACAGAAGCTGGGGGATGCCAGCACGATGGTCGAGGGCACCGCGGGCGGAGCGGGCACGAAGCCCGGCGTCCGGCACGCGACGAGTTGCTTCATCATCGACGGATCCCACTTCGCCCATGCAGCCCGGATGCGGTCGAGCGTGTCCGGCGCGGCGGTCTTGGGCGGGGATCCCATGGCCTTCAACAACCAGGTCGGGAATCGCGCCTGGTGAGGCGCAACGTATTCGAGCAGCACGGCATACGGTTTGGTCACCGTGAAGGCCGGGTCGAGGCCGATGTATCGCTTGGGCCGCAACGCTTCTGACGCCTCGGCGCCGACACGGCCGCCCAGTGATTGACCGATGAGGAAGTCCAGGCCGGTGGGCAGGTTCTCGACCGCGTCGGCAATGTAGTCCTCGATCGCGTATGCCGTGGAGCGCGGGCTCTGCCCGTGGCCGCGTTGGTCGACGAGCAGCAGTCGAAGGTCGTACGTGTCCACGAGGATCCGGCCGAAGTCGCGCCAGATGTCATGCGTCATCGAGGCGCCGTGGAGCAGCGCCGCGGTCCGCGGACCGTCCCCGATGGTTGTGGTGAAGAGCTTCATCAGGCGATCCGGGCGAACCTCGGGTCGCCCTCCTGGCCGATCTCGGGGATTCGTCGCACGGCCAGACCACCGAGCAGGCCGAGGACCGCGATCGTCAGGTAGAAGGCCTGATAGCCGCCGAGGGCGATGAGCGGAGCGGCCATGAGTGGCACGACCGAGGCCGGGAGCGACCCCGCGATTCCCAGGACGGCGAAGTCCTTCCCGATGTTCTCGGCGTCGGGCAGCATCCTGATGCAGAGGGCGAAGTCGGTCGCGAGGAAGATGCCGAAGCCGATGCCCAGCACACCCACGCCGACATAGACCATCGGCAGCGCCTGCGCGAAGGCCAGGACGACCAATCCGGCTGCAGCGATGAGGGATCCGCCCATGACGAAGGGCTTCTGCCGCTTGAACTTGTCCGAGAGCACACCACCGATGCCGCAGAGCACGGACACGAAGAGGATGTTGACGACGGTCAGCGCCACGACCGACTTGCTCACCTCGTCCTTGTCCATCCCGAAGCGGTCGAGCAGCATGAGCGCGAGGTAGGCCGCGCTGGCGTAGGTGCACGTCACCAGGAAGCGCACCGCCCAGGCCCACGCAAACGCCGGGTGCTTCTTCGGGCTCAGCCAGTAGGCCTTGGCGAGCTCGCGCAGGCTGAGCGGGGCCTCATCTTCGGGCCGGACATGCTTCGGGTCACGCATGATGAGGACGCCGATGATGGCGCCCGTCATCCCGGCGAGAGCAACGATGATCCACTGCAGCGCCGGCGAGTGGGTGGCGAGACTGACCGCACCCAGACCGATGACCGGTGCGATGGCACCGATCATGCCCACGAGGCCCGAGGCCGATCCCCGTCGATCGGCCGGGATCTGGTCTGCCACAGAGGCATTCGCCGCGGCGAACTCAAAGTTCATCAGGATCTGCACCAGGCACCAGACCAGGGCGACCTGCCAGACCTGGGTCGTGAACATCATCGTCATGAGGACCAGGCAGCCGGTCACGCCACCGGTGAAGATCCATGTCCTGCGGCGGCCGAAGCGAGCCGTCGTCCGATCACTGATCCGGCCCGCGAGCGGGTTGGCGATGATCGCGCACAGCCCCCCGAGGCCAGCCACGACGCTGAAGGCCGACGCGGCACCCTTGCCCGCTATCGTCGACAGGTGGAGTGTGAGGAGCAGCGTCGCGGGGACGACGTTGACGATGAAGCCGCCGCCGAAAATCGCGACGAGCGCCGTCAGCAGCCGCCGATACGGCGTGGCCGGCGCCGGAGCAGCCAGCGCGGGAAGGGGTGCATCGGACCCCAGGAAGGGCGCGTCGACAGTCATCCGGGAGTCCTTTGGTTGCGGTGCAGTGGGCTGACAGTAGCAACGACTAGTACGCCTTGACTATTAATTCTCGGAAGGGAATGCTTTTCGACATGACACGTGTCAGTACTGAGCAAGGAATCGTCGAGGGACTCGAGGTCGACGGCCTCCACCACTTCCGCAACGTGCCCTACGCCGCGCCCCCTTTCGGCGCCAACCGGTTCGAGCCGCCCCGCCCGCCCATGGCCTGGGACGGCATACGGGATGCGACGAAAGCCGGCCCCAACGCTCCCCAACCGACCCTCGTCGACGTCGATCCCTGGGCACCACTCTTCGGCCCTCGCCCCTGGGGTG
>DAOLRO010000118.1:0-8620 GCA_035418665.1 Phycicoccus sp.
CTGCCTGAGGGGAACTGCCATGCCGCACGGAGACATCACCCACATCGACATCCCGGTCAATGACATGGCGCGGGCGCAGGGCTTCTATTCGACCCTCTTCGGCTGGGAGATCGCCGAGCCGCCCGGCTTCGAGGGCTACCCGATGTGGCGGGCCCCGAACCAGATCAGCGGTGGTGGCCTCGCGCCTCGCGGGGAGGGCTTCACGCAGCCGCGCTCCTATGTCGAGACCGACTCCATCGAGCAGACGCTCGAACTCGTCAAGGCCAACGGCGGCAAGGTCCTCATGGACAAGTCGCCGATCAGCGAGACGAGCTGGTGGGCCATCTTCGAGGACCCGGACGGCAACCACGTCGGCCTCTACGAGGGCGAGACTGACACGTCATCGTCGTGACGGAGTGACCCGCACCCTGAGGTTCTTCATCAACGGCTGAGCACTCTGGGTGCTGTAGTCGGCTGCCCCGATGAGCACGTTCATCTCGGGCATGTAGCCGGCGGCACTCCCCCGCGGCAGGTCGTAGGCCAACGCCGTGTAACGGTCCAGCCGTCGGAGGGATCCGTCCTTCGAGGTGGCGATGATGTCGACGAGTTCGCCCTCACCGATGCCCCGAGCCGACATGTCCTCGGTGTGCATGAAGATCAAGGTGCGGAGGTTCTTCACGCCCCGATAGCGGTCGTCATCGCTGTAGATCGTGGTGTTCCACTGGTCATGCGAACGCATCGTCTGCAGGACCAGGACGTCGTCCTCGCCGGGGATGACGTCGGGCAGCGCAACGCTCGAGAACTCTGCACGCCCGCTCGGGGTGTCGAAGACCAATTCGCGCGCCGGCTGCTTGATCCGAAAGCCGAGCGGGAGACGGACGCGTCGGTTGAAGTCCTCGAAGCCGAGCAGCACCTTGGCCATGGTGTCGCGGATCCGGTCGTAGTCCTCGACATACCAGTCCCACGGGGTTGTGCTCTCCGGCAGCGTCGCGCGCGCCATCCCGGCGATGATGGCCGGCTCCGAACGCAGGTGCGGCGAGCCGGGACGCTTCATGCCGCGGGACAGGTGGACCATGCTCATCGAGTCCTCCACCGAGGTCTCCTGAAGTCCGCCCACCTGCTCGTCGCGCTCCGTGCGGGCCAGGCACGGCAGGATCAACGCCTGCTTGCCGTGGACGAGGTGGCTCCGATTGAGCTTGGTGCTCACGTGGACGGTGAGGTCACATTGGCGCAGGCCGGCTGCGGTGTATGCCGTGTCCGGCGCAGCGAGGACGAAGTTGCCCCCCATGCCGACGAAGACCTTGAGGTCACCGTCGTGCATGGCCTTGATCGAGTGGACTGTGTCGAGTCCGTGCTTGCGTGGCGGGTCGATGTGGCAGACCTCGCCGAGGCGGTCGAGGAAGTCCGGCTCGGGCCGATGATCGATACCGCACGTGCGGTTGCCCTGCACATTGCTGTGACCCCGGACCGGTGAGGGACCGGCGCCTTCGCGGCCCAGATTCCCCCTGAGGAGAAGGAGATTGACGATCTCTCGCACGGAGTCCACGCCATGCTCGTGCTGGGTGACGCCCAAGCACCAACAGATCAGGGTGCGGTCAGACCTGGAGTAGATCCCGGCGGCCTGGCGGATGTCCGCCTCGGACAGTCCGGACTGACGCGTGATCTCCTCCCACGAAGTCGCCTCGACGACCCGTCGATAGTCCTCGACTCCGGAGGTGTGGCGCTCCAGGAACTCGGGGTCGAGAGCATGCGGATCCGTGGCCGACTCCTCGAAGACGACCTTGGCCATCCCACGGATGAGGGCCATGTCTCCGCCGGGTCGGACCTGAAGGTTCAGGGTGCTCGTCGGGGTGGCCTTGTTGAGGGCCATGTCGACCAGATCGTGCGGGATGATCGTGCGGCGGGCCGCGGCCTCGATGAGCGGATTGATGTGCACGATCTCCGCGCCGCGCTTGTAGGCCTCGGCCAGGGCGGTGAGCATGCGAGGTGCATTGGATGCCGCGTTGACGCCCAGCAGGAAGATCGCGTCGGCGGCGTCCCAGTCGGCCAGGTCGGCGGTCCCCTTGCCGGTGCCGAGCGCGGCTTGCATGGCGCGGCCCGAGGCTTCGTGGCACATGTTCGAGCAGTCGGGCAGGTTGTTGGTGCCGAACTCACGCGCCATCAGTTGATAGAGGAAGGTCGCCTCGTTGCCCAACCGGCCCGAGGTGTAGAAGGCGGCCTGATCCGGGTGGTCCAAGGCCCTCAGGGCCCGACCGATCAGTTGGAAGGCCTCCTCCCAGCTGATCGGCACATAGCTGTCCGTCGCCGGGTCATAGCTCATCGGCTCGGTGAGTCGGCCCTGGTCCTCGAGCGCGAACTCGGTCCACGACTCGAGTTCGGTCACGGTGTGGGTGGCGAAGAACTCCCGGTCGACGCGCTTGCGGGTCATTTCCCACGTGACGTGTTTGATGCCGTTCTCGCAGAGGTCGATCTTGAGTCCCTTGATGCTGTCCGGCCACGCGCAGCCCGGACAGTCGAACCCGTCGTTCTCGTGGTTCATCTTCTGGATGGCCTTGGCGCTGTCGATGAACTCACCCGACCGAGCCACCACCTTGCCCACGGAAACGGCCGCACCCCACGCCGCTGCCGGATGGTGATAGTCACGCTGCGACCACGTCCGGCTGGTGGCCGGCCCGGCCCCACCCTGACCCTGGCCGCCGTCCGTATTGACAGCGGCGGGCTCTGTTGCCTCGTTGGTCATGGCAAGCTCCTTCCCGGGTCATGCCTTGGGATTGACCCACCCTACGACGGGAGGCGCACGGCATACCCTGTGCTGCGTGAGCGACCACGGATCGGCCACGTCGGGCGACAGCCTGGTCACGGTCATCGTGGCCTTCGCGGCCAACCTGCTCATCGCCGCCGCGAAGACGGTGGCGGCGGTCGTCACCGGCTCCGCGTCGATGCTCGCCGAGGCGGCGCACTCGTGGGCCGACACCGGCAACGAGATCTTCCTGCTCGTGGGCACGCGCCGATCGGCCAGGCCGCGGGATGCCGAACATCCGCTCGGGCACGGACGCGAGGGCTACATCTGGTCGATGTTCGCGGCCTTCGGCCTCTTCAGCGTGGGCGCGGCGGTGTCGGTGTGGCACGGCATCCAATCACTGGGCGCCACCGAGGAGAAGACAGCCTTCGGCTGGGCGTATGCCGTGCTGGCGATCGCCTTCGTGTTGGAGGGGACCTCCTTCCTCCAGGCCCTGCGGCAGGCTCGTGCCGGGGCCGAACAGCGACGACTGGCACCGCTGCGCTACCTGCGCGTGACCTCGGATCCGATGCTGCGGTCGGTCTTCGCCGAGGACTTCTCGGCGCTCATCGGTCTGGTGATCGCCGGTCTGGGCATCGGACTGCACCAACTGACCGGCAACCCGGTCTGGGACGCGATCGGCTCGATCTGCGTCGGTGTCTTGCTCGGGGTGGTGGCCCTGCTCCTCATCGGCCGCAACATGGACTTCCTGACCGGGGAGGCCGTGACACCGCTGGCGCGCAACGTCGCCCTCGAAGCGATCCGGTCGCACCCGGACATCGAGCGGGTGAGCTCGCTGCACATGGAGTGGGTGGGGGCCAACAGCGTCTTCCTCGTGGCGGCTGTCGATGTCGTGGGTGATGAGCCCGAGTCCGTCGTGGCCGCGAAACTCCAGGCGGTCGAGGACGCGCTCAACGCCAGGCCCGAGATAGCTCAGGCCGTGCTCAGCCTCAGCGCTCCGGGTGACTCGTCCGATTTGCGGCCGCTTCCGTTGCCCGGCTGGTACGAGCCCACCACCGGTTAACTCGCACCGCGATCCACGGCCAGTCACAGGGGATTGGCAGGTGGCTCACCGGGGACTGTCGAGTCCGAGCGCTTGCATGGCAGTCATGTCCGATCAGCCGCAGGATCCAGAGCCAACTCGCCGGACCGCCTCCACGTCCGACCCCGAGTCGATCACGTCGCTGATCCGCTCGCTCGCGGAGACCGAGGACGCCCTACGCACCTGTCCGACGAGACGAGCGGACGGGTCGGCCAATCCCGATCGACGTCGGCTGCTGCGCGTGCAGCGGACCATCTGCCTGCACCTGCACGACACCCAGCCGATGCTGCCGTGGTGGGCGCTGGGCCACTGACCCGGGACCGCTGACCCGGGGCCCCTGACCCGGGACCGCAGACTCCGGTCAGCCCTGAGGCGCCAGGAAGGCCGCGAGGGCCGCGGCATACATGGCCGGGTCTTCGGCCCCACCCAATTCACGCGCACTGTGCATCGAGAGCAGCGGCGCACCGAAGTCCACAGTCGTGGCGCCTGTGAGCGCGGCCGTCATCGGGCCCACAGTGGATCCACACGGCTGGTCGCTGCGCGAGACGAAGGTCTGCACCGGGACGCCCGCCTGCTCGCACGCGAGCCGGAAGGCCGCCTCACCCACCGCATCGGTGGCGTACCGCAGGTTGGTGTTGATCTTGAGCACCGGACCCCCGTTGATCCGGATCTGGTGGAGGGGCTCGTGGCGCTCGGGATGGTTGGGGTGGGTCGCGTGCGCCATGTCGCCGCTGGCGATGACCGTGGCTGAGAGGGCCCGGTGCGTGTCCTCGCGGCTGCCCCCGCGGGCGAGCACGATCCGCTCGAGAATCGTTGTCAGCAACGCGGATTGGGCTCCTCGCTCGGACTGGCTCCCGATCTCCTCGTGGTCGAAGAGCACCAGGACGGGGACCGGACCCGAGCCCTGGTGAGCCGCAACGAGTGCCTGCGTCCCGGCATACGAGGTCGCGAGGTTGTCGAGGCGGGGCGCGGCGATGAGTTCGCGGTGCAGGCCGAGCCGCGCCGACGGCTCGACCGGGAAGGTCATCACATCGAAGCCGAGCAGGTCACCGATGTCGGCCCCCACCTGACCAGCGAGGTATGCCGGGAAGTCACCCGGGAGGTTGCCCGCACCCCACACCGGCACGAGGTCGACCTGCGGGTTGAGGGTGAGCGCGTCGTTCTGGGAGCGGTCGAGGTGGATCGCGAGTTGGGGCACGCGCAGGATGCCGCGTGTGTCATGGAAGAGGGCGGTCTCGACGGCACCCGCCCTTCGGACCGCGACCCGACCGGCGAGGCCGAGGTCGCGGTCCAGCCATGAGTTGCGGAGCAAGCCGCCATAGGGCTCGACCGCGAGCGCCTGCCAACCAGCACGCAGGTGGTCGGGGCGAGGGCGGATGCGGAGGTTCGGGCTGTCCGTGTGGGCAGCGACGATCCGGAAGCCGTCGCCGACCGGATCTCCGGCACTGTCGTCCCAGGCCACGAGCGACCCACCGCGCACGAGGTAGTGGGCGCCCGACTTCGGGAAGGAGTCGCGCTCCTCGACCTTGGCGAAGCCCGCGGCCTCGAGCCGCACGCCCGCTTGCTCACAGGCATGGAAGGGCGTCGGCGAGGCATCGACAAAAGCCATCAGGCCGGCAGCCTCGGTCTCGGTGTCGAAATCGGGGTTCACGGGCATGGCTCCGACTCTAGAGGCACCGGCACCGCGGTCAGAGGTCGTAGTCGACGACGACAGCAGCGTGGTCGCTGAGCCGCTCGTCCCTGCTCGGCTCGCGATCGACGACCGCCGCCACCGCTGTGCGGGCCAACCCCGGCGTGGCCAAATGGAGGTCGATTCGCCAGCCGGTGTCGTTGGCGAAGGAGCCACCCAACCAGCTCCACCACGAGTACGGACCCTGCACACCGGGATGCACGCGGCGCATGACGTCGACCAGTCGTCGCGGCCCGATCTGGGAGTCGAGCCAGGCCCGCTCCTCTGGCAGGAAACCCTCGCTGCGCACCTGACGCCGCCAGTGGTGGACGTCGAGTTCGGCATGCGCGATGTTGAGGTCGCCCATGAGCAGGAACTCCCGACCCCGCGCCTTGGCCGCCCGTCGACTGCGGTCCAGTTGACGGGCAAAACCCTTGAGAAAGGCCATCTTTCGCTCGTAGCGAGCCCCGCCGTCGGGTGCCTCGCGCATCCGACCCGGGATCTGCAGGTGAGCAGGGAGGCCACCCTTGGGAAGGTAGAGCGAGGCGACCGTCACCGGAGCGTCTGCCAGATCCACCTCGAGATAACGGCCCTCGTGCGCGAAGGCCCGCAACTCACGCGCGAGCACATCAGCCTCGCCCATGGATGCCTCACTGACCCCTCCCTCGGGGGTGACCACCAGCGGCGGCGAGCCCCAGGAGCGCACCGTCACGGGCGGCTCTCGGGTCAGCACGGCCACCCCATTGCGCCCGGCCAGCACTCCGGGGTCATAGACCGCGTGACGGTCACCGAAGGCACCCTCGGGCAGTTGCCCCACCGGGCAACGCACCTCCTGCAGAGCGATCACATCGCAGCCACGATCCCTGAGCCAGCGACCGAACCCGCGACGGTGGGCAGCACGGATCCCGTTGACGTTGAAGGTCGCGATCCGCAGCACGCCAGCGAGCGTATGCCGTGGCTCGACGGCCGCCCCCACCGGACTCAGCCCGTGGGTCCGGCCTCCTCCGAGGCATCAGTCGTCATGTCGGCCAACTTTCCCAGCCGGGCACGCAGGGCCTCGCCCCGATGGGCATTGCCGTGAAGGGCGAGGTAGCGCTCGCCGAACTCCGCGAGCAGGTCGTCGTCGAGCCGGCGCACAGCGCCGGGGGGATAGCGGTAATCCATTGCCTCGGTGATCGCCGCGCTGTCGATGTCGCGCAGGGCCTCGCTCAACTCATCGAGGGAGCCGATCCCCAACTCGAGAAGGAGCCCTGCGATCCACTCGTAGTGATCCGTCCGCGACCATCCCGCGCTGGCATAGCGGCCGGCGAGGAAGGTCGCGAGTTCCTGCGCACTCACGCGCGGATCGCCTTGATCGGAGGCCACGACGCGGCCACTGAGCCCCTGCTGCAGGCGATCCCGGATCGTCGTGAACTGCTGGTCCGCGAGCTCGAGCAGCCCCGCGGCGAGGGTGAACCGACGGTCCAGATCGGGCACCTGCTCGGGCGGCACGGTCCCCTTGTAGCGGATGTCGTGCTCGAACTCCGCCCAGGCATGCTGCAGCACCGTCCGCAGTTGGACTGAGGCGCAACGCAGCGGCTCGTATGCCGTGGCCTCCCCCTCGTCACGAGACACGAGGAGATGGCGACTGGCATAACCGAAGCGACCCTCGCGCGCGGTCTCGAGGCCCATGTCCCGGTCCTCGAGGATGGTGAACTGCTCGGCGAGCAACTCCGCAACAGCGACGATGTCGCTCTGGACGTAGGTGATCACGCGCACGCCGACCTGGTCGGTGATCTCGCTCAAGGGGTCGACGTCCTCGCGAGTGGCCTTGAGCCGCAACGCCTTCCCGGCAAACGACGGGACGCTCTTCGCACGGCCCTCGATGGTCAGATAGTTGATGCCCGCCTCATCGATGAGTTCGCGCAGGGTGCGCACGAAGGCGTCGCTCGCGCTCACCAGTTGCGGGTGCAACTCGGCGTAGTCCGCGACCGCGCGGTCGATGGTCTTGGCTCCCATGGCCCCTGCATTCTCTCCCCAGAGTTGACGGCGTGACCATTGCCGCGCCCACCGATGTGCGCCGGCACCGGGCATAAGGTCGAGACCATGAGCAGCACTGTGGCCCGACGGGCCTACGAAACCCTCGAGCCCTACCACGTGCTCGCGTACTTCAATCCGCACATCAAGCGCGGCATGGATGACCTCGGCATCTCCGAACTCGGCCTCTACTTCGGTGCCCGCGGCGGCCCCCTTGGCCGCTGCCCCTCCGCCGTCGTGACCGCGACCTTCTTCAACTTCAACCCGGCCTACGTCAATCACGGCTGGTCCGAGGCGCTGTCAGTCGGCCTGCCCGCCGTCGAGGCCGCGCGCACGCGCGCCCTCGACACCGCCCTGCGTGAGGCCCTCGGCGACCTCATCGACTCCCCCGACCTCCCGGCGATCGTCGGCGCACTGCGCACCGGCATCATTGACGCTTCGTATGCCGGGCGTCCCCTCGCCGCGGCGTGGGCCGCTGCACCGTGGCCGGATGAGCCACATCTCCAGCTCTGGCACGCCATCTCGATCGCCCGTGAGCACCGCGGTGACGGGCACCTTGCGGCCCTTGTCCTCGCGGGCCTCGCACCAGTCGAGGCGATCGTGTTGCACGAGTCGCCCCACCCCGATGCCGACCTCAAGCGACGCACTCTGGGCAAGAGGGCCACGCTGATCACCCGGGGCTGGACCGAGGAGGACTGGGAGACCGCCTCGGCTTCCTTGCGCGACAAGGGGATTCTCGATGGCGATGGGGCGATGACTGTGGCCGGCGCGGGCCTCTATGACCGGATGGAGGAGCAGACCGACGCGGCCGCGGCCGATTTCTGGGCCGGGGTCCCCGACGCCGAGTGGGTGCTCGAGCAGGCGAAGCCCTTCGTCAAGGCCGTCATCTCCATCGGCTACCTCCCAGGCACCCGCCGCAAGGACTGACCCCTCCCGTTGAGAGTGCGCGACTTGCCGGTCCTCTCCAGTTTTCCTCGGAGTGTCGTGCACTCTCAACGCAGGAAGCACTCTCGGGGTTGACAGTCGGTCACTTCTCGCGCATTCTGGTCATATCGACCAATAAAGGGGAAGGGTGCATGGACACGGCACTGCTCACCGACAAGTACGAGCTCACCATGCTCAGCTCGCTGGTCCG
>DAOLRO010000119.1:0-8494 GCA_035418665.1 Phycicoccus sp.
GGAAGGTCCTCGTGTCACTCACCGGCTGGCTGCTCCCGACGCTCCTCGCGTTGGGGGCAGCGATCCTGCTCGTCTCGATTGTGCTCGGCCTGCCCCGGACACCCGGCTGGCGCGCGGCGCTGATCCGCCTGACCCAACTGGCCGGCTTCACCCTGCTCGTCGTGTCTCTCGCGGGCTATGGGGTCAATCGCAACGAAAACCTCTTCGGCACATGGACCGATCTCTATCGCTATGTGTCCAAGACCGCCCCGCCGCCTCGGACCGTGACCTTCGGCGGACCTGCCCCCACAGCCGCCACCTTGTCCGGAACGTCGACCCCGAGCGCCACCCCGACCAAGGATCCGATCCCGAACCTGCCTCCCCTTCCGTCCACCGAGAGGATCCAGCACCTCCAGGTCACTGGCGCGGCGAGCGGACTCAACGGAGAGGTGACCATCGTCCTGCCCGAGGGCTACGACCCGAAGGCGGCCACGGCATACCCCGTTCTCTACGCCCTCTACGGCTTCCCTGGTGCCCACAGCGGTTTCCTCGACCCCGCCAACATGGACTACACCGGTCAGGTGGATCGGGCGGTCGCCGCCAAGAAACTCCGCGCACCCATCGTCGTGATCCCGCAACTGGCCTGGCACGGGATCGACTCCGAGTGCGTCGACGGGCCCCAGGGCAATGTCTTCACCTGGCTGTCCACCGACGTCCCGACGTGGATGGAGGGACACCTGCGGGTGGCCAAGGCGAAGACCTCGTGGGCCACGACCGGCTACTCGGCCGGCGGCTGGTGCGCGGCCTGGATCGGGATGAAGAACCCCAATCGTTTCGGCGCCGTGATGTCCTTCGGCGGCTACTTCAAGCCGGTCTTCTCGACGAACTACCAACCACTCACTCAGGCCCAGATCGAGAGTCCCGAACACAACCTGGCCGCGATGGCAGCGACCAACCCGCCGATCATCGCGATCTGGAGTCAGGTCGCGCGTGGAGACTCGGTGTCCTATCCCAGTCACGCCAGTTTCATGGCGAGCATCAAGGCGCCCGTGACGGGGACCGAAGTGACCATCGACGGCAGTGGCCATGGCTTCCACCAGTGGCGGCCCTATGTGCCCAATTCGCTCGACTGGCTCGCCACGACCCTGCCCGGATTCGCTCCCTGAGCCTGCCGCTCGGCAGCATGGGTTCATGCACGTCGTCATCGCGCCGACCCCGATCGCCGGTCTCACCTCGTCAGCCGCGGCTGAGGTGATGGCGCGTGTATGGGGCGAGAGCGCCCCCGGTGATGTGGTCACGACGGTTCCCTTGGCTTCCGATGGGACCGGCCTGGCCGCCCTCGCGGCGACCGCCAAGCCCGCGTATGCCGTGGGGCCGGCTGCCGAGGTCGTCGCCGTGACCGTGCGTGGTCCCGAGGGTGCGGCGGTGCCGGCGACGCTCACGATCGTCGAGGTCGGGGGCGGGCGAACGGTCTACCTCAACGGGTCGGATGCTGTCGGTCCTCACCTCGCGTCGGACGTGCAGGGAGCAGCGCTCGAGGGCACGAGCGCGGGCCTCGCCGAACTCATCGTGGCTGCCGCGGCAGCGGGTGCCACGCGGGTCATCGTCGGACTGGAAGGTGGCGTGGCCCTGGACGGGGGTGCGGGACTGCTGGCTGCACTGGGCGTCGAGCCTGCGGGCGCCCTCTCTCGGGGAGGCCTGGCCCTGGCCGCGATCGAGCAGGTCGATGCAGACTCGCTCCGACGGGCGCGTGAACGCTTCAAGGGCATCGACCTCGTCGTCGCAACCGACCTCGACCTGCCCTTGTTGGGCTTCCATGGCACTGCGGCCACGCAGGGTGGCGACCTCGGGCTGCCGGCATCGGACACCCAAGCGCTGGAGGCGGCGCTGGGCACCTTCGTCGACGCGGCCACCGCAGCACTGGACCAGCGCGACCTTCTCACCGGACGGCCCCGTCGACTCGACCGCGAGCCCGGGGCGGGTGCGGGTGGGGGAGCAGCCCACGGACTCCTTCTCCTCGGTGCACGTGTCCATGAGGCAAGTCCCGAGATCATCCACGTGGCCGACCTGCCGGCGCACCTCGCCGACGCCGACCTCGTCGTCACCACGTGTGACCGCTTCGACTGGGACAGCGTGCGACGCGGGGTGATCAGGGCGGTTGCCGATGAGGCGGCGACCCGCGCCATTCCCGCGCTGGTCGTGGCGACGGAGTGCCTGGTCGGTCGCCGTGAGGTGATGGGGATGGGCCTGGCCGGCAGCCATGCCCTCGCTGAACGACCCGATCAGGCCGAGGCAGTTCAGCGCGACCCGGAGGGTGCCTTGGCCGAGCGCACCGCCCGGCTGGCGCGCACCTGGTCCCCGCGACGCTGACGCATGCAGCGCGTGGCCGAGGAACTGACGACGGAAGCGTGCCGCAGGAATGGGTCCGCAGAGGCTGTCGGCGTCACGGCGTATCCTTGGACGAGCCCGTCGGGAACAACGCGCACCTGACCGGGGTTGACCACCTCTGACACCGCATGGTGTCCCCAGACGACACAGCCAGCACAGACACCACCCCGGCACCAACACTCCATGCCTCAGGAGGCAAGCAATGACCGAGCAGCTCGACACCAAGACCCATGGCGTCGTCCTCACGGACGTGGCGGCCGGCAAGGTCCGCTCACTTCTCGAGCAGGAGGGCCGCGACGACCTCCGCCTGCGCGTCGGCGTCCAGCCCGGCGGCTGTTCGGGCCTGATCTACCAGCTCTACTTCGACGAGCGCACCCTCGATGGTGACCTCGTTCGCGACTACGACGGCGTCGAGGTCGTTGTCGACCGGATGAGCGCCCCCTACCTCGACGGCGCGACCATCGACTTCGCGGACTCGATCGAGAAGCAGGGCTTCACGATCGACAACCCCAACGCCGGCGGCAGCTGCGCCTGCGGCGACAGCTTCAGCTGAGCTCACGGCATACGAGGAAAGGGCCCCGCACCGAGCGATCGGTGCGGGGCCCTTCGCCTGTGTATGCCGTCAGCTCGCCTTCTGCATCAGCGCGCGCCATGGGCGGGAGACGAGAACGAAGGTGAGGAGGGGAAGCCCGGCGACGTACCAACCGATGCCGCCGGCGCCGGCCGCGATGCCGCCCCCGCCGGGCTCCACGCGTGCGCTGAAGTCGACTCCGAACCACGGGAAGACGAATCCTCGGACCGTCTCACCGACCATTCCTGAGGCTTCGACGCCCGCGAGGAAGGCGATCGCGGTGAACATCGTGGCGACGAGGACCAGCCCGAAGACGATCGAGGCCCACAGCAGGCCCATCGACCAGCGCGGGCGCTTGGTGGCCTCGGGGGTCATGGCGTAGGCCAACTGCTTGGGGGAGCCGATGTTGAAGAGGGCGTGAGTGACGCCGACGTCGGCGGCGGCGTCCTTGAGGTTGGTGCGCAGTTCTCGGCGCCACGCCTTGCGTTCCGTGCGGCGGGCTCCCCGCAACTCCAGCCAGAAGTCGTACTCCTGGACGGCGCTCTCGATCCTGAGTGAGTCGATGATCCCCATGTCAGTTCCCCTTCTCGTGTGCAGTGCGGTCGGTGTGTGCGGCGGGTGCAGTGCGCTCGGTGTGCGCCGTGTGGGCGGTCACGGCCGCCACGGAGGTCACCAGGTCGTGCCAGGACTCCTGACGGGCGACCAGATCAGTCCGTCCGGCGTCGGTGGTCCGGTAGTACTTGCGGGCCGGTCCGCTGGCCGATCTCTGGAGGTACGACTCGAGATGGCCAGCCGCCTCGAGCCGGGTGAGTGCCGGGTAGACCGTGCCCTCAGCCAGATCGGTGAAGCCCGCCTCACGCAGCGCTGTGACGATCCCGTAGCCGTAGTTGTCCTCGTCAGCCAGAAGGGAGAGCAGGAGAAGGGCGAGGACTCCCTTCAACATCTGTGCGTCGTGGATGCTCATGCATCCATCATTGGCACAGTACTAGGTAATGTCAAGTACTTGGTAACGCAGAGGGTGAAACCGTCGCGGCAGCGGGAGACAACGCCGGAGAGAGCGTTAGGGTTTGGGCCGTGCGCATCGCTGTCACCGGGTCCATCGCCTCTGACCACCTCATGACCTTCCGCGGTCGCTTCGCCGACAGCCTCGTCGTCGAGCAACTCGACAAGATCTCCGTCTCCTTCCTCGCGGACTCACTGGAGATCCGTCGAGGGGGAGTGGCCGGCAACATCTGCTTCGGCATGGCGGCGCTGGGGCAGAAGCCGATGCTCGTGGGCGCGGCAGGCGAGGACTTCGCCGACTACCGCAGCTGGCTGACCCGTCACGGGGTCAACTGCGACCACGTCCTCATCTCGACGACCAAGCACACCGCGCGCTTCGTCTGCACGACCGACGACGACATGGCCCAGATGGCGACCTTCTACGCAGGTGCCATGAGCGAGGCACGGCTCATCGAACTCCAGCCCGTGGCCGGCAAGGAGGGCCTCGACCTCGTCCTCATCGGCGCCAACGACCCGGACGCCATGCTCCGCCACACCCAGGAGTGCCGGACCCGCGGCTACCGCTTCGTCGCCGACCCCAGCCAGCAACTCGCCTTCGCCGACGGGCCCTTCATCCGCCAACTCATCGACGGTGCCGACTACCTGTTCACCAACGAGTACGAGTCGCACATCACCGAGAAGAAGACTGGCTGGAGTCATGAGGAGATCAACGACCGGGTCACCACGCGGGTGATCACCAAGGGCAAGGACGGCGCGGTGATCCTCACCAAGGGCGAGGAACCCATTCATGTCGATGTTGTCCCCGGTGTCGAGCGCAATGACCCGACCGGTGTGGGTGATGCCTTCCGTGGTGGCTTCCTCACGGGTCTGTCGGCCGGGCTGGGCCACGAGCGCTGCGCCCAGCTCGGCTCGGTCCTTGCCGCCTACGTCCTCGAGACGGTCGGCACTCAGGAGTACACGCCGGGGAAGGCCGCCTTCATGGAGCGTCTCGCCATGGCCTACGGCGATGATGCCGCGAGCGAGGTCGAACCCCACGTCCACTGCGCCCGTCCTTGATCAGCCGCTGAGCCTCATCTCCCGTTGACCGCGCCCGGGCCACCCTTCCCGCCCATCGAGCCGGCGCCGAGCACTTGGCTGCTCGAGCAGGCCCGCCCCGACGACGGGGAGGATCTCGTTGCGGCCGGTGCCGACCTCGATGCGGGAACCCTGCTGCGCGCCTACCGCCACGGGCTCTTCCCCATGGGATTGGGGCCACACGGTCGAGGTCCGATCGGCTGGTGGTCCCCGGATCCGCGTGGTGTGCTGGTGCCTGCCGACCTGAGGGTTCGCAAGTCCCTGCGGAAGGTCCTGCCGCGCTTCGAGATCCGCGTCGACACGGCCTTCGAGCAGGTGGTCGCGGCGTGCGCAGCCCCGGACCGTGAGGGCCGATGGATCACGGACGCCATCGTCTCGGCCTACGTCGATCTGCATCGACTCGGGTGGGCCCACTCGGTCGAGGCGTGGCAGGAAGGGCGTCTGGTGGGTGGCCTCTATGGCGTCGCGATCGGTGGCCTCTTCGCCGGCGAGTCGATGTTCCACACGGTCCGGGACGCGAGCAAGGCCGCGCTCGTCGGGCTGGTCCGCATCCTCGAGGCCGACGACGATCCCCGGCGACTCATCGACGTCCAATGGCGCACCGAGCACCTGGGGCGGCTCGGGGTCACCGAGGTCGGTCGGCCGGACTATCTCACCCTGCTCGCAGACGCGCTGCGGGCGCCGCAGGTCGACTTCGGGTCGATCTCACGCTGACCTGTGGTCGCCGAGGACGACCGTGTATGCCGCGTGGTCACCGTGGTCCTTCGCCGTCACCGAGTGACCCTTGAGGCGGCACCAGGCGGGGATGTCATGGCGGGCGGCAGGGTCATCGGCGAGGACTCGAACCTGCTGTCCCGCGTCCATGTCGCGGGCCTGCCGGGCGAGGGCGATCACGGGCAACGGGCACTTCTGGCCGCGTGCGTCGATGCGGATCATCGGCTCTCTCCCCTCCGCGGGAGGGTGAGCGGTCACAGCCGATCCGTCCCGAGCCGCGCCCTGACGGTGCTGATGACCTCGGGAAGTTCGACACAGAAGCGATCGATCCACTCCGACCGAGCGGGGGCGACCGACTCCATCGGGAGCGTGAGGCGAACGTTGCCATGGGTGATGGCGCCGATGCCGGCCAGCACGTGGCTGGGTTCCAGTGTGTCGGCCGTGCAGGCCGACCCACTCGCCACCGCGAATCCCCGGCGATCGAACTCGTGGACCAGCGCCTCACCGTCGACATAGAGCGCGCTGAGGGTCACCACGTGGGGGAGTCGTTCGATGGGGTCCCCGACGACCTGCACCTCGGGGACCTGCCCGGCAGATGCGCGGACACGGTCGATGAGTTCACGTGCACGCGCGGCGTCCGTCCGGTGGTCGACCTCGGACTGTCGCCAGGCTTCCGCAGCGGCGAGTGCGAGCGGCACCCACGGCTCGGCCAGCTCGCGCCCACCTTCGGGACCTGAGGGTGGACCGTCGAGCGTGAAGCGGGTGCCTGTTCTCACCCCAAGCACCCCGAGAGGGGGGCCGGCAAAGCTCGCGGCGTCCCCGGCATACACCTCTGCGGTCGACGGCAGCGGCAGGCGACCCCACGAGGACGCCACGTCGAGGAGGAGGGGGACACCGGCGGCGCGGCCCGCCTCGTGCGCTTCGGGGATGGATTGGCGGGTGCCGATCTCGGGGTTGGCGTGCGCGAGCACGGCCAGCGCGACGCCGGGCGAGGCGACACCCTGGGTAAAGGCCCCGAGGTCCATGTGGCCGTGCTCGTCGACGACGATCAGAGGGTCGTCGTCGTGGCGACGACGCAGCACGAGAGCCTGATCGATGGCGGTGGTGACGAGCGCGTTGCCGACGCGTCGGCGGCCCTCCCGAAGGCCCCGGATTCCACGGTCCAGGGCATGGGGCGCGCTCGCGTGGAAGGAGACCTCGTCCGGGCGCAATCCCATGGCGCTGGCGAGGATCTCGCGGGCCTGGTCGAGGAGTCGGCGGGCCGTCCGACCCTCCCGATGCAGGCGTCTGGGGTCGGACCAGCCCGCGTCGATGGCAGCGAGCAGGGTCTGGCGCGCCAACGGGTGCATGGGGGAGTGCACCGCGTCGAGGATGGCCCTCGGCAAAGGACTGTCAGGGGCGGTTTCCGGCACGACTCGACGTTAGTCGACCCTGCCCGGCCAGTTGCCCCCTCATGCACTAGTCTGAGCCCGTTATTGCTCACCTTGCGGAAGGGTTTGACCGGTGCGTCAGCGCGACCACGACCTGCCACGACCTCGACGTCGCCTCCTGACCGGGACGGTTCTCGCGGCGGTTGCCGCGTTGACCCTCACGGGTTGCGAGCACGGCGAGTTCATCCATGGCTACCTGCCGCAGGGCATCACCGAGGGCGCGGATCGCGTCACCACCCTCTGGGTCTGGGCGTGGATCGCCCTGCTCGCCGTCGGCGCCCTCGTCTGGGGCCTGATGATCTGGTGCATGGTCGCCTACCGGCGCCGCAAGGACGACAACGAACTCCCGGTGCAATTGCGCTACAACGTGCCGATCGAGATCCTCTACACGGTCGTGCCGATCTTCATGATCGCCGTCTTCTTCTACTACACGGCACAGGAGGAGTCCGCCCTGCTCGACACGAGCAAGGAGCCCGACGTGAGCATCAATGTCGTTGGCAAGCAATGGAGTTGGGACTTCAACTACGTCGACGAGCAGGTCCACGAGACTGGCGCCCAGGCCATCATGAACGGTGAGCCCGGAGCCGAGGAGACCATCCCGACCCTCTACCTCCCGGTCGGGGAGCGGGTGCAGTTCTACCTCACCGCGCGCGACGTCATCCACTCCTTCTGGGTGCCGCAGTTCCTCCAGAAGCTCGACATGATCCCGGGGCGGGTCAACACCTTCCAGGTCGTGACGACGCAGGAGGGCACCTTCAAGGGCAAGTGCGCAGAGCTCTGCGGCGCCTATCACTCCGCGATGCTCTTCAACGTCAAGGTCGTCTCGCGCACCGAGTACGACGCCCACATCGCCGACCTGAAGGCCAAGGGCCAGACGGGCCTGCTCCCCAACGGACTGAGCCGCCAGCAGCTCATGCCGGGCCAGGAGAAGTTGCTGCCCGAGAACGCGAGGAACTGACATGACCACCGCGACCCAGTCCACGATGCTCCGGACCGAGCAGTCGACGCGTGCCTCGCACCGCCTCGCGCCCGGCTCCACGGTGATCAAGTGGATCACCACGACCGACCACAAGGTCATCGGCAACCTCTACTTCATCACCTCGTTCGTCTGGTTCCTCATCGGTGGAGCGATGGCGCTGATCATCCGCGCCGAGTTGCTTCAGCCGGGCCTGCAGATGGTCGACAACCCCGACCAGTTCAACCAGCTCTTCACGATGCACGGCACGATCATGTTGCTGCTGTTCGCGACGCCGCTCTTCGCGGCATTCGCCAACGCGATCATGCCGCTGCAGATCGGCGCCCCGGATGTGTCCTTCCCGCGCCTCAACATGTTCGC
>DAOLRO010000120.1:0-8482 GCA_035418665.1 Phycicoccus sp.
GGGGTGAGCTCGGTCAGTTCTTCGTGCCGGGCGCCTCGGGCAACCTGCTCCGCTCGCTCGCCTACTTCCCCGACGCCTCGACCGTGCGCCCATGGCTCGTGCTCACCGGTTGGGCGGTCGTCGGCATCGTGCTCTCCCTCATCGGCCGCCACCGCGACGAGGAGGTCGTCCACCTCGAGGGGATGGTCGAGCCGGACGCGAGCTGAGCCGGGGCATCTGCCGATTCGATGTATTGCGGACCGCGAATTCGCGTCCGTAATACATCGAATCAGCGGTGGGCGCCGACGATCTGGACCGAACCACCGTCGACACCCTTGGCCCCGTGGATGACCTCGTGACCGGCGTCGATCGGGGCCCGGTCGGCGTCATGAACCTCGCCCATGACCCATGTGGGTATGCCGTGCGCGCCCAAGAACGCTGTGGTCGCCTCGACCGCGTCGGCGGGGACCACAGCGACGAATCCGACGCCTTGGTTGAGGGTCCGTTCGATGTCCGACTGAGGGACGTTGCCGAGTGCCTGGATGGTCGAGAACACCGGGGGTGGCGTCCACGACGCACGATCGATGCGCGCGTGGAGGCCTTGCGGCAGAACACGGGCGAGATTGGCTGCGAGACCACCACCGGTCACGTGGGAGAGGCCGTGCACTCCTCCCCCGGCCACGACGGAAGGGTCACGGAGCAGGTCGACGAGGTCCGCGGCATACACCCTCGTCGGGGTGAGCAGCTCCTCGCCGAGCGTTCGGCCGAAGTCGGCCACTTCGCGATCGAGCGCCCATCCCGCGTGGGCGATGACCCTCCGCACCAAGGAATAGCCATTGGAGTGCAAGCCAGAGGACGCGAGGCCCAACACGACGTCGCCCTCGCGGATGCGCTCGGGCGAGAGGATGTCGGCGTGCTCGACGACTCCGGTGGCCGCTCCAGCGCAGTCGTATTCGTCCGGCTCGAGCAGGCCGGGGTGCTCCGCGGTCTCACCGCCGACCAGCGCCACGCGGGCTTGCTCGCAGGCCCGTGCGATCCCGCCCACGATGGCCGCGATCCGCTCGGGGACGACCTTGCCACAGGCGATGTAGTCGGTCATGAAGAGCGGTTCGGCGCCGCAGACGACGATGTCATCGACGACCATGCCGACGAGGTCGAAGCCGATCGTGTCGTGAATGTCCAGAGCCTGAGCGATGGCGACCTTGGTACCGACTCCGTCGGTGGAGGTCGCCAGAATCGGGCGGGTCATTCGAGCGATGGCCGAGGCATCGAACATGCCGGCGAAGCCGCCCAGCCCACCCAGGACCTCCGGGCGAGTGGCCCGACGGACCGACTCCTTCATCAACTCGACGGCCTTGTCGCCTGCCTCGACGTCGACGCCGGATGCGGCATACGTGATCGGTTCACCCACGGCGCCAGCCTACGTTCTCGCCGTTCCTCCGCCGATTCGATGTATCTGGCGACCGGATTCAGGACGCTGAATACATCGAATCGGCGGACGTCAGGGCGCGGACGAGTTGCTGCATGAAGCGGTCGGGCTCAAGCCGTAGGCCGATGAGGGTCATGCGAAGGACTCGCTCACCCGCCAGCACCACTTCGTTCTGTCGGAAGGTGTCCTCGGTCGGCGTCAAGCCCCAGAAGTGGTGGGCGCCATCGATCTCGACCGCCCAATCGAGGCCTTCCCATGCCGCATCAAGATAGATACGCCCGTTGGGCCCGTGACGCACGACCTGTCGGCTCGGGGCGGGTAAGCCCCACGTGCGACACAAGCCGGCGAAGTCGAGCTCCCCGAGGGATTGAGCTCCGTCGGCGATGTCGAGGGCGACGCGATGGATGAAGGCTCGACGGGCTCGACGACGAACCTTGATACTCGCCGCGAGCAACCGTTCTGACGTCGTGAGCCGCTGCTGGACGGCCATCACCATGATGAGCGCCGCCTGCCGATCACTCCGGGCCCAGACGGCACCTCGAATCGCCGCGACATCCGGCACGGTGCGCGGCAGACCCGCCTCACGCTTCTCGCCGGGCAACCGTCGGATGACCTTCTTGATGACCACGCCATCCAGGGGTTCGGTGTTGTGATTGTGCTTGACCGACACGAACACCCTGTCTTCGGTGAAGTTCTTCAGGCCGGCTTCTTGGAGTGCACTGACACCGTCGAGTTGCGCAATCTCGACGCCGACTTCCCACACCGCATGGTGCCGCAAGGCGACTGGACTCAGTGGACCGTTGTGCACGGCGACCGTGTGCCGGCCATGTGTACGCCACCGGCCGGCCCGGCACTCGCGCCCGATCTGTCGATAGCCGATGTCGAAGCCGAGCAGTTGTGCCCGCGACAGGACGCCCCCTTGGAGTTCCGCGAGAGCCAGGGCCTGCTGCCACTTGTTCTGACTGATGTGAGACTTCGGCATGGCCCAACTGGATCGCGGCCAGGCTCATATCGACAGGGACACTCGAGCCCCTGTGGACGACACACCCCCGTTGCCGCTCCTGTGCACAACCGATTCGATGTATCTGGCGACCAGATTCTGGTCGCCAGATACATCGAATCGGCAGAGAGCTAGGGGCGGGCCACCGCTTCGGCGACCACATCGACGACATCCACCGCGAAGTCAAGCTCGAGCAGGTCCTTGCCCAGTTGCTCCTGAGGCGGCAGCGCCACCGGATAGTCCCCCGTGAAGCAGGCCGTGCACAGACGCTCGGCCGACTGGTTCGTCGCGGCGATCATCCCCTCCTCGGAGATGTAGCCCAGCGAGTCGGCACCGATCGAGCGACACACCTCCTCGACCTCAAGACCGGTGGCGATGAGTTCGGCGCGGGTCGCGAAGTCGATCCCGTAGAAGCAGGGCCAGCGCACCGGTGGCGACGAGATCCGCACGTGGACCTCGACGGCCCCAGCCTCGCGCAGCATCCGCACCAGCGCCCGCTGGGTGTTGCCCCGGACGATCGAGTCGTCCACCACGACCAGTCGCTTGCCCTTGATGATGTCGCGCAAGGGGTTGAGCTTGAGCCGGATCCCCAACTGACGAATGGTCTGCGACGGGGCAATGAAGGTGCGCCCCACGTAAGCGTTCTTGACCAAGCCCTGGCCATAGGGGATGCCCGACTCCTGCGCATAGCCAATCGCCGCAGGAGTGCCCGACTCGGGCGTCGGCATGACCATGTCCGCCTCGACCGGGTGCTCACGCGCCAGGGTCCGACCCATCTCGACGCGCGACTCGTGCACTCCACGACCGTTGATCGTGGTGTCCGGTCGGGCCAGATAGACATACTCGAAGACGCAGCCCTTTGGGTCCTTCGGCGCGAATCGCTTACTGCGCAAGCCGTCCTCGTCGATCGCAAGCATCTCCCCCGGCTCGATCTCCCGGATCAAGGAGGCACCAACGATGTCGAGCGCAGCGGTCTCGGACGCGACCACCCAGCCGCGGTCCAGCCGGCCCAGGACCAACGGGCGGATCCCCTGCGGGTCGCGCGCGGCATACAGGGTGTGTTCGTTCATGAAGACGAAGCAGAAGGCACCCCGCAGCCGGGGCAGGACGTCGAGCGCCGCCTCCTCCAAGGAGCGATGCGGATCGTCGGCCAGCAACGCCGTGACCAAGGCAGTGTCGGTCGTGTTGCCCCGCCCCAGTTCCCCCGGGTGCCCGCCGCTGCGAGCGCGCTCCTCGATGAGGTCGCGCAACTCGGCCGAGTTGATGAGGTTCCCGTTGTGGGCCAGTGCGACGGTGCCGTCGGCGTGACCGCCGAGCGTGGGCTGTGCGTTCTCCCACGTCGAGCCACCCGTCGTCGAATAGCGACAGTGCCCGACCGCGATGTGTCCCTTGAGCGAGGCGAGCGAGCGCTCGTCGAAGACCTGCGAGACCAACCCCATGTCCTTGTAGACCAAGAGCCGGTGCCCATCGGAGGTTGCGATGCCCGCCGACTCCTGACCCCGGTGCTGCAGCGCATAGAGCCCGTAGTAGGCGAGCTTGGCGACGTCCTCGCCGGGGGCCCACACACCGAAGACGCCGCAGGCGTCCTGCGGCCCCTTCTCTCCGGGCAGCAAGTCGTGGGTGAGGCGTCCGTCTCCGCGAGGCACGTGGTCGATTCTCCCATGCAGGCCGGTATGCCGTGTCGTCGGATGGGCGTCGATCTCCCGTCGCGAGCGGTCAGGCCCGGTGGTGCGGCGTGTTGTGATCAATTGCATGGAATGGAGAATCGAGCGAGCAAATTGCTGGTCGTTTCGGCGCGAGTAGCATGCGAATTGTCCGGCCGACGGCGGTGGAAGGATCCGCAGAAGGGAATGGTCGCCATGCCAGCGAGTCGCTGTCGCGTCGAGGAGGATCTCCTCGGGCGCCGGGAGGTCCCAGTGGACGCCTACTACGGCGTCCACACCGTGCGTGCCATCGAGAACTTCGAGATCTCCGGACAGACAATCAACGACGTTCCCGCCATGATTCGCGGGATGGTCATGGTGAAGAAGGCGTCAGCCCTGGCCAACAGGGAGATGCGGACGTTGCCGCGTGACATCGCGGACGCGATCATCTCCGCCTGCGACGCGGTCCTCGTGGACGGACGGTGCATGGACCAGTTCCCCGTCGACGTCTTCCAGGGCGGCGCGGGCACTTCGACCAACATGTGCACCAACGAGGTCATCGCCAATCTGGCACTCGAGTTGGCAGGCTTCGACAAGGGGCGCTACGACGTCATCAATCCCAACGATCACGTCAATCGCTCCCAGTCGACCAATGACGCCTACCCGACCGGCTTCCGGATCGCGGCGCACCTCATGCTCGACCACCTGATCCGGGAGGTCCAACTCGTCACCGACACCTTCGCCGAGAAGGGCGTCGCCTTCGCGCACGTGCTCAAGATGGGCCGCACCCAACTCCAGGACGCCGTGCCGATGAGTCTGGGTCAAGAGTTCGGGGGCTTCGCCACGAACATCGGCGAGGAGGTCCTCCGCCTGACCAACGCGGGCGCCCTGCTCTTGGAGGTCAACCTGGGTGCCACGGCCATCGGCACCGGGCTCAACACCCCGATCGGCTACCCCGCGGTGGCGGCGCGTCACCTGGCCACGGTGAGCGGCTACCCCACGGTCTCGGCAGCCGATCTCATCGAGGCGACCTATGACAACGGGGCCTACATCGCGGTCCACTCGGCGATCAAGCGCCTCGCCGTCAAACTCTCCAAGATCTGCTCCGACCTGCGCCTGCTCTCCTCCGGCCCGCGCGCAGGACTCAACGAGATCGACCTTCCGGAGATGCAGGCCGGCTCATCGATCATGCCGGCCAAGGTCAACCCCGTCATTCCCGAGGTCGTCAACCAGGTCTGCTACAAGGTCATGGGCAACGACGTGACGATCACCCACGCCGCCGAGGCCGGCCAACTCCAACTCAACGTGATGGAGCCCGCCCTCGCGCAGTCGCTCTTCGAGTCCCTCGCCCTCATGACCAACGCCTGCCGGACCCTCCGCGTCAAGTGCGTCCAGGGCATCACCGCCAACGAGGAGAACTGCCGCAACTACGTCCTCTCCTCGATCGGGATCGTCACCTACCTCAACGAGATCATCGGCCACCGCAACGGCGACCTGATCGGCAAGGAGTGCGCTCGCACCGGGCGCTCAGTGCGAGACGTCGTCGTCGAGTGGGGCCTGCTCACCACCGATGAGGTCGATGCCATCCTCACGGTCGAGAACTTCCTGCACCCGACCTATGCCGGCCGCCTCTACGCACCCGACGAGGTGGGCCTTCCGCCGCGCGAGCTCTGAGGACCGACAGCCCCACTGCGCCCAAGGGCGAGTCAGTCCTGGCCGCGGCGGTCGAGCAGGACGGCGATCACCGCCGCGACGATCGCAAACAAGGCAGCCATGAAGAGCCCGACGATCCCCACGCCGTCACTCGCGCCGTATTGGTAGGCCGGATTGCCCGCGCCCGGCTCCTCGAACATCCCCGTGCCCGCAATGACGGCGCCGACAAGGAAGCCGAGCACGGCCCCAGTGCCGATGAAGGCCAAGAAGTTGGGGCTCCGTCGGCGCGGTTTGAGGTCGGTGGTCGGATGCTGTTCGGGCACGCCCCAAGGGTACGTCGCCCTCAGCTGAAGGTCGCCGCGACCGCCTCAAGGACACTCTCGTCCCCGGCATACGGGCCCTCGGGTCGAGGCCAGTGCGAGATCACGTCGTCGAAGCCGAGTTCACCGGCGCGTCCACTCATCTCCTCGAAGACACCCACCGACGCCAGGGAGAACTGGGGCGAGGAGTCGAGGGAGAGCACGCGGCGCAGCCGGCTCCGGCCAATGGCTGCCTCGGCCTCCTCGAGTCGTCCGACCAACTCACCCAAGTGGGCGAACCACTCGTCGACGGTCTCGCCCCTGCCTCCGTAGGTGATCCACGCATCCCCCACTGCGGCGGCGAGCCGGATGGCACGCGGGCCGTTGGCCGCGATCCACAGCGGCAGCCGGGCGCGCGCCGGGCCGGGACGGGTCTGTGCATTCCTCACGTCATAGAACTCCCCAGAGTGCTCGACCCGGTCCTCACGGAGCAGCCGATCGAGCAGACCGATGTATTCGTGGAAACGATCCACCCGCTGCTTCAGGGTCAACTCTGCGCCCAGACGCGCCGCATCGCCATCGCCTCCCGTGCCGAGCCCCAACAGGAAGCGATCACCCGAGATGTCGGCAAGAGCCACGGCATCACGCAGCAGCACATAGGGATGCCGGAGATTGGGCGAGGCGACGAAGGTGCCCAGGCCGATGCGATCGGTCAGTGCCCCGACAGCCGCGAGCGTTGGGAAGGCACCAGTCCACGGGCTCTCGGGCAGGCCCTCCCACAACAGGTGGTCATAGGTCCACGCATGATCGAAGCCCATTGCCTCGGCCGCCAGCCATCGAGGCTGTGCCTCCGCCCACGGAAGGTCGGTCAGGATCACGGTCCCGTGCCGCATCGCCTCACCCCTCGCGGTCGGCCGTCGGCGGAAGGACGATCAACGGCAGGTATGCCGTGAGGTCGGCCCGCGTGCCGCTCACCATGAGCCGGCCTGAGTCCCAAGCCTGCTCCCACCGCATCCTGCCCGTGACGACTGACAACCAGGTGTCGGCATCGGTCTCGACCACATTGGGTGGTGTGCCCCGCCGATGCGTCGTCCCCTCCACGCACTGGACGACCCCATGCGGTGGCACGCGCACCTCGACACTCCGGCCGGGCGCCCGCACACCCAGTTCTTCGAGGCTGAAGCGCACCGCGAGGGCCACCACGTCACGATCGATCACCGGACCGCCCGAATCGGCTTGGGCACCCGACCCAGCGGACCAGGCGTGCACCGCCGCGAGACCGGCGGCCGGGTCGACACGGCGACGAGACGGCATACGGGGATCTTTGCACTTCCCTCGCCTCCACGATCCGGCGGCCTTCGCAGCCCGTTCACCGATTCTTTCGCTCGTGACCCTCCCCGAATTCGCCAATCTCGGGCACAGTGGGGTGGTTGCCGGGAGTTCCGAACGCCTTGGGACGAGCACCGACAGCCAGGTCTGGCGCGCGGAGGCGCTGGATTCGCACTCGAGATCCGGGGTTCACATGAAGTTGCACAGGAGGATCGGCGCCGTCGCGGCGACCACCGCCCTCGTCGGAACGGCACTTGCCACGCAGTCGGCCTACGCGGGCAACAACCTGGGGGGTGCACCGATCCCGGCCGGTTCCACTGCCGTCAACCTGCTGACCGTCAACGACTTCCACGGTCGCATCGACGACGGGAAGATGACCGGCGCCCTGGGCAAGAACTTTGCGTGCACGATGATCACGCAACGGGACGCGCTCGGCGCGGCCAACACCCTGACGGTGGGCGCCGGTGACCTGATCAATGCCTCACCGCTGGCCTCGAGCCTGCAGAACGACCTCCCGAGCATTGACTTCCTCGGGGCCATCGGGCTGCAGGCCTCGGCCGTGGGCAACCACGAGTTCGACGACGGACTCGCCGAGCTGCGCGACACCTACATTCCGCGCGCGCACACGGCCGGCTACGAATACCTTGGGGCCAACGTCTACCTGAAGGGCACGACGACCCCCGCGATCAAGGCCTACGAGACGTACACGGTCAACGGCATCACCGTGGGCATCGTCGGAGCCGTCACGGCCGAGACCCCGAACCTCGTCGCGGGCACCGGGATCGCTGACCTCGACTTCGGCGACCCCGTCGAGGGCGTGAACCGGGTCATCGGCCAGCTCACCGACGGCAACGCAGCCAACGGCGAGGCCGACGTGATCGTGGCGACCTACCACGAGGGCGGCCCTTACTCCTCGAGCACCGGCGGCACCCTGGCTGACCAGATGGCCGTGCCCGTCTTCAAGCACTTGGTCAACGACACCAGCGCCAAGGCCGCGGCCATCATCCAGGGTCACACCCACCAGGCCTACGTCTACGACGTGCCGGTCCCCGGCGCCACCGACGGCTCGACCCGCCCGGTGCTCCAGACCGGCAACTACGCGGCCAACGTCGGCAAGATCCAGTTCGGGATCGACCCGACGACCAAACAG
>DAOLRO010000121.1:0-8431 GCA_035418665.1 Phycicoccus sp.
CTCTCGACGCGCAACCTCCGCTTCCTGCGGAGCCGCCTCCAACTCGTCTTCCAGGACCCGATGAGCTCTCTCGACCCGAGGATGCGCGTCAAGGACATCGTCGCAGAACCCATTGTCGCGCAACGCCTTCGGCCTCCCAAGGGCACGTTGTCGGAACACATCGAACGGCTCCTCACCGAGGTCGGCCTGCGCCCAGAGGTCGCCAGTCGCTATCCCCATCAGTTCTCCGGGGGCCAACGCCAACGCATCTCGATCGCCCGGGCCCTCGCGCCGCAGCCCGCCATCCTCCTCGCTGATGAGCCGGTGAGTGCCCTCGACGTGTCGGTCCGGGCGCAGGTCCTCAACCTCATCAACGACCTCGTCGACCAGTTGGACCTCACCCTCGTTTTCGTCTCCCACGATCTGTCCGTCGTCCGGCACGTCTGCGACCGGGTCGCGGTCATGCGCGACGGTGAGATCGTGGAGTTGGGGCCGACCGAAGAGGTCTACACCAACCCGCAACACGACTACACCAAGACGCTGCTCGCGGCCGTGCCGGACCTGAGGGCTGCCCTCGCAGCCTCGCGGGACACACCAGAGAGGGGTATGCCGGGTGCTTGAGTTCCCTTTTCCCGCAGGCCTTCCCATCGGGCCGGGTTGGGTCGACGGCCTCCCGACAGAGGACGTCACCTTCCCGTTCGACGGGTCGGTCGTCGCGTCCGCTCCGGTCGGTGATGAGGCCACCGCTGGGCGTGCGCTGGAGGAGGCGCTGGCGGTCCGCAAGGAGGTCGAGTCCCTCCCGTCGCACGTCCGGCGCGCCGCCCTGCTCGGCGCACATGCGGCGCTGGCCGCGGCTCGCGACCGGATCGAGCAACTCCTCGTCCTCGAGACGGGGAAGCCGCTGCGGGACTGCCGCGTCGAGATGGATCGCACCCTGCTCACCCTCGTCACTGCCGCCGAGGAGGTCGCCCGACTGCATGGCGAGACGGTGCCGCTCGACATGCTGCCCAGTGGCGAAGGGTTGGTCGGCTTCTGGGTGCGCAAGCCGATCGGGGTCGTCGTCGGCATCGCGGGCTTCAACTATCCGATGCTGCTCGCAGCCCACAAGGTCGCTCCTGCCTTGGCCGCCGGATGCCCGGTCATCGTCAAGCCAGCACCCCAGACACCGTTGGCCACCCTCTGGCTCGTCCACGCGCTGCGCGAGGCCCTGGTGGCCGCGGGTGGTCCGGCAGCGGCGGTCCAGCTCATCACGGGTGGCGTGGACGTGGGCCGAGCCCTCACCACCGATCGTCGAATCGGGGTCGTGTCCTTCACTGGCTCCGCCGCCGTCGGGCACCAGATCGCCAAGGATGCCGCGCCGACCAAGGTCCTGCTCGAGCTCGGCTCCAACGCTGCGCTCATCGTGGCCGAGGACGCCAACCTTGATGCGGCAACTGCCGCGGTGATCCGAGGCGGCTTCTACGCGAGCGGCCAGGCCTGCATCAGCGTGCAGCGCGTCATCGTCACGGCGCCCGTGGCTGAGGTGTTCATCGACAAGCTCTCAGCCGCGATGGGTGATGTCGTGGCCGGGGACCCCCGTGACCCGGACATCCAGGTCTCGGCCCTCATCGACTCCCGTTCCACCGATCGCGTCCGGGGTTGGGTGGAAGCGGCCGTCGACGCCGGGGCACGGGAAGTGCTCGGCGCGGAGACCGCAGACCGGATCGCCCGGCCGACCCTGCTCGTCGATGTCCCAGCGGGTCAATCGGTCTGGGACGAGGAGATCTTCGGGCCGGTCATCGCCGTCCGTGTCGTCCCGGATCTCGAGGCCGCATTCGAGGTCGCGAACGACACCCGTTACGGGCTGCAGAGCGCCATCTTCACCTCCAGCCTCGCCACGGCCTTCGAGGCCCTCGACCGCATGGAGGTCGGGGGGCTGGCCGTCAACGAAGTGCCGGGCTTCCGCTCGGATGTCATGCCCTATGGCGGCATCAAGGACTCGGGCGCGGGGCGCGAGGGACCCCGCTTCGCGATGGAGGAATACACGGTCACGAGGATGGCCATCATCCGGCCGAATCCGTGAGACGAGAGGCGACGCAGATGAGTGCACGAGACGATCAGATCATCCCCGGCACGGACAAGGAGCGGCCTGACTATTCAGCGCTCTTCCGGCTCGACGGGCGTCGTGCCGTGGTCGTCGGTGGCGGCAGCGGGATCGGGCGCGAGGCGTGCCTCGCCCTGGCCGCGCAGGGAGCCACCGTCATCTGTGCCGACCGAGACCTGGCCTCGGCCACAGCGACCGCCGCGCTCGACCCGCAAAGCCGGGTCACGGCATACGAAATGGATGTGCTGGATTCACCGGCGATTGCCCGCGCTGCAGCGGAACTCGACCCCGTCGACGTCCTCGTCTTCACCGCCGGGACCAATGTGCGCAAACACGTCCTCGACTACACGGCCGAGGAGTTCGACCGGGTCATCGGCCTGAACCTGCGGGCCGGCTTCGACCTCGTGCGCGCCTTCGGACCGGGCATGGCCAGTCGCGGACGGGGAAGCATCATCGGCATGTCGTCGATGCGGGCCATCGCCGTCGAGCCGGGGCAGGGCGTCTATTCAGCGAGCAAGGCGGGGCTGTTCCAGTTGCTGCGGACTGTGGCAGCCGAGCTGGGGCCGCATGGTGTCCGTGCGAACACCATTGCACCCGCAGGGGTTTCGACACCGCTCACCACCCAGATCCGCTCCGACCCCGAGTGGGAGCGGGCGTATGCGACGAAGACAGCGCTCGGTCGCTGGGCCACACCGGACGAGATCGTCGGAGCCATCGTTTTCCTGGCCAGCGACGCCTCGTCCTATGTCACGGGCACGCAGATCGTCGTCGACGCCGGATGGACCGCGATCGACGGGCGCTACACGCCCCCGACCTGAGCCCTTCGGGTCATCAACCGGTGACGAGGGTGACCAGGTCGGTGCGCAGGGTTGCCGGGTCCATGTCGGGAGACGGCTCGGTCACGTAGATCTCCCAGAACGGGAAGGCCGGAGCCTTGCCGGCGGCGACGATGCCGCCCATGAAGGCACCCCAGGCTGCGCCGAGACCCTCGTAGCCACCGATGTGCGCCGTCCGGGCAGCGGTGCCAGCGGGCTGGGTCGAGGGCTCGAGGAGGACGTCGCCCCGCTCGATCGGAGCGGGCAAGGGCGAGCTCACCGGGATCCCCACCTCGATGTCGACGGTGTCCGTGGGCATGCGCGTGTGGAGCGAGAACGGAATGCCGGCGGGCTGGATGCCCGCCTCGGCCAGGGCGGGGAAGAGAGCCCCAAAGGTGGAGTCGAAGAGCGGCGCCATCTCGGACAGCGGGTAGTCCGTGCGCCGCACGACGACGGTGGGCACCTCCGTTGCCTCGAAGAACTCGATCTCACCGGGGCGGGTCTGGTCTGCGTCGCTCATGGGGCGATCCTTGCAGATCGGTCGCCGTCTGACAGTCTGTCCCGGTGACCGTCGGACGCCGCATCGCCCTGCTTCTGGGTGGCTGCCTCGTCCTCGGCTTCGGAGTGGCCCTGCTGCTCACGGCCGATCTCGGGTCGGACGGTTACACGATGCTCGTCCACGGCGTCTCCTTGGCGTCGGGCCTGCCCTTCTGGGTCGCCAACATCGTGACGGCGATCGCCTTCGTAGTCCTCGCGGCGGTCCGTCGACTGCGCCCCGGACCGGGCACCATCGTGCAGATCGTCCTCGTCGGCGTCGTCGTCACGCTGTTGCTCAAAGTGCTGTCCACCCCGGACTCCTTGGTCGCTCGCGGCGCACTGCTCGCAGGAGCACTTCTCGTGTTGGCCACCGGGATCGCGCTCTATCTCGGGAGCCACACCGGCGCCGGTCCGGCGGAGGCCGTGGGCCTGGCCTGGGATCCCCCGATCCCGTTCAAGTGGAGTTACAGCGCGGTGCAGTTCGGCGGGGCACTCGTGGGGTGGATCCTGGGGGCCACCCTCGGAGTCGGCACGATCGCAGTCATTCTGCTCCTCGGCCCCACGGTCGACCTCGTCAGTCGGCGCTTGCGCCTCGACGTCCACCAGGCACGGTTGGCCCATGCGCCCGGGACCCAGCCACAGGATTGACGAGACGTGTGGCGTGGGTCAGCTCCCGGCATACACCTCTTTTAATCACAGTTGTTGTTGTGAGAAAATGGTTACATGACCTACGTCATCGCCCAACCATGTGTCGACGTCAAGGATCGCGCCTGCGTCGACGAGTGCCCCGTCGACTGCATCTATGAGGGCGGTCGTTCGCTCTACATCCATCCGGACGAGTGTGTCGACTGCGGCGCGTGCGAACCGGTCTGCCCGGTCGAGGCGATCTACTACGAGGACGACGTGCCCCCCCAGTGGAGCGACTACCTTCGCGACAACGCGTCCTTCTTCGAGGATCCCTTGCCTGGGCATGACGAGCCGCTCGGCTCCCCGGGAGGCGCGGCGCGACTGGGCCCGCTCTCGGTGGATGCGCCGCTGGTCGCCTCGCAAGCACCCAGCGCCGAGGAGTGACGGTCCCGCCCGAGCAGAGAGATCCGGATCAGCCGCGCTGCTCCTCGACGACCTGCGTGATCGACGGCATGTCGTCCTCCTCCATCTTGATCCGCAGGGGCTTGGTCCAGAAGCGCGTCAGCACGAGCATGACGACGATGCCGGCGATGAGCCACATCAGGCCGTAACGGAAGGAATCCGGCGAGAGGTTGACCCAGAGGATGAGGGTGGCGATCACTCCGATCGCGGGGAGCACGACGTTGGTGAAGATCTCCTTCGGCGTGCGCACCAACTTCCGGCGGATCGCGAAGTAGACGATCACGGTGAGGTTGACGAAGGTGAAGGCCATCAACGCGCCGAAGTTGATCAGCGCGGCGACGAAGTCGAGGTTGAGCGGGATCGCCAGGAGTGAGACGGCGCCGACGAAGAGGACGGCCAACGCCGGCGTCCGCCAACGGGGGTGGACGAAGGAGAACATCTTGGAAATGGGGCCGTTTCCGTTACGGCCCATGACGTAGAGCATGCGCGAGACCGAGGCGTGCGAGGCCAGGCCCGACGCGAGGGTCGCCGCGAAGGCTGCCGCCGTGAGGAACGCCTTGAAGACAGGCCCACCGATCTTCTCGGCAATCTCGGGGAGCGCACTGTTCTCCAGCGCGTCCGGGGAGAAGCCGTCCATGGTCGGGAAGACCGACTGCGCGAACCAGCCGGCGATGAAGAAGATGCCACCACCGATGAGCAGGGTGATCATGATCGCCCGCGGCACGGTGCTCTCGTCCTTGGCCTCCTCGGTGTACATCGAGATCGCGTCGAACCCGATGAAGGAGAAGCACACGATCGTGGCGCCCGTGATCACCGGCCCGAGCGAAGTGCCTTCGTGCCACAGGGGTTTGGAGGAGAAGACCGTGCCATTGCCTTCACCGCGAGCCAGGGCTCGCCACGCGAGGTAGACGAACACGACGATCAGCACGATCGAGAAGATGACGAGGATGCCGTTGAGCTTCGAGGTGTTGCTCATCGAGAAGAGCACCATCGCGGTCACCGCTGCCACGACGACGAAGACCCACAGCGCCGGCGTCACATCCGGGAAGAAGGCCTCCATGTAACTGCGCAGGATGAGCGCATTGACCAGCGGCAGCAGGAGGTAGTCGAGCAGTGAGGACCAGCCGATGACGAAGCCGACGTTCGGGTGGATCGTCTCGGAGGCGTAGGTGTAGGCCGATCCGGCCGAGGGATAGACACGCACCATGCGTCCATAGCTGATGGCCGTGAACCCCATGGCGACCATGGCCATGAGGTAGGCCAGCGGCACGACGAAGTTGGTCTCCTCGGAGACGATCCCGAAGGTGTCGAAGATGACCGTTGGCGTCATGTAGCCCAGGCCGAGGCCGACGATGGCCATCGTCCCCAGCGTGCGCTTGAGGTGGGGGTTGCTGTCGGCCATCACATCTCCTCGAACGAGCCCCAGGACGCGGCCCGGGGCTGGTTGGCCCGACCAACGCCTTCGGTGATCGGGTGAGCGGATGCTAATGGCGAAAGGCCGTGGACACGAGGGCTTTGGGGATTGTGGGGACGTACGGAATCCGTCGTCCGGACCAACCACCAAGGCGAGGTATGCCGGGAGTCGGCTCCCGGCATACCTCGCCTTGCGCGTGGAGACCGGGCTGGGAATGGCACGTACGGCGAAACGGAATCCGCCACGGCGTCCTGTCGCCCCGTGCCCTCGATTCGTCGACCAGGGGCACGCGCCCACGATGTGGACGCGTCGAGGGTTCTACTTCTGGACGACGTGCTCGATCGACATCACGAGGATCACGCGGTCCGCGGCGTCCGGCGGGACGGGAGTGTCGGGGTTGCCGTAGCGCGCGCCCAGGACGGGATAGAAGGCGCCCTCGGGGTCGGGGATGACCTCGACGAGACGGCCGCGGACCTCGAGGAAGGCGTAGGGGTTGACGGGGTCGATGACGCACATCGCCATGGCCGGGTTCTGCTGCAGGTTGCGGAACTTCGCGCGCTTGGTCGTGTGCGTGAAGCGCAGCGTCTGGGTCTCGGGGTCGTGGAGGAACCACATCGGATTAACCTGCGGCGTGCCGTCGGGGCGCACAGTGGCGAGGTGTCCGTAGTTGGGGTCGGCGAGGAGGTGGAGGAGTGCCTCGGGGATGTGAGCGGTCATGAGCTCCCTTTCGTCGACGGTCCGGACCCGCACCGCGCACAGATCGGGCGAATGCGGTGAATGCATCACGCTACGCCCCTACATTGGAGCGATGACCCTGGCCGCAACAGAGGATCGTCAGGGCTTGAGCCCTGTGCAGTGGGCCGTCCGGGGACTGACCCCTGGTTATTTCGCCCTCGTCATGGCCTCGGGGATCATCTCGGTCGGGCTCAATCTCATCGGACAGACCTGGCTGTCGATGGCTCTGCTCGTCATCGCGATCGCGGCCTTCCTGTTGCTCGTGGTGCTCACGGCCTGGCGGCTGATCGCCTATCGCAGCGAGGTCGTCTCGGACTTTCAGGACGCCCGTCGCGCGTTCGGCTTCTTCACCCTCATCGCCGGGACGAATGTCGTCGGGGTGCGGTTGGCCATGGCCGGCCATCCCCGACTCACTGCGGGTCTGCTCGCCGTTGCGGCGCTCTTGTGGTTCGTCCTGGGCTACGTCATCCCGTGGACAGCAGTGCTGGGACCACATCCTCGGCCGATCATCGCGGCCGCCAATGGCACGTGGTTCATCTGGGTGGTCGCGAGCCAGTCAGTGGCGATCTCGGCGGCGACGCTCGAGCGGGTCTACGACTCTGCTCGAGCGGTGCTCGCCATCGTCGCGGTCTTCTCGTGGTCGGTCGGCGTCTTCCTGTATGCCGCGGCCGGGGTCTTCGTCGCCGCCCGGATGATGCTCTACGAGTTCCGACCGATCGATCTCAACCCACCGTACTGGGTGGCCATGGGAGCCAGCGCGATCACGGTGCTGGCCGGCGCGCGCATCGTCGAGATGGACAACGCGCCGATGGTCGACGCGACCCGAGGACTGATCGCCGGCGCGTCGGTGCTCTTCTGGGCTTTTGCGACGTGGCTGATCCCGGCCCTAGTCGCGGCGGGGTGGTGGCGGCACTTCCACCACAAGGTGCCGCTGACCTATGAGGCGACACTGTGGAGCATCATCTTCCCGCTCGGGATGTATGCCGTGGCCGGCATCTATCTCGGCCAGGCCGATCACCTGCCGATCGTGGGCGCGATCGGCGGGGCATGGATCTGGCTGGCCCTGGCTGCTTGGGCCCTCACTCTGGTGACGATGGTGCGCCACCTCTTCCGGACCGTGATCCTGGCGCCTCGCGGCTGAGGCGATCTGCTGGACGCTGGCCCGTCCGACCGCTCCGGTCCCCATTTCCCAACCCAGTTTGTATGCCGTGCCACACATGGGCTGCTCGCCGCCCCACTTCCCAACCCACTTCGTATGCGGTCAGGCATCCCACCTGCCCGCCGTTTCCATTTCCCAACCCAGTTCGTAGGCCCGATTCAGAGGAAGGTCCAGCCCCCCCGATCAAGAGCTCGCCGCGCCCTCGACCCACCGCGCGTCGTCCGGGAACTTGGCCCCTGACGAGCCCTCGCCGGCTGGCGAGCAAACTCCCGAATTCGATTGCGCTGTAAGCGAACTCGACACTTCTAGCACTTGTGTTCGAGACCGTTTCGGGAGACAATAGGACATGGACACGACGAGCAGCACGACCCGGTTGGCGGAGACCCCGCTGCCCGACCTCGTCGCTGAACTCGCCCACCAGACCAGCCTCATCAACGCCGCGAAAGCTCGTCAGGTGGAGTTGGTCGCCGCGATCACGCACACCCACACCGTGGAAGCCGAAGACGGGACCTTGCTGCACCTGCCGATGAGCGACACCTACGCCCGGTTGGACGCCGCCGCGCTGGTCGCTGGGTCGTTGGGTGTGTCGCAGCAGGCCGCGCAGCATTGGGTGGACCGCG
>DAOLRO010000122.1:0-8409 GCA_035418665.1 Phycicoccus sp.
AGCCCGACACCGGTGAGCAGGCGCTCGAGATCGCGGACATGCTGATCCGCTCGGGCAGCGTCGACATCATCGTCATCGACTCGGTCGCGGCCCTCGTGCCTCGCGCCGAGATCGAGGGCGAGATGGGCGACAGCCACGTCGGTCTCCAGGCCCGCCTCATGAGCCAGGCTCTGCGCAAGATCACCGGTGCCCTCAACACCACTGGCACCACGGCAATATTCATCAACCAGCTCCGCGAAAAGATCGGTGTGATGTTTGGTTCACCCGAGACCACCACTGGTGGAAAGGCGCTGAAGTTCTACGCTTCGGTCCGCCTCGACGTGCGCCGCATCGAGACCCTGAAGGACGGCAGCGACGCGGTCGGCAACCGGACCCGGGTCAAGGTCGTCAAGAACAAGGTCTCTCCGCCCTTCAAGCAGGCCGAGTTCGACATCCTCTACGGTCAGGGCATCTCCCGCGAGGGTGGGCTCATCGACATGGGTGTCGAGCAGGGCTTCGTGCGCAAGGCCGGCGCCTGGTACACCTACGAGGGCGATCAGCTCGGTCAGGGCAAGGAGAACGCTCGCAACTTCCTCAAGGACAACCCTGATCTGGCCGACGAGCTCGAGAAGAAGATCAAGGACAAGCTCGGAGTGGGTGTCCGCAAGGAGGACGCCGAGCCGATCGCCGACGTCCCGGTTGACTTCTGATCGGCCATCTCGTTCTCGATACCTGACGCCTGACGCGAATGTCGTTCTCGGACAGCCGGACTCCGCCGCCCCATTGGGCGGTGGAGCCCGGCTGTTCCGTGCCGGGTACCGCCCCAGCGCCCGGCGTAGGCGGGACGGTCATCTCGATGCGGACCCGGCGTCGAGTCAGTCCGCCACCGGCGGACCCCGAAGCTGATCCGCGCACACGTGGTGCCGAGCCCGACCCGGTCGAGTGGGCCCGTGAGATCGTCCTCCGACTGCTCACCGGGTCGCCGAAGACCCGGTCGCAGTTGGCCGAGGCGCTGCGGCGACGCGACTGTCCGGAGGAGGTCGCTCAGGAGGTCCTCGACCGACTCGAGGATGTCGGCTTGGTCGATGACACCGAGTTCGCGGCGAACTTCGTCCGGAACCAGCAGCAGAGCAGAGGGCTGTCCGCGCGCGCCCTCGCGCAGAAACTACGCGCGAAGGGCGTGGACGCCGACATCGTGCAAGTGGCGCTCGAGGAGGCGGACCCGGCGCTCGAGGACGAGCAGGCCCGCGAACTGGTCGCCAAGAAGCTCCGCACGATGCACGGCCTCGATGTCATGGTCCAGAAGCGACGGCTCGCGGGCATGCTTGCGCGCAAGGGCTACTCATCAGAGTTGTCGATGCGCGTCATCCGCGAGGCCATCGCCAATTCGGACGAGCACCAACGCGACTGACGCAGGGACTCTTCAGACGATGGCGTGCAGCGGGCGCTCGCCGGCGGGCAGAGTGCGCGCGTCGACGATCTCCTTGCCGAATGGGAAGAGCGAGACCGGGATCAGCTTGAGGTTCGCGATCGCCAGCGGGATTCCGATGATCGTGATCGCTTGGGCCACGGCCGTGGTGAGGTGGCCCAGCGCCAGCCACCAGCCGGCCAGAAGCAGCCAGATCACATTCATGACTGCTGAGCCAGCGCCCGCGCCGGGCGTCGCCACGACGGCTCGACCGAAGGGCCACAGCGTGTAGCCCGCCATCCGGAACGATGCGACACCGAGCGGGATCGTCACGATGAAGATGCAGAAGATGACCCCGGCCAGGGCATAGCCCAGGGCGAGCCACAGTCCTCCGAAGAGGAACCAGATGATGTTGAGCAGGGTCTTCACGTGCATCCTTCGAGGAGATCGGCGACAGACAGGATGTGTCGTCACCGGCCCCAACGTCCGAGGCGGCCGGACGATTCCGCAGGATTCTCGGTGAGGTGAGCACACGGCATACCCTTGATCGGTCATGACGAACGCCAGCCAGCCCACCGTCCGCACCTACCGGGTGATCACCCATGGGTGCCAGATGAACGTGCACGATTCCGAACGCCTTGCTGGACTGCTCGAGACCGCGGGGCATGTCGACATCGCCAGCCTGCCCGAGGCCGAGCGCCCGGAGACCGCCGACATCGTCGTCTTCAACACCTGCGCGGTCCGTGAGAACGCCGACAACAAGCTCTACGGAAACCTGGGCCAACTCCGCCCCGCCAAGACGAAGAACCCCGACATGCAGATCGCCGTCGGCGGCTGTATGGCCCAAAAGGACCGCGCGACGATCGTCCAGCGCGCGCCCTGGGTCGATGTGGTCTTCGGCACCCACAACATCGGCAGTCTCCCCGCGCTCCTGGATCGTGCCCGCCACAACAAGCGCGCCGAGGTCGAGATCCTCGAGTCCTTGGAGACCTTCCCGTCGACCCTCCCGACCCGCCGCGACTCCGCCTACGCAGGCTGGGTGTCGATCTCGGTGGGCTGCAACAACACGTGCACCTTCTGCATCGTGCCCGCGCTCCGCGGCAAGGAGCAGGACCGCCGACCGGGCGACATCCTCGCCGAGGTCCGTGCGTTGGTGGAGCAGGGCGTCATCGAGATCACCCTGCTCGGCCAGAACGTCAACTCCTACGGCGTCGAGTTCGGCGACCGCGGCGCTTTCGCCAAACTCCTGCGCGCCTGCGGCGAGATCGACGGTCTGGAGCGGGTGCGCTTCACCAGCCCACACCCGGCGGCCTTCACGAGCGACGTCATCGCGGCCATGGCCGAGACCCCCAACGTCATGCCGAGCCTGCACATGCCGCTGCAGTCCGGCTCGGACCGCATCCTCAAGGCGATGCGCCGGTCCTACCGCGGGGACAAGTTCCTCCGGATCCTCGACGAGGTCCGCGACCGCATCCCCGACGCGGCGATCACCACCGACATCATCGTCGGCTTCCCCGGCGAGACCGAGAAGGACTTCGCGGACACGATGCGGGTGGTCCAGGCGTCGCGCTTCAGCAGCGCCTTCACCTTCCAGTACTCCATCCGCCCCGGCACCCCGGCCGCCACCATGGACGAGCAGATCCCGAAAGCCGTTGTTCAAGAACGCTTCGAGCGACTCGTCGCGCTCCAGGACGAACTCTCCTGGGTCGAGAACCAACAGCTTGAGGGCCGCACGGTCGAGGTCCTCGTCGCCCCCGGTGAGGGCCGCAAGGACACCGAGACCGCTCGCCTCAGCGGGCGTGCCCGGGACAACCGCCTTGTGCACTTCGCCTTGCCCGAAGGCGCCGAGCGCCCTCGCCCGGGTGATCTCGTCGAGGTCGACGTGACCTACGGTGCACCGCACCACCTCGTGGCCGACGGGGCCCTCTCCGGCGGGACCTACACCCTCCGGCGCACCGCGGGCGGCGACTCCTGGGAGCGTCTTCAGGACGCCGCCGTTCCCGGCAAGCCCGCGGCCAGCCCAGCCGTCAGTCTCGGTATGCCGTCCCTCGGCAAGCCGCCGGCGCCGGCTTCCGCTTCGGGCCAGCCTGCCTGCGCCAACCCCTGATCCCACACAGGACTGCGCCCCCCACTCGCGAGGAGTGAGGGGCGCAGCTGACGTCGTTTGGCGAAGATGACGAAGTTACTCGCCGATCTTGCTGTCCAGGAAGTCCTTGCCCTGCTGAACCTTGTCGGCATCGAGACCCTTGGACTCGGCGAACTCGCCTGCCTTCTCGATCCCCTGGTCGGAAAGTTCCTCGACCTTGTCCGGGTTGTCGTGAATGAGGCCTTCGACCTTCGCCTTGGCGTCGTCAAGGAAACCCATGAATACGCCCTCCTTTCGTCCCGGGCCGAGCGCCGTGGGCTCGACTCCAAGCGCCAAGCCTTCCCCGCAATCGGCGGACATGCAAGTGAAATGGCTGGGAGGTCGCTGTGAATCACCAGTTGCCGCCTCTGGAACAATTGCCCCGTGACCATTCGCCCCGTCGTCATCACCGGAGAACCGGTCCTGCACCGGCGTGCCGCCGCCGTGGACGTCATCGACGATGACATCCGCACCCTCGTGGCCGACATGTTCGAGACCATGGACGCCGCCCGAGGGGTGGGGCTGGCCGCCACCCAGGTCGGCGTGGGCCTGCGGATCTTCACCTGGCAGATGAAGAACTCCGACGGCATCCCCGAGCGCGGCGTCGTCATCAACCCCCACGTCGTCGCGGCCAAGCCGGCCCCGGGCGCCCCGGACAAGGATGAGGAGTCCGAGGGCTGCCTCTCGGTGCCCGGCGAGTCCTTCCCGCTGAAGCGGGGTGAGCGGGCGACCCTCACCGGCCAGGACCTCGAGGGCAACGAGCTCCACTACGAGGCCACCGGCTGGTTCGCGCGGATGTTCCAGCACGAATACGACCACCTCAACGGCTTCCTCTACGTCGACCGACTCGACGACAAGTGGGGCAAGCGGGCCCGCAAGGCGGTCAAGGCCAACGGCTGGGGCACCCCAGGTCTGAGCTGGATGCCGGGCAAGGATCGCGACCCCTTCGGGCATGATGACGCCACGCCAGAGGACGAGCTTGCCGACTGAGGGCCAGCCCAACCCAGAGGGGGCGCCAACTGAAGCATTGATCGTCGCCGTCGTCGGGGCCACCGCGACGGGCAAATCCGAGCTCGCCCTCCGAGTCGCCGAAACCCTCGGCGGCGAGATCGTCAACGCCGACGCGATGCAGCTCTACCGCGCGATGGACATCGGGACGGCCAAACTCCCACTCACCCAGCGACGCGGCATACGCCATCACCAACTCGACGTCCTCGACGTGACGCAGGAGGCGAGCGTCGCGGCCTACCAGGCCCACGCACGGGCCGACCTCGCCGCCATCCGCAGCCGCGGTCATCAGCCGATCATCGTCGGCGGCTCTGGCCTCTACGTGCGAGCAGCGCTCGATCGACTCGACATCCCGCCTACCGATCCGCAGGTGCGGGCTCGCCTCGAAACCGAGGCCGCCCAGCGTGGCACCGAGGCGATGTATGCCGTGTTGCTGGCCGCCGATCCGGCCGCCGCGTCCGCGATGGAGCCCAACAACGTCAGGCGCATCGTTCGAGCGCTCGAGGTCATCGAGCTGACCGGGCGCCCCTTCTCGGCCACCCTTCCGACACGCGAGTTCGTTGCTCCCACGCTCATGGTGGGGCTGCGCACCGAGCGTCCGACGCTGGACGAGCGGATTGCGCGGCGCGTGGACCGGATGTGGAGCGACGGCCTGCTCGACGAGGTCCGCACTCTGGACACCCAGGGCTTACGGCAGGGCCGGACGGCCAGCACCGCCATCGGCTACGACCAAGCGCTCGCCGAGATCGACGGCACGCTGACCGGCGAGCAGGCCCGTCAGGACACGACTCAGGCGACCCGGCGATTCGCGCGGCGCCAGGAGTCGTGGTTCCGACCTGATCCACGCGTCGCCTGGTTCGACACGACCGACCCTGAGCCAGGCCTGCGGTCGGCCCTCGCATGGGTCACCGAGCACGCTGCGACAATGGACTGATGACGCGCTCCCTCGCCTTCACCAAGGGCCACGGCACCGAGAACGACTTCGTCCTGGTCGCCGACCTCGACGGCGCGCTGACCCTCACAGACGCCGAAGTTGCCCTCTTGGCGGACCGGCGCGCGGGCCTGGGTGGAGATGGCGTGATCCGAGTCCTTCCCACGGAGGCAGCGAGCGAGCAGCACGTGCGAGACCAGGCCGGGACGGCCCGGTGGTTCATGGACTATCGCAACGCCGACGGTTCGGCAGCGGAGTTGTGCGGCAACGGGACCCGGGTCTTCGCTGCCTATCTGCGTCGCGAGGGACTCGAGACCGCCGAGGAGTTCACCATTGCCACGCGCGCCGGCGCCAAGACCGTCCGGGTCGAGGGCGATCTGTACGCCGTGGACCTCGGACCGTGGCATCTCACAGACCCGGAGACGGCCGAGCGCGACGGCTTCGACTCCCTCGTCCACATCGACGGCCACGAGCCCTTCTCGGCGCTGTCCGTTGACCTCGGCAATCCACACACCGTCTTGGCGCTCCCACCGGCCGTGGATCTCGCCTCCCTCGATCTCACGCGTGCGCCGGTGGTCAACCCACACCCGAGCACCGGCACCAACGTCGAACTCGTCGCCCCGATGGGCCCGGCTCATATCGCGATGCGTGTGCACGAGCGAGGGGTGGGGGAGACCCGCTCGTGTGGCACTGGCGCATGCGCTGCGGCGATCGCCACGAGCTTCTGGGCCGACAACGTGGCCGAGAACCCCACGTGGACCGTTGACGTGCTCGGAGGCAGCCTCCGCGTCCGCTTGCTCCCCGGCAACGGGGTCGAGCTCGCGGGGCCGGCCCAACTGGTCGCGGACGGGACCGTCACCCTTCGCTGACTTCCGAGAGATGTGGACTTAGTCCGACTTAGTCCGACATTGTCCGATAAGGTGAGAGCCATGTCCGCACAGCCAGTCGAGCCCCCGGCGAGCAGTTCACCCCCGAACGCCCCGGCCAAGCGGATCTACAACGTCCACGAGGCCAAGACCAACCTCTCCAAGCTGCTCGAGCGCGTCGAGGCGGGCGAGGAGATCACGATCGCCCGCAGCGGCAAGCCCGTCGCGGTCCTCAAGGCGCCACCCGCGAACGGCGTGCACTTCGGGGTCCTGGCTGGCTGGGACTGGAAGATCGACTGGGAGACCTTCGATGACCCGGACCCAGAGCTCATTGCGCAGATGGAGGACGGCGACATCTGATGCTGATCGACACTCACGTCCTGATCGACCTGCTGGGCAACCGTGGACGCATCGGTGTCCACACCCGTGACCTGCTCCGAGAGGACACGGTGTTCGTCTCCGTCGCCAGTCCGTGGGAGATGGCGATCAAGGCGGCCAAAGGGCACTTGGCCATGCCACCCAACCTGTCGTCGGCGATCACGGAGGCGGGTGTCCGGCCACTCCCGATCCTTCTCGAGCACGCGTTGGCGATCGGGGAGATCACGGGACTGCCCCATGCCGATCCGTTCGACCGGCTGTTGCTCACTCAGGCCAAGGTCGAGGGGCTCGACTTCTACACCTGGGACCGGGCGATCCTCGCCGCCGGTCTGCCCTTCGTCAGGGACGCGCGCGCCTGACCTGCAGGATCCGGAAGCCCTTGCTGCTCGTGAGGCGAGCACACGGCATACCGAGATCACTCTCGATCCACCGGGCGAGGCTGTCCGATCCGAGATTCCGCTGGACGACGAGGTATGCCGTGCCGCCGGCTTCCAGCCGCGGCAGCCACGTCCGTAGCAGGTCGTGGAGGGCGGCCTTGCCGATGCGGATCGGCGGGTTCGACCAGATCAGGTCAAACGTGAGACCAGCGGGGACATCATCCGCAGCGCTCACGCGAATCCCATTGAGTCCCAAGGATTCTGCGTTGTGCCGGGCCAACTCCAAGGCCCGCTCGTTGACGTCCACGGCATACACGGTCGCGTCAGGGGACAGCATGCCCAAGGTGAGAGCGATCGGGCCCCAGCCACAACCGAGGTCCAAGAAGGTGCCCGACGGAGGTGGATTGGGTGCGTCGTCGAGGAGGACCTGGGTGCCCTTGTCGACACCGCCGGGCGAGAAGATCCCGGGGGCGACCTCCACTGGCACGTCACGACCGACGAGGTGGACCGACACGGTCGTGCGTTCGTCGGCACTGGCCGGTGCCGCCGTGAAGTAATGGTCCTGCGGTGTCACGAGAACTCACCGTAGTCCGCTGGCGGAGGGAATATCACTTGGGTGGAAGAACTGGTCAATGAGAGGCTGGGGGGAACATGACTGAACGAAAACTCTTCTCCGGACGCGCCGATGCTCTGACCGATGACCGCTTCGATGACGCAGGTTTCCTTCGCGATGAGGGTGGCGACCGAACCACCCGCGACGACGGTGACCAACTCGAGCGTGAGGAACGCGCGGCCCTTCGTCGCGTGGCCGGCCTCTCGACCGAACTCCAGGACGTCACCGAGGTCGAATACCGGCAACTCCGCCTCGAGCGCGTGGTCCTCGCCTCGGTCTGGTCCGAGGGCAGCCTGCTCGACGCCGAGAACTCTCTGCGTGAGCTCGCTGCCCTGGCCGAGACGGCCGGCGCGGAGGTCCTCGACGGCCTGATCCAGCGCCGCAGTCACCCCGACAAGGCGACCTACCTCGGCAAGGGCAAGGCCCAGGAACTCCGGGATGTGGTCATCGCCGAGGGCGCGGACACCGTCATTTGCGACACCGAGTTGGTCCCCAGTCAGCGGCGCGCCCTCGAGGACGTCGTCAAGGTCAAGGTCATCGACCGCACCGCGCTGATCCTCGACATCTTCGCCCAGCACGCCAAGTCCAAGGAGGGCAAGGCGCAGGTCGAACTCGCCCAACTCCAATACCTCCTCCCGCGCCTGCGTGGTTGGGGTGAGTCGATGTCCCGGCAGGCCGGTGGTCAGGTCGGTGGCGCCGGTCAGGGCATGGGTTCGCGCGGACC
>DAOLRO010000123.1:0-4796 GCA_035418665.1 Phycicoccus sp.
CGCTCCTCGCGGGTCATGTGCGGATCGAGACCCTCGACGGCAGAAGCGAAGGCCTCGTGGACCGCGGCCAGTTCGGGGTGGCGCTCGCCGTGGACGCCATGGACCTTTTCCACGAGGGCCAGCAGGCGCGGCATCTCCTCCCACAGGTAGGCGTGGTGGGTGTCGACGATGTCGTGGGCGAGTTCGGCGCTCTGTCGGACGACGGAGGAGACCACCGCGGGCTCCGGAGGGTTGGGCAGGTCCAGAGCGCGGAGGACCTCGCCCTCGTCGAGCCCGGCATCATTGGCGGCCTGACTCACCGTGCGGTGTCCGCTGCAGCAGTAGTCGATGCCGAAGTCCTCGAGCACGCGGGCGCGTCGGGGGTCGGCGGTCACCAGGTCACCAAGCGTGGCCTCGAGGGTCAGTGTCATGTCAGGCCTCCGGTCGGCCGATGCGGACGCGCCAGGTCTCGGGGCCCGACTCAAGGTAGTCGAAGGTGAAGTCTCCCTCGTGCTCGGCAGCGAACTGGTAGTAGAGCGGCTTGGGGTCGTGGTCGTTCACGAGAACGAAGGCAGTGCCGGGCTCGAGGGCGCCGTAGGTCTCGAAGATGAGTTGGTGGCGGCGAGCGGGCGGGTCGTTGCGGACGTCGAGGTCAGGATCTGCGGACATGGATTAATCACACCACAGATTGTGAAAAACAGGAACCGTTGGGCTCGTTCAGGAGCGGCCGGACATCTCGCAGGTCCAGCCCTCGGGCAATTCGCCATCCAGGGCCTCGAGGATCTGGTGCGCCGTCTCCTCATCGATGACCTGGTCACCGCTCGGATAGAGGATGCGCTCCTCCTTGAGGTTGTGCGCCTCCAGGGTCTGGGCCAAGGACTCCCACGTCGGCGTGAGTGTCGCTGCGTCTGCGCCGCCAGCGAGACCCTCGTCGAGGGCGTCGAGCAGATCCCAGATCTCGCCGTGCTCGCGGAGCATGACCATGATCGGGCCCATCATCCCCGCGGCTCGAAGGGGCGGGAAGTGGATCTCCTCCTCCACCCAGATGTGCCGGCGCAGGCCGGTCGAGCCAGCGCCCAATTGCTCGGTGTCGACCCGGCCCCCCGCCAGTTTCGCCGCGAAGGTCGCGAAATGTTGGTCGATGACTCGGTGGTCCTGCTCGAGGACGGCACCGACGGCCACAGGCTGATCAGTCATGTCTGGAGGTTAGGCCCGGCACGCGTCAGATCACAGGCCTCCGGTCCGAAGGGCTCTGGGTCAGAGGGCCAGGTGGACGGCCGCAGCAACGAGGGCGAGCACGGGGAAGAGTCCTTGGCGCATGGCCGCCTGTCGGTGGGCCGCACTCGCGCTCGCCAGGACCACTGCGGCCAGAGCCATCGCACCCACTCCGGCCATGACCAAGGTGAGTCCGACGATGACCTGGCCCACGGCATACGCAATGATCCCGGCGACCACCATCAGGGCGAGGAAGAGGTTGTAGTAGCCCTGGTTGTAGGCGAGGAACTTGGTGGCCTCGGCCTCCGCCGGCGAGGTGCGGAAGACCTTGCGTGCGGCCGGGGTGGTCCAGGCGATCGACTCGAGCCACCAGATGTAGACGTGCAGAGCTGCAGCGAGGGCGGCGAGGACGAGCGCGGCGTAGATCATGGCCACAACATAGGACCTGCGCCACGGATCGGACCTCACGTTCGACGTGGGCGGGCCGTTGGGCAATGCTGGAGTGGTGACCTCCCCGCCCACGCCGACCCCTGCGCCGGGCACCCCGCCCGGACCGGTCGTCACGGCCAAGCGCGGGATGTCGGCTGCGGGCATTCTGACCCTGCTCACCCTCGCCAACATCCTCAACTTCTATGACCGCGCGATCCCCGCGATCATCGTCGAGCCGATCAAGGCCGAGTTCGGGCTGAGCGATGGCGACATCGGGCTGATCAGTTCCTCGTTCACCGTCGTCTACGCGATCGCCGGGATCATGCTCGGCCGGGTTGCCGACCAGGGGTCGCGCCGCAAGGTGATGGCCGGGGGCCTCATCGCGTGGAGCCTGTTCACCGCCCTGAGTGGCGGGGCGTGGTCGCTGTGGTCGCTCGTGGCCTTCCGGCTCGGCGTCGGGATCGGCGAGGCGTCCTATGCTCCGGCCGCGAACGCCACGATCTTCGACGTCTTTCACGCTGATCACCGCTCGCGCGCCATCAGCGTGCTGCAACTTGGCATCCCCGGCGGCCTGCTGCTCGCCTTCCTCACGGTGGGTCCGGTCGTCGAGGCGACCGGCTCATGGCGGATCCCCTTCGTCATCGCCTCGATCCCGGGCTTCGTCCTCGCCTTCCTCATGCTGCGCATCCCCGAGGCGGTGCCGGGGTCGGCCGAGGACGAGGAGTTGCGCGACTACGAGACCCGCAGCACGACCGATGCCTTGCGGCACCTGCTCGCCATCCCGACGCTGCGCTGGCTGATCCTCAGTGGGGTGGGCACCCAAATTGCCTCGTATGCCGTGGCCACCTTCCTCGTCCCGCTCCTCCAACGCTATTTCCACCTGCCGCTGGGGCGAGCGTCGATGAGCACTGGTCTGGTGATCGGGGTGACCGGCGTGATCGGGCTGCTCATCGGGGGCCAGTTGGCCGACCGGGCCAGCCGTCGTTCGCCTCGGGCCCGTCTGCTCGTCGGGGTCGCGGGGTTGTCGCTGGCTGCTCCTCTGGTGTTCATCGCGCTCCTGATGCCACGTCATCGGCCGATGCTGTTTGCGCTCATCCTGGGTATCGGCTGGATGTTCAACTACTTCATGAGCACGGCCTGGGTGCCGGCGCTGGCCGATGTTGTCGAGCCGCATCTGCGCGCGACCGCGGTGGCCCTGAATTTCGCCGTTGGCTACCTGCTCGGGGCTGCGCTGGGCCCGGTGCTCACCGGCTTCTTGTCCGACTGGTTCACGCGGCGCGCCGCGCGTCTGGGGCCCCACGGTCCCTTGGCCGCTGATGCCCTGGGGCTGCACTGGTCACTGCTCGTCATCGTCCCCGCATCGCTCGTCTGGGCGGCGGTGGCGGGGTGGTGGGCCAGCCGCCACATCCACCGCGACCACCAGAAGTTGCTGGCGGGCGCGACTCCGGTGGCAGGCTGAGCCCATGACGCAGCCCTCAACCCTGACGGTCACGACGACACTCGAGCCCTTCGGGCCAGCCACGGCGATCCTGCTGTCGGATGCGCAGGTCGCCGAATTGGGCGGTGGCAAGCGAGCCGCCGTTCGGGTCGAGATCGAGGGTCGGTCGGCTCGCCTGCGACTGGCTGTCATGGGTGGCCAGAACTGCATCGGGATGAGCAAGGCGGCCCGCGCTGATCTGGGGGTCGAGATCGGTGACGAGGTGACGGCGACGATCTCGCTCGACGAGGCACCCCGCGAGGTCGAGATGCCCGCCGAGCTGACGGCGGCGCTCGCCGACGAACCCGCGCTGCGCACGGCATACGAAGGGTTGGCCTTCACCCATCGCAAGGAGTACGCGGTCTGGGTCGGTGAGGCCAAGCAGGCCGTGACTCGGGAGCGAAGGGCAGCCAAGGCCCTCGAGATGTTGCGCAGCGGGCAGACCCGCTCCTCGATGGGTCGCTGAGTCGATCGCTGTGGTCACCGACGACGCCAACGCTGACGGCCTCGCCGATGTCGGGGTGCCTCGCACCGGCGGGATGGACTGGGGCTTCGACAACACCTTTGCGCTCGAGCTCGACTGGCTCGGGGTACGCATCGACCCGGTGCCCGTCGCCGCGCCGGGGCTGCTGCTCGTCAATGAAGCCTTGGCGGTCGAGTTGGGGCTGGACTCGGAGTGGCTGCGGAGCCCGGAGGGTGTCGCCGTGTTGGCGGGGAATGCGATCGCCCCGGGCAGCATGCCCTTTGCGCAGGCGTATGCCGGGCACCAGTTCGGGCAGTTCAGCCCACTTCTGGGGGATGGCCGGGCCAACCTGCTCGGCGAGGTCATCGACCGTGAGGGACGGCGGCGGGACATTGCCTTGAAGGGTTCGGGTCGGACGCCCTTCTCGCGTGGTGGTGACGGTCGAGCTGCGGTGGGGCCGGTGCTGCGCGAATACATCCTGGGCGAGGCGATGCACGCCTTGGGGGTGCCGACGACGCGGGCGCTCGCGGCGGTGACGACCGGGGAGTCCGTCTGGCGCGAGGCGGGCCCCCTGCCTGGCGCGGTGCTGACCCGAGTGGCCGCGTCGCATCTGCGGGTGGGCATGGCGGAGTTGGTGAGGATGCGGGCGAGTGACGCGCAGCAGGTGGCGTTTGCTGGTTACGTGCGTCGTCGGCACCACCCCGAGGTCGTGGAGGGCGATTGGCTGGGGCTGCTGTCGGCCGTGGTGTCGGCACAGGCGCGGCTGATTGCGCAGTGGATGTCGCTCGGCTTCATCCATGGCGTGATGAACACCGACAACATGACGCTCTCGGGCGAGACGATCGACTACGGGCCGGCTGCTTTCCTGGAGGCCCACGATCCGGGGGCTGTGTTCTCGTCGATCGACGCGATGGGGCGCTATCGCTTCGGTGCCCAACCCTCGATCGCGCAGTGGGATCTGGCCCGGTATGCCGAGACGCTCCTTCCCTTGTTGGCTCCGGATCCAGGTGCCGATGCGGAGCTGATCGAGGCTGCGACGGAGCGGATTCGCTTGTTCGACAAGGCCTTTCGCGCGGAGTATCTGGCTCGAATGGCGGCCAAGTTGGGTCTCGATCACGTCGTCGGTCTTGATGCCGAGGTGGCGTTGGGACTGGTCGATGAGCTGCTCGAACTGATGGGCCGGGAGCGGCTCGACCACACGCGCACCTTCCGCATGCTGTCCAAGGTGCTCCG
>DAOLRO010000123.1:4896-8382 GCA_035418665.1 Phycicoccus sp.
TCGGGGAGCTTGTCGTGGACCGGGGCGTCTGGGAGGCGTGGCGCGACCGTTGGCTGGCAGCTCTGTCCGGGATCCCGTCCGCGACCCGGCCCGAGGAAGTGGCGACGTCCATGGATGCGGTCAACCCGGCATACATCCCTCGCAACCATCTCGTCGAGGAGGCGCTCGCTGCAGCGCAATTGGGCGACCTGGCGCCTACCCATGCCCTACTCGACGCCGTGAGCCAGCCCTTCACCGAGCGACCTGGGCTGGAGCGCTATGCGGCGCCTGCTCCGGCGTCCTTCACCGATTCCTATGTCACCTATTGCGGGACCTGACCCGCACCGAGAGAAAGCGAAAGACCATGTCCGACCTCGACGCCCGAATGATCATGCTGTCCACCGACGACCTCGACGCCTCGATCGCCTTCTATGAGTCACTCGGGATGACGATGAAGTTCCGCGACGGTGGGCACTTCGCGGCCTTCGACGGCGGGTCAGTGACCCTGGCGCTCGCGACGCGCGTCGATCACCCGATCCCCGGGCAGGTCGTCGTCGGGCTGAAGACGGCGGACGTGGATGCGGCAGCCGCCGCAATCGAGGCCGCTGGCGGTGCCATCCTGCGGGCGCCCTATGACGACGCGCACGAGCGCCGGGCGGTCGTGTATGACAACCAGGGCAACGGTTTCGTCGTCTATTCACCGCTCCCGCGCTGACGGCATACTCGCCCCATGGCCTACGACGAGGACCTCGCTGCTCGGATCCGCGCCCGGATGGAGGACGAGCCGGGGATGACCGAGAAGAAGATGTTCGGAGGCATCGGCTGGATGCTCGACGGCAACATGGCCGTCGGGGCCGGCAGCAAGGGGTCGCTGATGCTGCGGGTCGACCCCAAGACGGGGCATGAACTCATCGACGACCATGTGCAACCAATGCACATGCAGGGGCGCACGATGAATGGCTGGTTGCTCGCGGACGCGGATGTCCTCGGTGACGACGAGAAGTTGCACGACCTGATGCAGCATGGCATCGACTATGCGAGGTCATTGCCGCCGAAGTGATCCGACTGGTCGGTCACACTCTTCGGCCGTGAAGCGCTGGTCGGGGAGGATGAGTGCATGAGGATCGAAGGCAAGACGTTCGTGGTGACCGGTGGCGGCAACGGGATCGGGCGCGAGGTGGTTCTCGGGTTACTGGCTCGTGGGGCCCGCGTGGCGGCCCTGGATCTCAAGGCCGAGGCCTTGTGGGAGACCGCTCGTCTGGCCGGTGGGGCGGTCGGGGATCGCCTGACCACGCACGAGGTCAACGTGACCGATCGCGCGCGCGTGGACGCGGTGATGGCGGAGGTCGTGGGAGCGCACGGATCGATCGATGGCCTGCTCAATGTGGCCGGCATCATCCAGCCCTTCGTCAAGGTCGTGGATCTGTCGATCGAGGACATGCATCGGGTCATGGACGTCAACTTCTGGGGCGTCGTCCACACCACGAAGGCGGCGTTGCCCGGACTGCTCACGCGGCCGGAGGCCTGCATCGTCAACGTCTCGTCGATGGGTGGCTTCTGTCCGGTCCCGGGCCAGAGCGTCTATGGGGCGAGCAAGGCGGCCGTGAAACTCTTCACCGAGGGTTTGTATGCCGAGGTGCGGGGCACGTCGGTCGCCGTCACCGTGGTCTTCCCGGGTGCGATCAAGACGGGAATCTCGACGAACTCCGGTGTCACGACGATCGGTGGGAACGACGAGGCATCCGTCGAGGAGAGCAAGTTCCCGATGACCGAGCCGAGTGAAGCAGCCCGACAGATCATCGAGGCCGTCGTGAAGGGCAGGTATCGGATCACGATCGGCAAGGACGCGGGGATGCTCGACCGGTTCTCGCGCTTGGCGCCGCAGCGGGCGACGGACCTCATCGCGAAGAAGATGGCCTCGCTGCTCGGCTGACGCGCGAACGCAGTTCGGCCAGGGGTGCGCTGACGCCGCTCAGCGCGAGCCGCATGACGGTGCCGGACATGGCCTTGGTGAGTTGGGTGGCTGGCACCCGGGTGGCCTGCCATCGGAGGAGGCGGTCGTCGTGGGGCTCGTGGTTGGGCTTGTGGTTGGGCTCGCTGTTGTGGCCGTCGGTGTGGTCGCGGGCGAAGGCCTCTGCAAGGGTGACGGCGTCCACGATCGCGTCGCAGGCCCCGTGGCCCAGATTGGGGGTCATGCCGTGGGCAGCGTCCCCGATGACGATGTAGCGGCCGCTCACATAACGCGGGAGTGCGCGCGTCACCCAGAGTCGGGTGGCCGTGGTTTCGCTCGTGTCATGTCCCGCGTCCGCCAAGGTCTCCTGCACGACGGGTGCTGACCTGGCGAAGACCTCGCGGGCCTCGTCCAGCACCTCGGTCACATCCAAGGGCTCTGGTCCGAGGGTGCTGCGGTGGCTGGTGAACCAGTACGTGCCCCAGCCGGGCACCGGCACGATGCCGAAGAGTCCCGCGCGGCCCCAATACTCACCGTAGGCATCGGGGCTCAGCTGGCTGTTCCCGTCGCTGCTGCGGCGACCACGGAGGGCGACCCACGGGGTGGCTCGGCGTTCGGCTGATGCGGGGTGGACGAGGGCCCGCACGTTCGACCGCACTCCGTCGGCGCCGATGACGAGGTCGGCGGACAGGCCGGAGGGGTCCGTCACTTCCTGCTCGACGAACCGGACCGTTTGCGGCACCCGTTCTCGAAGCGCTGCGAGGAGTCGAGGTCGAGGCACGATCGCGAAGGGCGCCGGTCGTGCCGCGGTGATGGGACGCCCACTGCGGAGGTCTCGCAAGGCCATCGGAAGGTGGCGAGTTGATTGTTCGTGGGGCGCCCGTTCTTCATGGGGCTGGTTTCTGGCCGACTCGGTGCGAGCCGAATCAGCGCGTGCCCCAGTGCCAAGTGCAAGGTCCCAGGCGCCCACCCGTCGGAGGGCTCGCTGGGCGTCGGGCCAGATCGTCAGGGCCCCGCCGAAGCCCGCTCGCTCGAGCTGCGCCTCGTACACGGTGACCTCGAAGCGCTCGGGATCGAGCGCCGCCGCCAAGGTCAGTCCGGCGATGCCACCGCCGACGATCGACACTGCTCGCACCCTCGCCAGACTAGTTGCCGTATGCCGAGTGACGAGGTGATCTCCCTGTGAGGGTGCCGCGGATCAGTGATCAGCACAGAGCCTCGTGGTCGACTCGATGAAGCCGGCGCTGTCGAGGCCAGAGCTTCTCGACCCAGAACGCAGGATCAGAAAGGTGGTTCGTCGTATTCCATTCGGCGCGGCCGGTAGTGCTGGTCGAGAGTGGTGCCGTTGGCGGGGATGTCGATGAGGACTTGGCGGTGCATCTCGCCATGTCGGCCTCGTCCTGCCGGTTGGCCGGATCGCGCGGACCGTGCGGTGTGCGTGGTCGGCTTGGTGTGTCCTGCGAGGTGGTGGTGGAAGTCGTAGTCGTGGTGTTCGCGCGACGGTCTCGGGGTGCCGGTGCGGGCGGCGTGCAGGATGCGTCTGTTGTGTTCGCGGT
>DAOLRO010000124.1:0-8348 GCA_035418665.1 Phycicoccus sp.
GGATGTTGGGGTTCCAGCGACGCTTGGTGCGGCGGTGCGAGTGCGAGATGCTGTGGCCGAAGCCGGGTCCCTTGCCGCAGACATCGCAGTTGGCAGCCACGGGTGATCTCCTTGAATAGGTCTTGATTCTGTGTCGCCTGCCGTGTCGAATCGGACTGAACCAATTCAGTTGGGGGCGGGCCCGGATGGGCACACCGACAACAGCGCAACCGGAAGAGCGTATCCGAGGGGAGCGCTCCCTGCCAAAACGGCGTCGGTCTCGACCCCTAGCATGTCAGCGTGAGCCAGACCTACACCGCCGACGACGCCCGGCACTGGGTGCTGCTCACGCGCGCCGCCTTCGCTGCCCGCCGCAGCGAACTCGATGCCCTCAACGTCTACCCGGTGCCGGACGGGGACACCGGCACCAACCTCTATCTCACCCTGGACGGCGCCCTTGACCAGGTCATCGAGGCGCACACGAGGCGGGGCATCTTGGGGACGGCCTCCCTCGTCGAGGAGTGCGAGACGCTCAGCCGGGCCGTGCTGCTCTCGGGTCGAGGGAACTCTGGGGTCATCCTCGGCCAGATCCTGCGGGGCCTGTGCCAGGTGGTGATCGAGAACCAATACGTCGATCTCGATGCATCGGCCATCGCGACCTGCTTCGAACGCGGTGCCAGCATGGCCCGCAAGGCGGTGGCCCACCCCCAGGAGGGCACGATTCTCAGCGTCGCCGACGCCGCAGCCGCGGCCGCGCGCTTGGCGGCGGACCGTGGCGACGATCTCGTCCCCGTCGTCGAGGCCGCTCTCGAGGGGGCACAGGTAGCGCTCGCGCGCACACCCGAGCAACTCGAGGCGCTGGCCAGAGCCGGGGTCGTCGACGCCGGCGGAGCCGGATGCGTGCTCATGTTGGAGTCCCTGCACCGGGTGCTGACGGGCGCTTGGAGCGGGGATCTGTCCGACGTGCTGGGCGGAGGCACGGCACTCATACGACGTGACGAGTGGCATCGTGCGGGCGATGAGTCCGTGTCGGTCATGGCGGTGGACGCCGACGTCATCGAAGTCTCGAGTGGTGATCGGTCCAGCCACACGGGGCCGGACGGAGCATCCGATAACTCGCTGGCCGGACCCGACTACGAGGTCATGTACCTCGTCGAGGACTCCGACGAGGACAGGGTCGACGCCCTGACGGTCGTCCTCGACGGGCTCGGTGACTCGCTCATCGTCGTCGGGGGGCCTGACCTGTGGAGCGTCCACGTCCACGTCGACGACGTGGGTGCCGCCATCGAGGCAGGGATCGACGCGGGACGTCTGCGACGGATCATCGTCACGAATTTCGCTGATCAGATCGGTCGTCACCGCGAGCGCAACACCATCGGAGTCGTGGCCTGCGCGGCCGGTCCCGGCATCGCGGCGATCCTCAAGGAAGCCGGTGCGGTCGTGGTGTCCTCCTCGCCGGGCGCGAGGGCGTCAGCCGGGCAACTCCTCGAGGGTGCCCGCGCGACGGGGGCACACTCGGTTCTTCTGCTCCCCAACGACAAGGACACCGTGCTCGCCGCGGAGGCCGCGGTGACTGCCGCGGCACAGGAGGGCATGGCCGTCCACGTGATCCCTGCCCGCACGGCGGTCCAAGGCCTGGCGGCCATGGCTGTCCATGACCCGACGATGTCCGTCCAGGACAACGTCATCGCCATGGCCGGCGCCGCCCGCGCAACCCGACACGGCGCCGTCACCATCGCGAGCAAGGAGGCGTTGACCTCCGGTGGGCACTGCGTGCCAGGCGATGCCCTGGGCATCGTCGACGGTGACATCGTCCTCGTCGGCGATGACCTGGCCGAGATCGCCATCGAGGTCGTGCAGCGACTCCTGCGCGCCGGCGGCGAGTTGGTCACCCTCCTGACGGGCGAGGGCGCGACCCCGGAGTTGCTGTCGAGACTGGAGGACGCCATCCGCGACGAAGCGGCCCACGCCGAGGTCATCGTGCTCGAGGGTGGCCAAAGCGCCTATCCACTCCTCATCGGCGTGGAGTGAAGGTGGTGGCCCAATGACCACTGAAGCCACGCTCCTGACCAAACTCCTGCCCAAGGTCGACGCAAATAAATTCGCCAAGGCCCGCGGCCTCGAGACCGTGAGCGACCTGCTGGCCTTCTGGCCCCGCCGCTATCGCCCCAGGGAGAGCGACCTCGGCGGCCTGAAGATCGGTGACTATGTCGTCGCCGTTGCCGAGGTCAAGACCGCGACCACACGCCCGATGAAGAACCGGCGGGGGAGGATGCTGCAGGCCGTCATCACCGATGGCACGCACGACCTCGACATCACCTTCTTCAACGCCCACGGCCACGAGCACAAGCTTCGACCGGGCGCGCGCGGACTCTTCGCTGGCACCGTCGGCCAGTTCAACCGATCCCTCCAACTCACCCACCCGGGCTACACGCTGCTCGATGACTTCGACGCAGGCGAGCGCAAGGACCTCATCCCGATCTATCTCGCCGTCGGCAACCTGCCGACCTGGAAGGTCACGGAGACGGTGCGCACCGTGCTCGACCTGCTCGACGACGCCGACGATGCCCTGCCGGAGGAGATCCTCGATCGTCGCGACCTGCCCTCGCGTCTCGATGCGCTCCGCGGCATCCACACTCCCGACTCGTGGGCCGAGATCGAGGTCGCTCGCAGACGCCTGCGCTACGAGGAAGCCCTCCTGCTCCAACTCGCCCTGGCCAGACGGCGGGCCCTCGCGGCCGGCCAGCGCACGGTGGCTCGCCGCTCGATCAGTGCGGGCATCCAAGCCGCCTTCGACGCTCGACTGCCCTTCGAGCTGACCAACGGACAACGAGAGATCGGGACGGAGATCGAGGCCGATCTCGCCGCCGAGACACCGATGCACCGACTCCTCCAGGGCGAGGTCGGCTCGGGCAAGACCCTCGTGGCTCTGCGGGCCATGCTCACGGTCATCGACGCCGGAGGTCAGGCCGCGCTCCTCGCCCCGACCGAGGTGCTTGCCACGCAGCACACCCGCTCGATCACCGGCATGCTCGGCGACCTGGCCGAGGGTGGACTCCTCGGGGGCAGTGTCATCGGCACTCGGGTCGCCCTGCTCACGGGCAGCCAGTCCGCGGCCGAGCGGAAGAAGGCCCTCCTCGAGATCGCCAGCGGTCAAGCCGGCATCGTCGTCGGCACGCACGCCCTGCTCCAGGAGCACGTCCAGTTCGCCGACCTTGCGCTCGTCGTCGTCGACGAGCAGCACCGATTCGGCGTCGAGCAGCGTGATGCCCTGCGCGGCAAGGGCGAGTCGCCGCCGCACGTCCTCGTCATGACCGCCACGCCGATCCCCCGCACGGTCGCGATGACGGTCTTCGGTGACCTCGAGACGTCGACCCTGCGCGAACTGCCCGCTGGCCGTGGAGCGATCACGACCACGGTGATCCCCGAGTCGCGACCCGATTGGATCGACCGCGCATGGCACAAGGTGGCCGACGAGATCCGACTGGGTCGCCAGGCCTATGTGGTCTGCCCCCGGATCGGTGACGACGACCCTCCCGAGGACGAGTTGTATGCCGTGGGCTCGCCGTCCGCAGGTGGGCCCACCGAATCAGATGGCTGGCCCGACGGCGGGATGGACGGTGCACAGACTGACGGAGCCCAGGACGCGGCGGAGGGTCCCGCGCGTCCACTGCACAGCGTGCTCGCCACCCTCGCACTCCTGGCCGAGACCCCGGCCCTCGCGGGACTGCGCCTAGGCATGCTCCACGGGCGACTCCCGGCCGAGGAGAAGGAGTCGACGATGCTCGCCTTCACTCGCGGTGAGATCGACGTCCTGGTCTCGACCACTGTCATCGAGGTCGGGGTCGACGTGCACAACGCCTCGGTCATGGTGGTCCTTGATGCCGACCGCTTCGGGGTCTCCCAGCTCCATCAACTCAGGGGCCGCGTCGGGCGAGGTGGCCTTCCCGGGCTCTGTGTGCTGATGACCGGCGCCACCCCGGAGTCACCAGCGGGGGAGCGGCTCCGGGCCGTTGCGGCCACCACGGACGGCTTCGAACTCGCCCGCCTCGACCTCACCCAGCGGCGCGAGGGCGACATCCTCGGCGCGGCCCAGCACGGTCGCCGTACCCAATTGGAGTTCCTCCACGTCCTCGAGCACGAGGACCTCATCGAGCAGGCGCGCGAGGATGCCTTCGCTCTCATTGACGCCGACCCGGAGTTGGCGCAGCATCCGGCGCTGGCCGCCGCGCTGGCCGCGCGCCTGGATGTCGAGCAGGCCGCCTTCCTGGAGCGGGGCTGACATGTCCGGTCGAGGAGCTGGACCTTCGTCATCCAGCCGCTGGTCGGCCAGGAGTCGACCAAACGGGGCAGCGCGATGACCCGCATCATCGCCGGACGCGCCGGTGGCCGGACGCTGCGCACACCTCCGGGCTCGGGCACCCGGCCCACGAGCGACCGGGTCCGCGAAGCCCTCTTCTCGGCCCTCCAGGCCCGCGACCTCCTCGAAGGCGCACGAGTCCTCGATCTCTATGCCGGCAGCGGAGCACTCGGTCTCGAGGCCGCCAGCCGCGGCGCCGCCGAGGTGGTGCTCGTTGAGTCCGACCGTCGCGCGGCCAAGGTCATCGCCGACAACATCAAGGGCCTGGCGCTGCCCGGGGTCCGGGCCCGGCCGACCACGGTGGCGACCTACCTCGGGAGCCGGCCCACGGCATACGCCACGCAGGAGACCGAGCCCCAGCGTCAGGGGACGTTCGATCTGGTGTTCATCGACCCGCCCTACGACCTGGCTGAGAGCGACCTGACAGCGGTCCTCGAGGCCCTCGCGACCGATGACTGGCTGGCCGATGACGCCCTCGTCATCGTCGAGCGTTCGACCCGCTCGCCCGAGCCGACGTGGCCAGTTGGGTGGACGGCGGAGAAAGTCCGGCGCTACGGAGAGACCGCGTTGTGGTTCGCGGGTTGCTAGGTTGCCTCTCGTGAGCGAGCAACCGATCCGGAGGGCCCTGGCGCCGGGGTCCTACGACCCGTTGACGGTCGGCCACGTTGACGTGATCCGTCGAGCCGCCGCGCTCTACGACGAGCTCATCGTCGCGGTGCTCCACAACCCTGCCAAGGCCGGCACCTTCACGATCGAGGAGCGCCTCGCCTTCATCGAGGCGGCCGTCGCTGACCTGCCCGGGCAGCAGGGCCGCGGGGCCACGATCCGCGTCGAGGCCTTCGCCGACCGACTCCTCGTCGACGTCTGCCGGGACCTCGACGTGCCCGTCGTCATCAAGGGTCTGCGCAGCGGCACCGACTTCGCCTATGAGTTGCCGATGGCGCTCATGAACAAGCACCTCACCGGTCTGGAGACCGTCTTCCTGCCCGGCGACCCAGCGCTCGAGCACGTGTCGAGTTCGCTGGTCAAGGAGGTCGTGCGCCTCGGCGGTGACGTCCGGGGGCTCGTGCCCGATGCCGTCCACGACGCGCTCCTGACCCGGCTGCGTGACCAGGCCTGACGGCGACCGGGACGGCCAGGCCAGCAGCTCGGCCTTCCGGCCCGACATCGAGGGACTGCGTGCCGTCGCGGTCCTGCTCGTCATGGCCTATCACGCGGGGTTGCCGATCCGGGCCGGTTTCCTCGGGGTGGATGTCTTCTTCGTTCTCTCCGGCTTCCTCATCACCGGCTTACTCGTGCGGGAGTTGGGGGAGCGAGGCACCATCTCGTGGCCGGCGTTCCTGGCGCGGCGGGCCCGGCGGCTGCTCCCCGCCGCCATTCTCGTCCTGGTCGTCACCGCAACGGTCGGGTGGTTCGTCGTGCCGGGGCGCCGGCTGGCAGACCTCGGCCATGACGTCGTCTCCGCGGCCGTCTATGTCGTCAACTGGACCTTGGCGAACCGAGCGGTCGACTATCTGGCCTCCGACGCGGTCCCATCGGCGGTCCAGCACTACTGGTCGTTGGCCGTCGAGGAGCAGTACTACGTCCTCTGGCCCCTGCTGCTCATCGTGGCCACCCTCCTGGGCCGTCGCCTCCTGCCAGGGCACTTCGACCGTGGCGGTGGCCCTCGCCTGGGCCTCGTGGGCGGACTCCTGCTCGTGATCTCGGTTCCCTCCTTCGCCTGGTCGCTCTGGCTGACCGCGCAGGATCCGGCCCGGGCCTACTTCGTGACGACGACCCGCGCGTGGGAACTCGCCATCGGCGCCGGGCTGGCCATCTGGGGCACCTCCCGCCTCGAACGCTCGCTGTCGCTGCTGCCGATCCGGTATGCCGGGTGGTTGGCTGCCGTGGGCCTGGTCGCCCTTCTCGGGGCGGCACTGCTCATCACGCCGCGGACCGCGTGGCCGGGCTGGCTCGCGGCGATCCCGACCGTCGGGACGGCTGGCGTTGTCCTGTCAGGGTGGGCGGTGCCCGCCAACACCGTGAGTCGCGTGCTCGGGTGGAGGCCACTGGTCTGGCTGGGTGGTCTGTCGTATTCGATCTACCTCTGGCACTGGCCGGTGCTGGTCCTCGGCCAGTGGGCGCTGCGTGACTTCACGACCGGCTGGATGAAGGTGCTGCTCGTCGCTGGCTCCCTCCTGCCGGCGTGGGCCAGCCACCGGTGGTTGGAGCAGCCCATTCATCGCGCGTCGGGCTGGGCTCGCGGACTGGGGCGCAACGCTCGCCCCGCCTTGGTCATGGGGTTGGCGCTCTCGCTCACGGGTGTCGCGGCGGGAAGCCTCCTCCTCCAGTGGCGTTCACCTTTCGTGACCACACCCGCGTCCGGGGTTCGCCCTGACGTGAGTGAGTTGGGCGCCAACACCCTGCCGCTGGGTTCGTCCGCGGACGCGCCGCTGCCCGAGCCGGGGGACTGGGTGACGCCCGATCCACTCGATGCCGGTCTGGATCGGCCCAAGGCCGACGTCGATCATTGCCAGGTCGACCGCGAGGCCGTCGAGCCAGTGGTCTGCACCTTCGGCGATCCGGCCGGGACCACGACCGTCGCTCTCGTCGGTGACTCCAAGGCGATGCAGTGGTTGCCCGCGCTCGAAGTGGGCGCCCGGGAGAGGCATTGGAAGGTCCTCACGGTCGGTAAGAGTTCGTGTGCCTTCGCGGCACATCCGGCGGCACTCTGGGGCGAGCCCTATGTCGAGTGCGATGAGTGGAACGCACGGGTCATGAAACTGATCCCCGGCTTGAGGCCGGATGTCGTCGTCACCTCGGCCAACGGCGGCATCACCCTCGCGCCCGGAGACAGTCGCACCGATGTCCTGGCCACCGCCTTTGCCGAGCGATGGAACGAACTGGCGGCCCACGGCATACCCGTCGTGGCCATCGGCAACTCCCCACGCTCGCCCAACGATCTCGACGTCTGCGCCGCCGACCACGTGCGCGACCTGGGGGCCTGCGCCTTCGACAAGGCCGGCGCGATCCGGGGATTGGGGAGGCAGGCGATGTTCCTCGCCTCCGAACGGGTCAAGGGCTCGACCTTCATCGACCTCACACCGGTGATCTGCCCGGGCACGACATGCCCGCTGGTGATCGGTCACGTCGTGGTCCACCGTGCGGGTGACCACATCACCGCGACGTTTGCGGCCACCGCAGCTGATCGGATCAATCCCGAGATCGACAAGGTCCTCGCTCGGGCCGCCCTGCATCCTCCGTCCTGAGGAGGTCGGCGAGTTTGTGGCATGCCCGCGCTCCGGTACTCTGGTGCGTCGGCCCATGTCCGCCCACGGACGGTGCCGAACCCCTCGACATGCAAGGCAGATCCGTCATGACCCGGCTCGACCCCCGGAACCCCCTGGTGCTGGACACCAAGGAGGTCGGTCGGCGACCCGGCTCGATGACCGAGTTGACGCGCACCGTCGAGGCACCGGCTGACTTCGGCACCGACGTCATGCGCGTGGAGGAGGGCGAGCCGATCGCCCTCGACCTGCGCCTGGAGTCCGTCGTCGAGGGCATCCTGGTCACGGGTTCGGTCCGCACCAAGGCGACCGGCGCGTGCGTGCGGTGCCTGGATCCCGTGACCGAAGAGGTCGACGCGGTCTTCCAGGAACTGTTCGCCTACGCCGATCGAGCGGCCCATCACCGTGAGGTGGGGGACGAGGAACTGGCCGAGGAGTTCACGGTCGAGGACGGTCTCATCGACCTCGAGCCGGTGCTCCGGGACACGGTGGTGCCGATGCTGCCGTTCCAACCGGTGTGCCGGGAGGACTGCCCCGGGTTGTGTGTCGAGTGCGGCATGCGGCTCGTGGAGGACCCCGACCACCAGCACGACCTGATCGACCCCCGGTGGGCGGCGCTCAAGGGCCTTGCGGCCGAGCCGTCCACCACCGACGAAGAGAAGAGGACCTGACGTGGCCGTTCCGAAGCGGAAGATGTCGCGCTCCAACACCCGCTCGCGCCGCGCCAACTGGAAGGCGACGGT